>NZ_VCKZ01000272.1 GCF_005889745.1 Actinomadura geliboluensis
CACCCGGACCCCGCCCGGCCCTCCCCTCGGCACCGGACCCTTCGTCCGGTGTCCAGCCATGCCCCGGCCCGACCGGCCGGGCCGAGCCGCGAAGGAGCGTCGTGACGCAAACCGACCAGCTGCGAGCGATGTCCGAGGACCACAGCGCGCACAACTACCATCCCCTTCCCATCGTGGTCGCCGAGGCGGACGGCGCCTGGCTGACCGATGTCGAGGGCCGCCGCTACCTCGACATGCTGGCCGCCTACTCCGCGGTCAACTTCGGGCACCGCAACCCCCGCCTCGCGGACGCCGCCCGCCGGCAGCTCGACCGCGTCACGCTGGTCAGCCGCGCCTTCGACCACGACCAGTTCGGCCCGTTCGTCAGCGAGCTGGCCGAGCTGTGCGGCAAGGACATGGTGCTGCCGATGAACAGCGGCGCCGAGGCCGTCGAGACCGCGCTGAAGACCGCCCGCAAGTGGGGCTACGAGGTCAAGGGCGTCCCGGCCGGCCAGGCGAACATCATCACGTTCGAGGGCAACTTCCACGGCCGCACCACCACGATCATCAGCTTCTCCACCGACCCCGACGCCCGCGACTCCTACGGCCCCTACACGCCGGGCTTCCGGACCGTCCCGTACGGCGACGTCGAGGCGCTCCAGGCCGCGATGGACGAGCACACCGTCGGCGTGCTGATCGAGCCGATCCAGGGCGAGGCCGGCGTGAACGTCCCGCCGAGCGGGTTCCTGCGGGCGGTGCGGGAGCTGTGCACCGCCAACGGCACGCTGATGATCGCGGACGAGATCCAGTCCGGCCTCGGCCGCACCGGCACCACGTTCGCCGTCGAGCACGAGGGCGTCGTGCCGGACGTCTACATCCTCGGCAAGGCCCTCGGCGGCGGCATCATGCCGGTGTCCGCCGTCGTCGCCGACCGCGACGTGCTCGGCGTGTTCAAGCCCGGCCAGCACGGCTCGACGTTCGGCGGCAACCCGCTCGCCTGCGCGATCGGCCGCGAGGTCATCGCGATCCTGAAGACCGGCGAGTACCAGGAGCGCTCCCGCACGCTCGGCGCGCACCTGCACGACCGGCTCGGCCGGCTGCCCGGCGACCTCGTCCGCGAGGTGCGCGGGCGCGGGCTGTGGGCGGGCGTCGAGCTGGCCGGCCCGGCCCGCCCGGTCAGCGAGCGGCTCATGGACCTCGGCGTCCTCGCCAAGGAGACCCACGAGACCACGCTGCGCCTCGCGCCGCCGCTGGTCATCGAGCGCGCCGACCTGGACTGGGCCCTCGACCAGCTGGAGATCGCCCTCAAGGGCTAGCAGCACCGCGCGCGGGCGCGCGGTCCCCACGGCCCGAGACGCCGCCGGTCAACGGCGCCCGGCGGCGTCTCGCCCGGCTAACGCGAAACCCGCGAGTCGTCAAAGAATCGGCCCCCGCCCGCCCGGCGGCGCGGCGCGCGGCGCCCGCGGCGGCAGGGTGGGCGGCATGCTGTTGCGGAACACGAGCCGGCGCCGGGTCGCCATCGGTTGCGGCGGGCTCGCGGTGGGCGTCCTGATACTGCTCGCGGGCGGCCTCTACCTGCTGCAACGGGCCTACAACGGGGAGGTCGGGCGGGTCGCCGGGGCGCTGCCCAGCGGTGCGGGCCGCCCGGCGTCCACCGGGCGCGGCGAGAACTGGCTGCTGATCGGCTCCGACCGGCGCGCGGACATCCCGTCGATGGGCGCCCGCGCCGACACGATCATGCTGGTGCACCTGTCCGGGCGCGGCGACCGGGTGTCGCTGATCTCCATCCCCCGGGACGGCTGGGTGCCGGTCCCCGGGCACGGCACCACGAAGATCAACGCGGCGTTCGCCCACGGCGGGCCCTCGCTGCTGATCCGCACCGTGGAGCGGCTCAGCGGCGTGCGCGTCGACCACTACGCCGCGCTCGACTTCGGCGGGTTCGTGAAGATGACCGACGCGCTCGGCGGCGTGGACGTCACCATCACCAAGGACACCTACGACCCGATGCACGAGCGCCGGTGGAAGGCGGGGAGCCAGCACCTGAACGGCGTCGAGGCGCTCGACTTCGTCCGGCAGCGCTGGAACCTGCCGGACGGCGACCTCGACCGCATCAAGCGGCAGCAGGCGTTCCTGCACGCGCTCGCGGCCAAGGCCCTCGACACCCGCAACCCGATCAAGATCGACCGGTTCGTCCGGGCCGTGACCGGCGCGGTGACCGTGGACGACTCGGTCACCGCCGGGACGCTGCGCGGGCTCGCGCACCGGCTCCTCAAGACCTCGCTGGTGGAGTACCTGACCGCCCCGGTCGACAGGCCCGCCGAGCGGGACGGGCAGAGTGTCGTACTCCTGAACGATGATGGCGTGCGGGCCCTGTTCACCGCCGTCCGCGACGACACGGTCGGCGACTACGTCGCCCGCAACGGCGCGGCCAACTCGGTGGACGCCGTGCGCTGACGCCCCTCCGAACCGTACGGACCTGCACGGACATGTCCGGCTTCGCGGTTAAGGTGACGAGGTCGGTCCGGTTGGATTAGTCTGTCTGGACTAATCGGAATCGACCATAGGCCCGGAACCATGTCCCGACCGCTGACACCGCTCGCGCTGACCGTGCTGCGGATGCTCTGCGACAGCCCGATGCACCCGTACGAGATGCAGCAGCGCATCCGCGACCACGCCTACGACCAGGCCGTCAAGATCACCCACGGTTCGCTGTACCACTCGGTGGAGCGGCTCGCCGCGGCCGGGCTGATCGAGCCGCTGGAGACGAGCCGGGAGGGCCGCCGGCCCGAGCGCACCATCTACGCGGTGACCGCCGCCGGGCGGGACGCCGCGCAGATGCGGCTCGCCGAGTTGCTGCGCCACCCCGCCGAGGAGTTCCCGCTGTTCGGCACCGGGCTGGCGTTCATCAACCTGCTGTCGGAGGGAGAGGTCGCCCGGCTGCTGCGCGGCCGCACGGTCGCGCTGGAGGCGGCGCTGGCCGCGCACCAGACGGCGCACGACGCGCTCCTCAAGCAGGGCCTGGAGCGTTACAAACTGCTCGACCAGGAGTGGCAGATCGCCCGGCTGCACGGCGAGCTCGACTACGTGCGGGGCCTGGTCGACGACCTGGATTCCGGCCGCCTCACCTGGAGGGACGACGAGGTGCAGATCCGCTGCCACCCGCGCCCCCGACCACCACGCCACGACGACAAGGGGGCCCCATGAGCAAATGGCGCGGAAATCCCTGGGCGATCCTGCTGACGCTCTCCCTCGGATTCTTCATGACCCTGCTCGACCTGACGATCGTGAACATCGCGATCCCGAGCATGACCGACAAGCTGCACGCCTCGCTGGACGAGGTGCTCTGGGTCGTCAACGCCTACGTCCTGGTGCTGGCGGTGCTGCTCATCACCGCCGGCCGCCTCGGCGACCTGTGGGGTAAGAAGAACCTGTTCATCGCCGGGGTCGCGCTGTTCACGGTGGCCAGCCTCGCGTGCGGGATCGCGCAGGACCCCACGCAGCTGATCGCCGCCCGCGCCCTGCAGGGCCTCGGCGCCGCGCTGCTGATGCCGCAGACCATGTCGATCATCATCGGGGTGTTCCCGCCGGAGCGGCGCGGCGCCGCGCTCGGCGTGTGGGGCGCGGTCGCCGGGGTCTCCACGATCGCCGGGCCGACGATCGGCGGCCTGCTCGTCACCAGCCTCGACTGGCGCTGGATCTTCTTCGTGAACCTGCCCATCGGGATCCTGGTGCTCGCTATGGCAGTGCCGATCCTGCCCGGCCGCACCCCCGGCGTCCGGCACCGTTTCGACCTCGTCGGCGTGCTGCTGGCGTCCGCCGCCCTCTTCTGCCTCACGTTCGCGCTGACCGAGGGCCAGAAGTACGAATGGAACGCGGGCATCTGGGGCCTGATCGGCGCCGGGCTCGCCCTGTTCGTGATCTTCGTCGTGCAGCAGCGGTCCCGCCAGGACGGCGAGCCGCTCGTCCCCTTCTCCCTGTTCAAGGACCGCAACTTCACCGTGCTGAACCTCGTCGGCGCGGCCGTCTCGGTCGGCATGGTCGGCATGTTCCTGCCGATGACGATCTACCTGCAGTCGGTGCTGGGCTTCAGCGCCCTCAAGGCCGGGCTCGTCATGGCGCCGTCGTCGCTGGTGTCGATGTTCCTCGCGCCCGTCGCGGGCCGGCTCTCGGACCGGATCGGCGGCAAGTTCATCCTGATGGGCGGCCTCACCCTCTACGGCGCCGGGATGGTGTGGATCGTCCTCGTCGCCGAGGTCGGGACGGACTGGAAGGCGTTCATCCCCGCGCTCGTCGTCTCCGGCATCGGCATCGGCGGCGTGTTCGCGCCGATGGCCACCGAGGCGACCCGGAACGTCCCGCCGCGCCTCGCGGGCGCCGCGTCCGGCGTCAACAACACGATCCGGCAGGTCGGGTCGGTGCTGGGCAGTGCGGCGGTCGGCGCCGTCCTGCAGAACCAGCTCGCCTCCTCGCTGCGGGACGAGGCCGCGACCCGCTCGGCGGCGCTGCCCGCCGACGTGCGCCCCGGGTTCGTGCAGGGGTTCGCCAACGCGGCCAAGAGCGGCCTGGAGGTCGGCGCGGGCCAGAGCGGCGCGAAGCAGCAGCTCCCGCCGGGCATCCCGCCGAACGTCGCGCACCGCGTCCACGAGCTGGCCGGGCAGGTCTTCTCGCACGGCTTCGTGCACGCGATGAAGCCGACGATGTGGCTGCCGATCGTCGTGATCCTGCTCAGCGCGGCCGCGTGCCTCACCCTGAAGGGGCACAAGGACAACACGGCCATGCCGCAGCTCGACGCAGAGCCCGCCCCGATGGCGTCCTGACCGGGACCGCCGGCCCCGGCCGGAACCGCTAGTCGCGGACCCGGCCCGCCCTGCCGAGCAGCCAGTCGCCCGGCGGGCGGGCCGGCGGCACCGTCATGATGCCGGCGACCGCGGCGAGCATGCCGCCGACGATGAACAGGTATCCCGGGAGGGTGCCGGGGATGACGAGGTCGCCCTCGCCGCGGCGCATCGACAGGACGAACACGACCACGCCCCACACCACCGCCGGGACCGTGGCCCCGACCCGGCCGCCCATCCCGTGCCCGGCCAGCCGGGCCATCGCGAAGACCAGCGCGACCAGGACGATCGCGGCGACCGGGACCGGGCCGAGCGTCCAGTCCTGGCTGAACGAGCCGACCACGCCGAAGACCGCGCCGAGCAGGGCGAGCGCGGCGTAGGCGGCGCCGGACACGAACGCGTCCAGCGGGCCCTCGGCGCGGGGCTCCCGCGCGAGGGACGCGCCCGCCGCACCGTCCGCCGGGGGGCCGTCCTTGGCGAGGCTCACCCGCGCCTCGTCGTCGTCCTTGTGCACGGAGTCAGGCTACCGGCCGCGGGTCCCGCGGCGGTCAGGCGTCGTCGCCGGGGCCCTGCTCGGCGAGGCCCGCGAACAGGTCGCGCTCGCGGCGGCCGGGGCCGACCGGGCCCTGCTCGCCGGCCTGGAGGATGTAGTACTCGGTGCCGAACGCCTGCTGCCCCAGGTTGTTCGACAGCGCGAAGAACGGGCCGACCTGGTCGGGCGCCACGACGATCTGGGTGCGGTGGGCGCGCAGCGCGGCGAGCTTGGCGGGCAGGTGCGCGCGGGCGTCCACCACCGTGGTGACCTGCCCGTCGGGCACGCCGGAGCCGAGCTCGTCCAGCCCGGCGACGCGCGCGAACGGCAGCTTCGCCTCCCGCATCACCGCGATCGCCCGCGCGAGGACGGTGCGCGGGGTGGCGTAGGCGTAGAACTTGGCGGCCCGCCACGGCTCACCGCCCTCCGTGAACGACGGGTCGGCGGCCAGCTCGAACGCCCGCCACGCGACGCGGTGCGCCTGGATGTGGTCGGGGTGCCCGTAGTTGCCGCGCTCGTCGTAGGTGACGATCACCTGTGGCCGGACCTCCCGGATCACCGGGACGAGGTCCGCGGCGGCGGTGTCGACGTCCGCCCGCCAGAAGCAGCGCGGGTCGTCGTTGGTGGGCGCGCCCATCATGCCGGAGTCGCGCCAGCGGCCCGCGCCGCCGAGGAAGCGGTGGTCGCGGACGCCGAGCGCCGCGCACGCCGCCGCCAGCTCCCCGATCCGGTACTCGCCGAGGCCGTCCTCCTTGTCGGAGGCCAGGTGGCGCAGCTCCTCCGGGATCACCTCGCCCTCCTCGCCCAGGGTGCAGGTGACGAGACAGACGTGGGCGCCCTCGGCGGCGTACTTGGCCATGGTCGCCCCGGTCCCGATGGACTCGTCGTCCGGATGGGCGTGGACGAACAGGATCCGCGGCTCCTTCATAGTCAACGAGCCTACTCAGAGCACGGGGCGGCGGCGATGACCGCCCTGCCCCGCACGGTCCGGCGGGTCCCGGCGGCGGGTCTTGACGGCGGGTCAGCCGCCCGAGCCGGGCCCGCCGCCACCGCCGCCGCCCGCACCGGGGCCGGGACCGTCGCCGCCGTCACCGCCGTCGCCGCCGTCACCGGTCGGCGGGCCGGACGTGGGCGTCTCGCTGGTCGGCGCCTCGGACGTGGGCGTCTCGCTGGTCGGCGCCTCGGAGGTCGGCGCGGTCGACTGCTGCGGCGGCGGAGTGTTGCGGCGCGTGCGGGTGCGGGTCGGCGTCGGCTCTTCCGGCTCCTCGGACGTCGGGGTCTCGGAGACCTCCGACGATTCGCTCACCGACGGCGTGACCGGCGCGTTCGGCGAGTCGCCACCGCCGCGGGTCGCCGCGTACACGCCGACGACGAGCGCCAGCACGGCGATCGCGGCGACGGCCGCGACGATCGGCCACTTGGACTTGCGCTCGGGCTCCCAGTCGTCGTACCGGGCCCGGCCGGCGCCGCCGCCCGGAGGCCCCGCGGGCGGCAGGCTCCCGGTGTACTCCGACGGTGAGACGCGGCGCGTCCCGCCGGCGGGGCCGCCCGGGTGGGTGGCGCCCGCGCCCGCGAGCCCGGCCGCGCCGAGCCCGCCCGCGGCGAGCGTGGAGCCCTCCGCGAGCATCGTGGTGGCCTGCGCGGGGTCGTCCATGCGGGTCTGCCCGGCGCCGCCCGGCCCGCTGCCGATCAGCGCCATCATGATCTGCTGCGCGGTCGGCCGCCGCTCGGGCTCCTTGACCAGGCACGCCGCGATCAGCCGGTGCAGGTCGGGCGGGACGCCGTCCAGCATCGGCGGCTCGTGCATCACCCGGTTGATCACCGCGACCACGGTGTCGTCGCCGAACGGCGGGTGGCCGGTCGCGGCGAACACGATCGTCGTCGCCCACGCCCACACGTCCACGGCCTCGGTGAGGGTGGCGCCCGCCACCTGCTCCGGCGCCATGTAGGACGGCGTGCCGATCGCCTTCGTCGCGTTCGTCTGCCCGGTGTCCAGGGCGCGCGCGATGCCGAAGTCGATCACCCGCGGGCCGTCCGGCGCCATGATGACGTTGTGCGGCTTGAAGTCGCGGTGCACGATGCCGGCCTGGTGGATCGCGACCAGCGCGGTCGCGGTGCCGATCGCGAGCCGGTCGAGGGCCGCGCCGCCGATCGGGCCGGTCTCGGTGACCTGCTTGTAGAGCGAGGGGCCCGGCACGTACTCGCTGGCGATGTAGGGCTGGTCGCCCGCGACGTCGGCCTCCAGGACCTGCGCGGTGCAGAACCGCGCGACCTGCTTGGCGGCCTGCGCCTCCCGGACGAACCGGGTGCGCGCCATCGTGTCCCCGGCGAGGTCGGCGCGCAGCAGCTTGATCGCGGCGCGGTTCCCGGAGGCGTCGACCCCGGCGTAGACGACGCCCTGGCCGCCCTCGCCGAGCCGCTCGACGATCTCGTACGAGCCAAGCCGCCGGGGATCTCCCGGCTGCAGCTCCGGCATTGACCACTCCTCAGCCCGCGACGAAAAAAGTGCTTGGGGAAGCTTTGAGCTTACGCGAGCGCGGACCCGGGCACGGGACGTTCCCCGGCCACCACGCGACGACCCGTGATCATAGAGGGCAGGAGACCGCCGTGCGCCGTACTTCCCGGGCATCCTGGCAGACTCGGGTGCCATGAGCATCAGCTATCCGCGGCAGAGCGCCCGCACCCGCCGGTTCAGCCTCGGCGTTCCGCGCGCCTTCCAGATCGCGCCGGACGAGTCGCGCGTGACGTTCCTGCGCACCAGGGCGGGCGACGATCCGGTCACCTGCCTGTGGACGCTGGACACCGCGACCGGCGAGGAGGAGTGCGTCGCCGACCCGGCCGCGCTGGACGTCCCCGGCGAGGAGGACCTGCCCGCCGAGGAGCGGGCCCGGCGCGAGCGCGCCCGCGAGCAGGCGGGCGGCATCGTCGGCTACGCCACCGACCAGGGCATGCGGCAGGCGGTGTTCACGCTGGCCGGGCGGCTGTACGCGGTCGACCTCGGCACCGCGCTGGTCCGCGAGCTGCCCGCGCAGGCGCCCGTGTTCGACCCGCGCCCCGACCCGGCCGGGCGGCGGATCGCCTACGTGTCGGGCCGGACGCTGCGCGTCATCGAGATGGACGGCACCGACGACCGGGCGCTCGTCCAGCCGGAGTCCGACCAGGTGTCCTACGGCCTCGCCGAGTTCGTCGCGGCGGAGGAGATGGGCCGGATGCGCGGCCACTGGTGGTCCCCCGACGGCGGCACGCTGCTGGCGGCGCGGGTGGACGAGACGCCGGTGCAGCGCTGGCACATCGCCGACCCCGCCAACCCCGACCGGCCGCCGTCCGAGATCGCCTACCCGGCGGCCGGCACGCCGAACGCGCTGGTCTCGCTGGTGCTGCTGAAGGTGGACGGCCGGCGCACCGCCGTCGCCTGGGACCGCGGCATGTTCCCCTACTTCGTGGCGGCCTCCTGGGACCGGCACGGCCTGCTGATCGTCGTGCAGCCGCGCGACCAGCGCTCGCAGCGGGTGCTGAGCGTCGACCCGACCAACGGCGCGACGTCCCTCCTGCACACCGAGCACGACCCGGTGTGGACGGAGATCGTCCCCGGCCTGCCCGTCCGGACGGCCTCCGGCGACCTCGTCTGGACCACCGAGGACCGCGACGCCGACACGCGCCGCATCACCGTCGGCGGCAAGCCGGTCACGCCCGCGGGGCTGCAGGTCCGGTCGGTGCTCGGGGTGGACGGCGAGTCGATCCTGTTCACCGGCTCGGAGGAGCCCACCGAGGTCCACCTGTACTCCTATGCCGGCGGCGAGACCACCCGGCTGACCGAGGGGGCGGGCGTCTTCGGCGGCATCCGGTCCGGCGGGATCACCGTCGTGACGGGCGCGCGGCTCGACCGCCCCGGCTCGGAGACCGAGGTGCGCACCCCCGCCGGGACGCACCCGGTCGCCTCGTTCGCCGAGACCCCGGTGATCACCCCGAAGGTGGAGCTGCTGCGGGCCGGCGACCGGGAGATCCGCACCGCCGTGCTGCTGCCCACCGGCTGGGAGCCCGACCAGGGGCGGCTGCCCGTCCTCATGGACCCCTACGGCGGGCCCCACGCCCAGCGCGTCCTCGCCGTGCAGCGCATGTACTGCGAGCCGCAGTGGCTCGCCGACCAGGGCTTCGCCGTCGTGATCGCGGACGGCCGCGGCACGCCCGCGCGCGGCCCGGCGTGGGAGCGCTCGGTGCACGGCGACTTCGTCGGGCCCGTGCTCGACGACCAGATCACCGCGCTGATCGAGGCGGCGCGCAAGCACCCGGCCGCGCTCGACCTCGACCGGGTCGGCATCCGCGGCTGGTCGTTCGGCGGCTGGCTCGCGGGCCTCGCCGTCCTGGAGCGGCCGGACGTGTTCCACGTGGGCATCGCGGGCGCGCCCGTCACCGACTGGCGGCTGTACGACACCCACTACACCGAGCGGTACCTCGGCCACCCGGACGAGGAGCCGGAGCTCTACGCCGCGAACTCGCTCATCGAGCGGGCCGCTGACCTGAAGCGGCCCCTGATGGTCATCCACGGGCTCGCGGACGACAACGTGGTGGCCGCGCACACGCTGCGGTTCTCGTCGGCGCTGCTGGCCGCCGGGCGCCCGCACACCGTGCTGCCGCTGTCGGGCGTCACCCACATGACCCCGCAGGAGGTCGTCGCGGAGAACCTCCTCCACATCCAGGTCGACTACCTGAAGTCGGTGCTGGCCCGCTGAGCCGCGCGGTGCCAGCCCGCTGAGCCGCGTGCTAGCCGGCTGAGCCGTGCCAGGACGCCCACAGGGCCGCGTAGGAGCCCTTCTGGGCCAGCAGGTCCTCGTGGGTGCCGAGCTCGGTGATGCGCCCGTCCTCCACCACCGCCACACGGTCGGCGTCGTGGGCGGTGTGGAGGCGGTGCGCGATCGCCACGACGGTCCGGCCGTCCAGGACGGCGGCGAGCGAGCGCTCCAGGCGGCGGGCGGCGCGCGGGTCGAGCAGCGACGTCGCCTCGTCCAGCACGAGGGTGTGCGGGTCGGCGAGGACGAGCCGGGCCAGCGCGAGCTGCTGCGCCTGCGCGGGCGTCAGCGGGACGCCGCCGGAGCCGACGACGGTGCCGAGGTCCGGCCCGTCCCACTCGACCGCGGCGAGGACCCGGCGGATCTCCTCGTCGGAGGCGTCCTCGCGGGCCATCGCGAGGTTCTCGCGGAGCGTGCCGCGGAACACGTGGTGCTCCTGCGTGACCAGCGCGACCTCGCGGCGCAGGCCGTCCAGCGGCAGCTCCACCAGCGGGACGCCGCCGACGGTGACGGCGCCCGCGCGCGGGCCGTCCACCCCGGCGAGCAGCCGGCCGAGGGTGGACTTGCCGGCGCCGCTCGGCCCGACCATCGCGAGCCGCTCGCCGGGCCGCAGGTCGAGGTCCACGCCGTGCAGGACGTCCTTGCCCGGCCGGTAGTGGTAGCGGACGCGGCGCGCCGTGAGCCGGTCGCCGGCGGGCAGGGCGTCGCCCGGCGCGCGGTCGGGCGGGACGTTGCCGACGCCGAGCAGGCGGGCCAGCGACGCGCCGCCGAGCTGCAGCTCGTCCAGCCAGGAGAGCATGGTGTCCACCGGCTCGATGAGCAGCTGCGCGTACAGGGTCGCGGCGGTCACCTGCCCGAGCGTCGCCATGTCGTGCATGTAGAGGAGGCCGCCGACGAACAGGGTCGACACCACGGGCAGCACGAAGCTCAGCTCGGCCACCGGGAACAGGAACATGCGCAGCCGCAGCGTGTAGCGCTCGGCCTTGTAGGAGACCGCGATGTCGTCGTCGCCGCGGCGGTGCCGGCGGTCGGCGAGGCCGAGCGCCTCGACGGTCCGCGCGCCCTGGACGGTCTCGGTGAGGCTGCCGGCGATCCGCGACCAGGCCTCGTTCTCCCGCAGGTAGCCGACGTGCGCGCGGGGCAGGTACCAGCGCATCACCGCGACCAGGAACGGCACGGCGACCAGCGCGGGCAGCGCGACGAGCGGGCCGTTCAGCAGCAGCGCGCCGAACGTGAACGCGCCGACGACGATCGCGACGAGCGTCTCCGGCATGGCGTACCGGACGGACGTGCCGAGCGTGTCGACGTCCCGGGACGCGCGGGTGACCAGGTCGCCGGTGCCCGCCCGCTCGACCCGCGACAGCGGCAGCGCCAGGACGCGGTCGACGAATTCCTCCCGCAGCTCCGCCAGCACGCGCTCGCCCAGCTTCGCGGACGCGAGGTAGGCGTACCTGGTCAGCACGGCCTGCACGATCACGAAGCCGGCGATGGCGAGGCCGGTGGTGTCGATGTCGGCGCGGCCGTCGCGGACGTCCTCGACGAGCGCGCCGAGCAGGCGCGGCGCGACCAGGCCCGTCACGGCGGCGAACGCGTGCAGGGCCAGCACGGCGGCGAGGTCGCGCGGATGCCGCACGACGAGCCGCCGCGCGTACGCGCGCACCTGCGCGGGCGTCGCGACCGGCAGTATCTCCGCGCTCACCGTCCTGCCCTTTCCGCTTGTTCCGTTGCTTCTCCTCTGGTGACGGTGGCCGCGTAGCGCGGTTCGGTCTCCAGCAGGTCGCGGTGCGTTCCTTCCGCGACGACGTGGCCGCCTTGGACGAAGGCCACGTGGTCGGCCCGGTCCAGCATCAGCGGGCTCGTCGTGCAGACCACGGTGGTGCGTCCCGCGCGCGCTGGGCGGAGCCTGTCGGCGATGCGCGCCTCGGTATGCGCGTCCACGGCACTGGTCGGCTCCACCAGGACGAGGACGTCCGGGTCGGCGGCGAGTGCCCGTGCCAGGCGAAGGCGCTGCTGCTGGCCGCCCGAGAACTCCCGTCCGGCCTCCGCCACATAGGCGTCCAGGCCGGAGGACGCGACGATGTCCTCGGCGCACGCGGAACGGATCGCGGCGCGCAGCGTGGCCTCGTCTCCGTCCGGCGCCAGCGACTCGGCCAGGGACCCGGCGAAGAGGCGGTCCTCGTTCACCGCGACCAGGATCCGCTTCCTGAGGTCCGCCACGCCGTGCAGCGGGACGCCGCCGAAGTCGACCTCGCCGGGCGCGTACCGGCCGAGCCGGTCGGCGATCGCCTGCGCGTCGCGCGGGTCGGCCGCCGCGATCGCGGTGACCCGGCCCGGCCGCACGACCAGCCCGGACGCGATGTCGACGAGCTCGGAGCCCGCCGCCGGACGGGCCGTCCCCGCGTCCGGCAGCTCGGGGTCGATGGACAGCAGGGCGGTGACCCGGCCCGCCGCCACCAGCCCCTTGGTGATCTTGCCCGCGGCCTCGCCGAGCGTCTTCAGCGGGACGATCAGGAACACGGCGTACCCGTAGAACGCGACCAGCTCGCCGACGCCGATCGTCCCGCTGACGGCGAACCGGGCGCCGACCCACGTCACCAGCGCGATCAGCAGCCCGGGGAGCAGCACCTCGGCGCCGCTCAGCCGGGTCTCGGCCCGCGCGGCCGCCACGCCCGCCGCCCGCACCCGCTGCGACTCGGCGCGGTAGCGGCGGGAGAACAGCGGCTCGCCGCCGATGCCGCGCAGCACCCGCAGGCCCGCGACCAGGTCGGTGGCGTGCGTGCTCAGCTCGCCGACGAGCTCCCGGTGCGCCAGCTCCCGGTCCCGGTAGGGGCGCAGCAGCGGCGCCGCGATCGCGAGGATCAGCGGGACGCCGACCAGCACGATCAGCCCGAGCG
>NZ_VCKZ01000273.1 GCF_005889745.1 Actinomadura geliboluensis
CAGGCACATCGGCAACATATGCCTCCGCAAGCGAGGCTTCAATCGCTTTCACGAACTCCACATGGACCTGCGACGCCTGTGGATATGTGGATAACACCCTGACGGTCAGGCTAATTTAACGGCATTGCAGTATGGAACGGGCAACCCGGATGCGCGAACTTATTGCGCCGCTTACGCGGGACGAAGAACTTGGTCAATTTTTGCGGATAGGCGTGGACGATTCAGGCGAAGTCGATCCGGCGACATTGTTGTACCCCGTCATCTTCGCTTCAGATTTTGACCGCGGCCCGTATCGGCATGTGATTCCAACTCGCCCTGTCACGATAACGGAAATTCGACGCGAGCTGTCTCGTGTCGATGTGCCGCCGTCGCGGATGGTGCCGTTTTTGGCGCTGATACTCGCTACAGATTTCGTCTATTTGGGCTCTGCCGGCCCCTTGGGCGAGGATGAGGCAAAGGTGATTGCCTCGGACATGGTGGATATTCTGGGTCCCAGCGTGGGATGGTGGAGCAATGTAGACTTTCCTGCATGGTCTTGGGAATATGGGGACTTTAGTGGTGAGTTTACTGCAAGCCCGCTCACTGGACACACTTATGACTGTGCAATGGTTGGCATTGGAGAGGGGGTGGCGGTGATTCTTCTCTCTTACGTTGATGATTGAGTCGAATGTCTTTTGCCGTGATGGAGGTGGAGGTCTGTTCTCGTAGAGTACGGGGATCTGAGGCAGCCTTCGAGAGTAGCCTTTAATGCGGGGCGGTTTGAGAGAGGTGAAGGGATGTATGCGAAAAATGGAGAGAGAGTGTGAAGTAACATGGTGAAATCGTCGTTGCGGACGCACTTGAGGCCTTGCGTGTCATGGCCCATCCGGACTACCCGCCACATGCCATGAAGGTCAAGGTGAGGGCTCTCATTAGTCCCGATGTAGATCTTGATTAATTCTGGCCTGAGGATGAAACGGATTTTTCCTTTCTTCTGCAGGCTCTCATAGGTCCTTCGGATGGCGTAGGCGAAGAATCTCTGCAGTTTATTGTCTGCACGCCGAAGAATATCGCGCGCCGCCTGGTTCGGGAGCGGATTATATTCGGGCATCCACTGATACTTGTGGGTAGTCCATGCATTCCGCCGCTCCTGCGAGCTGTAACTGTCGCTATCGAACGTGTAGAGGGCGCCGCGTGGTCGGATATAGTCAGGAAGTTGGCCCGGCTTGGGGCTCACGAATTCGATGACGCATGATGACTCGTGAATATCCTGGTAGAGCTGCTCCAACGTGCGCAGCAGCCCATACGCGGGCAGCGGTGAGGTCGTGGGTGCGGCCGGGCGGCGGCACCGACGTCCAAAGAATTGTCCCGTAGGGCCGGCGATGACCCGCACGTTCATTCTGTCGCGGCGGCACCTGGCTGAGTAGTACGGCCGGTCGGCCGGCAGTCGGTCGTAGGCGGTCAGCGTGCCGTCCAGTACCAGCAGATCGCGCAGACGGTCGTGGCCGCCCGGCTGGAGAAGGTTGTGGTGCCGAAGTTCCACGCCGAAAGCTGCCAGGTCTGGCGCACGGCTGCGCAGCCCCATGAGAGGAATCTGCCATGACGTCGCGCAAGCGCCCAGAGGTGAAGTTCGCGCCGAGAGAGATCTTCGAGAGCATCCTCGATACGCGGTGATCCCCACGTTCGACCTCGTCGTGGAGCTTCCCGAGGGCGGAGGCGTCGTGCTTGTCCGACGCCCTATCGCGCCTTACCAGAACAAGTGGGCGCTCCCCGGCCTGCGCATGTTCAAGCCGGAGAGCATCGATGATGTCATCGCCCGTATCGCCGAGGACGAACTCGGCCTGGACGTCGATGTGAACGGCAAGCGGTTCCTCGGCCAGTACGTCGGCCGCAGTGGGGAGAGGTCCCGCCGGCCACGGGGGCGATGTACCGCTACTACCTGGCCAGGCACTTCAAGCATGCCAATGACCCCCGCGAGGAGCCCGCCCCCGCGCTGATCGCGTGCGTCCTCCGGTCCCGGCCTTGTCCCTCCAGGGATGACTTGCGGAGTGTTGCCCTCAACGAGTCGCGGATAAGGGCAACACTCCACAGGTCAACGCGCCACGCCCTACAGGTCCAGCCTGCCGCTCTTGATCCGGCCGAGCAGGTCGCGGAACACGTCCGAAGTGACCACGTGCCGGGGGCCGGTCGCGTCCTTGCTGTCCCGGATCAGTACAGCATCGGGCGTGCTGGCCACCTCGACGCACTCGTTGCCGCCTACTTGAGACTTGCTGCTCTTGCGCCAGGCCGCAGCGACCTCGACGCACTCTTGACCGCCAGCGCTGGACTTGCTGCTCTTGCGCCAGTTCGTCCTAGAAAGCTCCATGGTTGTCACTCAATCAATCTTGTGAGGTATGCGCTAGTTGCGGCAGGATCCGTAGCCCTGGCGCGTAGCAGATCAAACCTGGCCATGTAGCGCTCTAGCTCATCTTCCTCCTCCATCATGCGGTCGTCGATCGTGGTTTCGAGGTAGACGATGTCTCGGTCAGCAGCTCCGGGGAACTTCAGATAAACGAACGGTTCGCTGGTGCCTGGGTAGACTCCGTCAGCGATCTTGAGGATCTGTACGTCAACGTTAGGTCTCCCTGAGACCTTGATGAGATGGCGGATCTGCTCCGACCGTACCTGGGGGTTGCTGATCCGAAGCAACGCGTTCTCATCGATCAGCGCATGGAAGCGGCAGGGGGATGACCGTCTCGTGAGGATCATCTGGCGTTGCGTCCGGGCATCGATGTGGCGCTTCAGTTCGTCGTCGTCAACCATGCCCGCATCGCGATTGATCATCTCGACGTATCCAGGCGTTTGAAGCAGGCCCGGCACGAGTGTGGTTTGGAACGCGTAGATCTCTGAGGCGCCTGCCTCCAGCCCCACGAAGTCGTCTCGGAAGACGTCGTTGTACCTGCGCCACCAGCCGCGCTGGCGAGCCTCCCGGGTGAGCTTGATCAGAGCTTCGCGGTCACTGCCCTCGACGCCGTACAGCTCGCAGAGGTCGGCGACGGCGTCGCTGCTCGGTTCGACCCATTTGGCCTTTTCGATGTAGTTGAGCTTTGTGTGACTCCAGTTGAGCTGCCTGCATACCTGGGCTGTCGTCATGCCGCACTGCTTTCGCAGGTCAACCAATTTCCGGCTGAGTGCACGTTTCTTGATCGTCGGACTGTACCCGCTAGCGCGAATGTCTGCCATGTCCATTCCTTCCATTTTGTGGGTATTTAGATTCATGATCGCAAGAATCTGGATTATCTATCTCGCTTAGCCTTGCGATCTAGGCGCGAATGAGTTCATTATCTAGTCCGTAACGCAGCGTTCGCAGCCGATTACGGAAACGATCATGCTGCTTCGGACATAGATCCCTCGCGTAGAGGAGACCCCCATGGTTCACGGCCATCTCCCCGATCTGGTGCTCGGCGGGTGTTCGGCCTGGCCGCTGCCCGCCGACGAGACCTGCGCCGGTGTGGCCCGTGCACACCTTCGGGTGGCGCTGACGGCGGCCAAGGTGTCGGGCGAACTCGTCGAGGACGTCACGCTCGCGGCGTCCGAGCTGGTGACGAACGGCCTGCGGCACGGCATCGGCGGCGCTTCGGGCCGCGCGGAGGCGGCGCCGGGGCGGCGCGTCCTCGAACTGTGGGCCTACCACCGGGTCACGCCGGAGAGCCAGCTCGTGTTCAAGGTGTTCGACCCGAAGCCCGAGTGGACGCGTCCCGGCAAGGCGGACGGCGCGTGGGCGGAGAACGGCCGGGGAATCGCGGTCGTCGAGGCGCTCTCGTCGGCTTGGGGCTGGCACCGGACGCGGTCCAGGCTGGGGCCGCTGCCGGTACCGGGCAAGGCGACCTGGTTCTGCGTCCCGGCCGCCCGGACGTGCGCGTCCCCGGCGCGCCCGCTCCCATGGGAGGCGGCCGTGGTGCTGCGCCGGCTGCTGATCGCTCGGGGACTGGACGGCACACGCTGCCACCACGGGTCCGACCGTTCGGTGGTCGCGCTGCGGGGGCTGACGGTGTGGTCCGAGCCGCCGGGCGTGTTCCGGTGGCGCGTCCGGCCGGGGACGCGGAACGCCTACGCGTGCAGGCCGTTCGCGGATCTGCACGATGTCGCCGACGAGGTCGTCTGCCACCACGAGCACGGTGTCGTTCCCGGAGACGGTGCCCGATGACGGCTCGTCCCGAAGAGCGGGCGGAGTCGCTCGTCCGAGAAGCACGGGACGCGGCCCTCGCCGTCCTCGCGCGGGACGACTCGGCCGCCGAAGCGAGCCGGAGCCTGGCCGGTGCGGTGGTCGTGCTCGCCGACGTCCTGGACGCGCACCGTCCCACGGGAACGGCTGCGTGTCCGGCGTGCGAGACGGCGGTGCCCTGCCCGACCGTGCGTCGCGTCGCCGCCGCGCTCGTCTTGCACGGGGCCTGCCAGGGCGCACCGCTCGACCGCGGTGCTGCGTGGGCGTGTGCGGACGCGCACTACAACCGCCCGTCCACGGGCGGCGCGCGTCGGCTCGTCCTGCTCAGCGACCTCGGCGCCTTCTACGTCGCCAGGGGCGTGTCGGCGGTGCTGTCCGAGCCGCCGCAGGTTCCGGTGCCCGATGGGGAGACTGTGCTGGTGCTCGACAAGGAGAGTGGCCGGACGAGTCGGTGGCCGCTTCTTCCGGACGCCGACCTGATCGTCCAGTACCGGCGCTACCTGCGCGGCGAACCGATGGTCTTCGGCGAGCGGGCTCTTCGTCCCCGGCTCTTCCAGAGGGGCGCTTGGACGATCCGCAGTTCCCCGATTCCGTGAGGCAGGCCGTGGCTGCGGCATCTCCGGGCCGCGCGCTGCAATGCCTTCAACGCGCGGACGCGGATGAGTCACCGGAGCCGCGCCGCCGGGGCCGCTCGGCGGCGCGGCCGACCGGGTTAGGTGAAGAGGGGGCCTACCAGGTTCAGGCCGGGGTGGTTGTCGGAGGCGTACAGGACGAACAAAGCCAGGGCGCCGCCGGCCAGGGAGAGGTCCTTGAGGAACTGCTGCTGCTCCATCTGGCGCGCCTCCGGGGACTCCTGCGTCCAGAAGTCGTGGAAGACGAACGCCGTGATGAGCAGGAACGGGACGAGCGCGATGGCGGCGAGGTCCGGCCAGATGCCGAGGACGAGCAGGACCGACGCGAGCAGGATGTAGGCGCCGGAGACCTGCACGGCGAGCTTGGCCATCGGCAGCTTCTTCGCGGCCGCGTAGCCGGCCATCGCGTCGGTCGCGGTGAGGTGGCCGATGCCGGCGCCGATGAAGATCGCCGTGAAGGCGATGCGGGCGATGAGGGCGACGACGTCCATGACTGCCTCCTGGGGGAAAAGTCCGTCATGCGTCACTTGTGGCGGAGGGTGTACCCCGGGTTCAAGATCGTTGAACGTTCAATCCAGGACGGCCAGTGGTGATGGTCACATGGGCCGCGGAATGCAAGGCATGGCACACTGGTTGGCAAAGCATGAACGCGTGCTCCGGGGTCGGTGAAATTCCGAACCGGCGGTGACAGTCCGCGACCCGGCCGAAGCCATCGGCCGGTTGACCCGGTGGAATTCCGGGACCGACGGTTAAAGTCCGGATGGGAGGCAGCGCGCGGTACGCCCCTGACCTGGGGCGTACGACGATGTACGAGTGTCCCCGGAGCCCTGAACTAGGAGGCCCGGGAGATGTTCACCGGCATCGTCGAGGAGCTCGGCGAGATCGTCGCGATCGAGATCCGGGGGGACTCGGTCACCCTCGCGATCCGCGGCCCGCTCGTCACCGAGGACGCCGTCCACGGGGCGTCGATCGCCGTCAACGGCGTCTGCCTCACCGTGGTGGACGTCCAGAACGGGGTCTTCTCCGCCGACGTCATCAAGGAGACGCTCGACAAGTCCAGCCTCGGCGCGCTGGAACCCGGGTCCAAGGTCAATCTGGAACGCCCCGTCCGGCTGTCCGACCGGCTCGGCGGCCACCTGGTGCAGGGCCACGTCGACGGTGTCGGCGCGATCCTCTCCCGCGAACCGGGGGAGCGGTGGGACGTCGTGACGGTCTCCCTGCCCGCCGACCTCAGCCGGTACCTGGTGAACAAGGGCTCGATCACCGTCGACGGCATCAGCCTCACCGTCGTGGAGGCCGGCGCCGACCGGTTCAGCGTCGCCCTCATCCCGACGACCCTCGCCCTCACCACGCTCGGCCACAAGAAGCCCGGCGACCCCGTGAACCTCGAGGTGGACGTCGTCGCCAAGTACGTCGAGCGCATGCTGGGCGACCGGTCGTGAACTGGCTCGGCGCGGGCTTCGAGGTGTTCGGCGAGCACATCCTCTGGACCGATCTCACCGGGAACGTGCTCTCGCTCGCCGTCGTCTGGCTCGCCATGCGCAAGACCCTCTGGACGTGGCCGGTCCAGCTCACCGGCGCGCTGCTGCTGCTCGCCGCGTCCCTGCACGCGAGCGTCCCCGGCAACGCCCTCAAGCAGGTACTGTTCTGCGGCCTCGCCCTCTACGGGTGGACCATGTGGACGCGCGGGCGGCGCGAGACCGACGCCATCGTCGTCCGGCAGGCCACCGCCCGGGAACGCGCCGTCCTGCTCGGCGCGCTCGTCGTCGGCACGGCCGTGGTCGCCCAGCTGTTCGTCCACCTCGACTGGCTGAAGGTCGCCTGGTCGCCGTGGGCCAACGCCTACATCTTCGTCGGCAGCGCGGTGGCGACGTACGCGCAGAGCCGCGCGCTCGTCGACTTCTGGATCGTGTGGGTGCTCGTCGACCTGGTCGGGGTGCCGCTGGCGCTCAAGTCCGGGCTGTACGTCTCCGGCGCGGTCTACGGGATCTTCTTCGTGATGGTGATGGTCGGGTTCAACAACTGGCTCCGGGAGTCCCGGAGCGCGCAAATCCCCAGGCAGAAGGCGGTGACCGCATGAGCGGCAACGACATGACCGGCGACGGCAGCGGCATCTTCGACTCCATCGAGGCGGCGGTCGCCGACATCGCGGCGGGACGCCCCGTCGTGGTCGTCGACGACGAGGACCGCGAGAACGAGGGCGACATCATCTTCGCCGCGGCCAAGGCGACGCCCGAGCTGCTCACCTTCACGATCCGCTACACCAGCGGCGTCATCTGCGTCCCGATGGAGGGCGCCGACCTCGACCGGCTCCAGATCCCGCTGATGACGGCGCAGAACACCGAGCGGATGCGCACCGCCTACACCGTCAGCGTGGACGCCCGCCTCGGCGTGACCACCGGCATCTCCGCCGCCGACCGGGCCAAGACCATCCGAACCCTGTGCGACTCGGCGTCCGAGCCCGGCGACCTCGTCCGGCCCGGCCACATCTTCCCGCTGCGCTACCGGGAGGGCGGCGTCCTGCGGCGGCGCGGCCACACCGAGGCCGCCGTCGACCTCGCCCGGCTCGCCGGCCTCGCCCCCGCCGGCGTCCTCGCCGAGGTGGTGAACGAGGACGGCACCATGGCGCGCCTGCCCGAACTCCAGATCTTCGCGAAGGAGCACGGGCTCAAGCTCGTCTCCATCGAACAGCTCGCCGAGTACCGCCGCCGCACCGAGGCGATGGTCACCCGCGTCGTGGAGACCCGCCTGCCCAACCGGTTCGGGTCGTGGCGCGCCGTCGGGTTCTCCAGCGCCGTGGACGGCGGCGAGCACATCGCGCTCGTGCTCGGCGAGGTCGGCGACGGCGAGGACGTCCTGATCCGGGCCCACTCCGAATGCCTCACCGGCGACGTCCTGCACTCCGAGCGCTGCGACTGCGGCACCCAGCTCGACGCCGCCATGGAGCGCATCGCGCAGGAGGGGCGCGGCATCGTCCTGTACCTGCGCGGGCACGAGGGGCGCGGCATCGGCCTGCTCGCCAAGCTCCAGGCGTACGCGCTGCAGGACAACGGCTCCGACACCGTGGACGCGAACCTGGAGCTGGGCCTCCCGGCCGACGCGCGCGAGTACTCCAACGCGGCGCATATGCTGCGTGACCTGGGCGTACGCTCCATCCGGGTGCTGACCAACAACCCCGACAAGCTCAAGGGCCTGGACGGCTTCGGCGTGGACGTGCGCGGACGCGAGGCCATGCCCGTCGTCGTGACCGAGCACAACCGGCGTTACCTGACGGTCAAGCGGGACCGTCTCGGACACCAGATCGAGGGACTCTGATGAGCGGCGCAGGACGCCCCGAGGACAGGACCGTCGACGCCGCCGGGCTCACGCTCGGCGTCGTCTGCACCCGCTGGCACGGGCAGATCACCGACCGGCTGCTGGAGCGCGCGCTCGCGGCGGCCAAGGAGTGCGGGATCGACCAGCCCGTCGTCGCCCGCGTCGCCGGCGCGCTCGAACTGCCCGTGGTCGCCCAGCAGATGGCCCGCGACTTCGACGCCGTCGTCTGCCTCGGCGCGGTCATCCGGGGCGCCACCGCCCATTTCGACTACGTCTGCGACTCGGTGACCGCGGGTGTGACCCGCGTCGCGCTCGACGAGTCGACTCCGGTGGGCAACGGGGTCCTCACATGTGACACCATTGAGCAGGCACTGGAACGCAGCGGGCTGCCGGGCAGCTCCGAGGACAAGGGATGGGAGGCGACTGTGGCCGCACTCGACACGGCACTGACCCTGCGAGGTCTGCGGCATCACGGTCACGCCGGGCACGGCCTGGAGCATCTGGGCTCCTGATCGACCCGGCATCCCGTACGCATCCTCATCCGAAAGGCAATTCCGTGCTGTCACTCGTCCTGCCCAAGGGGTCGCTGGAGAAGGCGACCATGCAGCTGTTCGACGCCGCCGACCTCACCGTCCAGCGCACGTCGGACCGCGACTACCGCGCCTCCATCGACGACCCCCGCATCGACCGGGTCCGGGTCCTGCGCCCGCAGGAGATCCCGACCTACCTGGAGCAGGGGCTGTTCGACCTCGGCATCACCGGCCGCGACTGGATCACCGAGACCGACGCCGACGTCGTCAGTCTCGGCGAGCTGAAGTACTCCAAGGCGACCGCCAACCCGGTCCGCGTCATCATGGCGGTGCCGGACGGCGCGCCCTGGCAGTCGGTGTCCGACCTGCCGGAGGGCGTCCGGATCTCCACCGAGTTCCCGGCGATGACCAAGCGGTTCCTCGACGAGCACGGCGTGAAGGCCACGGTCGTCCCGTCCTACGGCGCGACCGAGGCGAAGGTGCCCGACATCGTGGACGCGATCGTCGACCTCACCGAGACCGGCTCGTCGCTGCGCAAGAACGGCCTGCGCATCCTCGACACGCTGCTGACCAGCTACACCGAGCTGGTCGCCAACCGCGAGGCCTACGAGGACGCCGAGAAGCGCGCCGCGATGGAGGACATCGCCCTCCTGCTGCAGGGCGTGATCCGCGCGCGCGGCAAGGTGCTGCTGAAGCTGAACGTCGCGCAGGCCGACCTGCGGAACGTCCTCGACATCATGCCCGCGATGTCGTCGCCCACGGTGACCTCCCTCGCCGGCGGCGAGTCGAACGCCGTGGAGTCGGTGGTCGCCAAGCGCGGCGTCAACACGCTGATCCCGGCGCTGAAGGCGGCGGGCGCGCACGACATCCTCGAGATCCCCATCGCGAAGATCGTTGACTGAGACTCCGGCACTGCCGACCGTGTGGCGTCCCCGCACCACCCGGATCGTCGCCTACATCACGGCGGGCGTGATCGTGCTCGGCCTGATCGTGCTCGCCGTGGTGGTGCCGGAGCAGTACAAGCTGTTCGACCGCGTCCTGATGGTCGCGTTCGGCGCGGCCGTCGCGTGGATCCTGCACATGCTGGCGCGCTGCCGCGTCGCCGCCGACGAGTCCGGCGTCACGGTCGTCAACGCGTTCAACACCCGCCGCCTGGAGTGGCCGCAGATCCTCGACGTCACGATGAACGTCGGCGACCCGTGGCCCACCCTCGACCTGGCGGACGGCACCTCCATCGGCGCCATGGGCATCAACGGCGCCGAGAAGGCCCTCGCCGCCCGCCAACTCGCCGAACTCCAGACCCTCCTGCACGCCAAGGGCGAGGCCCCCGACCCCGCCTGACCGTCCCCGATCCAGGCCTTGTTCTAGGCTGTTGCCAGGACCAGGGCAACGCTCGTGTGCAAGGGTAAGCGCATGAGCGCTCAGAGTGTCGAAGCGATCGCAGAAAGTGGTCACATGGACGCCGCACCGCTGCCAGACTGGGTGTTCCCCCCGCCGGACGGTTTCACCGCTGACGACTTCCTGCGCATGCGCGGTCTGCACCGGCACACCGAGCTGATCGACGGGAGCCTGGTCTTCGTGAGCCCGCAGCGGATGTGGCACTCCTGGGTCCTCAGCCTGCTGTCCATCGAGTTGGACGACCAGGCGCCGTCGGAGTTGCGGGCCGTGCGGGAGATGTCGGTCAAGCTGGCGAAGCGCCAGGTGCCCGAGCCCGACGTGTCAGTCGTCAGGGCGGAAGCCGTCGATCCCCTGCGCACCTGTTTCGAGGCGGAAGAGGTCGTGCTCGCGGTGGAAGCCGTCTCGCCGAGTTCGGAGGAGTTCGACCGGGACACGAAGCCGCGCCGGTACGCGGCCGCCGGGATCAAGCATTTCTGGCGGGTGGAGCTGGAGGAGGAACGGACTGTCGTCTACGTGTACGAACTCGATCGCGCCACAAGGTCGTACCTCCTCACCGGAATCCATCACGACCGGCTCAAGCTGACCGTGCCGTTCGACATCGAGATCGACCTCACCGCCGTCGGCAAGCGCACACGGTGACCACGGGCGGCGCCCCCGCGTTCGGTGTCCGGGGTCTCACAGGGCGGTGAACAGGGTGACGGTCCCGGCGCCGATGAGGGCGACGGCCCAGACGCGGTCGAGGTTGAACCAGGCGCGCCGCAGCACCGCCAGGCCGACGATCTCGTAGACGAGCACCGCGATGACGCCCGCCACGGCGAACATCGACAGCGTGTGCACGGCCGTCACGAAGATCCCCGTGGACAGGGCGCTGCCGGACGACGACGCCAGCCCGTGGTCGTGGCCCGCCGGGGCCGTCCCGGACGCGGTGAGCACGGGCAGCAGCATCAGCCCCGCGCCGTGCACCGACGACATCAGGAACGACCACCCGGCGAGCTGCCACAGCGAGATCCGCATCCCGACCCAGCGGAAGTGGCGCCGCGACAGCAGCCGCCACAGCCCGAAGCCGACCAGCAGCGCGCCGCCGCCGATCGCGACCGCCTGCGTCGCGACGACCGACCGGGTCAGCGCGATGAGGACCGCGACGGCGCCGACGGACGCGGCGTGCCCCGCGGCGATCGCCGGGAGCGACTGCAGGACGAGCGCCCTGCTGCGCTCCTGGAGCCCGCGGGCCACCGCGAACAGCCACCCCATCGCCGGATTGAGCCCGTGGAACGCCCCGAGCACCACGAGCGCGGCGAGCGACCCGTCGCTCACGGGTAGCAGTAGGAGTCTGAGGAGGCGTCGCCGCCCTGGAGGCGGGTCTGGTGGGGGCGGCGGCCGCGGAAGGCGTCGCCGTTGGGGAAGAAGCGTTCGTCGAAGGCGAAGCCGTCCGGGGTGGAGTCGAGTTTCGCCATCCACGCGCCGACGCCGTCGGGGTAGAACTGGTCGTCCCACGAGCCGTAGAGCGAGTTGGTGACGTAGACGCGCCGGCCGTCGCGGCTGATCTCGACCATCTGCGGGCCGCCGGCGAGGGGGCGGTCCGGCGCGGACGGGTGCGGTGTCCGGTTGACGATGCCGCCGATGCGGACGGAGCCGGCCTCGACGGGGTTGAACGGGTCGCTGACGTTGTAGCGCTTCAGTTCGCCGGTGCCCCAGCAGGAGACGTACAGCCACTGGTCGTCCACGGACAGGTCGATGTCGGTGACGAGCGGCGGCACCGCGCCGAACGGCTGGATGACCGGTGGCAGGTCGGCGGGGTCTGCGGGTTCGGCGGGGATGGTGATGACCTTGGTGGCGGTCCAGGCGTCGCCGTCGCGGTGCCAGACCCAGACGGACGCCGACAGGTCCTCGACGTTGACGACCACGCCCGCGAAGCCGTAGAGCTTGGTCGGGTCGTGCGCGGGGCGCAGCTCCAGGACCATCTGGTGCTCGTCGCCGAGGTCCACGGTCTGGACGTGCTTGCGCTTGCGCAGGTCGAAGAAGTTCAGCGCGTGCCCGTACTTGCGGCCGAGCAGCAGTTCGCCGACGACGCCGTCCTCCACCATGGACGGGGTGCCCCACTCGGACGTGACGAGGACGTCGTGCGCGATGTGCCACCACGCGTCGTAGGCGAGGTACTGCGGGCCCCGGTCGACCTCCCAGCGGCCGAGGACGTCGAACGAGGTGTGGTCGAGCAGCGCGATGCCGCCCGGCCCGTCCTCGCCGTTGGCGCCGCCGAGCGCGGTCAGGTAGAGGCCCTCGGGCCCGCAGTGGACGGTGTGGGGCCGCGAGTAGCCGGCGCGCTTGGCCAGCTCGTCCGCCTCCAGCACCTTGACGATCTTGGGGGCGGTGGGGTCGTCCTTGGTGTCGATCACGTACACCCGCGACGACCGCAGCCCCGGCACGATGAGGTACCGGCGCTCCACGTGCGGGTGCGGCGACCCGGGGCACAGCGCGCTGCTGCAGGCGTTCCACCCGAAGTGGTGCAGCTCGTCGCCGAGGTAGGGCAGTTCCGTCCAGCCGACCACGGACCCGTAGGACGAGGAGCCGGGGTCGACGTCCAGCACCGCGACCGCGTCGGGCTTCGCGGCGGCACGGTCGAAGGCGACCACGTAGGCGAGCTTCTCGGCGGGGGCCGAGGCCGCGTCGCGGGGGGAGGCGTAGAAGGTCGGATCCGGCTTCCACAGTGCCATGGTCGTCCTTTCGTGCGGGCTGCGTCGGGGCTTGCAGGGGTCGGGGGCTTGCAGGCAGGCGACCTGACCTGCGGTCTCGCTCACAGGTCGGCGGACATGCCGAACCGACGAGGTCCTGGAACCGGGCGATGCGGTCGCGGAACGTCCGGCGCGCGACCCGCTCGGCCATCCCGCCGCGCTCCTGCCCGCCGAGGACGGCGTTCAGCAGCCGCGCCATCAGCGTGTCCGGCG
>NZ_VCKZ01000735.1 GCF_005889745.1 Actinomadura geliboluensis
ATCATCTTCACCGTGCTGGATCTGGGGGGCTCGGGGCGGGATGGAGGTTTCCGGCCGTGGTCCGTCGATGACGCGGTCGGAGCCGCCGTCGTCTCCGACGGGCTGGTCTACATCGGCAAGAAGGACGGGACCGCCGCTCATGACGCGCGGACGGGCAGGCGGCGCTGGGAGTCCAAGGCAGGCGAGAGAGAAGTGGTGGTCGGCCGTCACGGCGCCGTGCTCGTCGTCTGGAGCCCGACGCGGCTGAGCGCCCTCGATCCGCGGTCGGGGCATCGGCTCTGGCGGATCCCGATGGGTGCGGACAGTTGCGCGACCCGGCCCGGCTCTTCGGGCCTCGTCCTGGTGATCGACAAGATCGACGGGCAGGCCGGCGCGCGGGTGTCGGCCGTCGAAACCGCCACCGGAGCCCGGATCTGGAGCAAGACGCTCCGCGCCAGTGCCTGCACATCCGACATAGGGGTCACCGAGCGAGGCATCATCGCGGTCACGTCCGGAAAGGATGAGGACGAGAACGTCCTGGTCTCCTTGGCGGCCGAATCCGGCGAAGGCTGGCGCGCGACGACCGAACGGGTGGCGACCTTCACGGCCGGCGACTCGAACGTCTACACGGCCACCAAGGCCGAAGACGGATATCGGATCCGCGCATATGCCGCGGACACGGGCCGCCGTCGCTGGGACGTCGCACTGCCGAGCTCGGACGGTGCGAATGATGTCGACGACCCCGAAATGACCACGGCGGGCTCGGATCTATACGTGCTCGAAGACGGCACTCTCTACGCCTTCCGAGGTTCGGACGGGCGTCAACTCTGGAAGTCCCCCATCTCGGATGAGACCTCTGGGCGCCTCTTCGCCACGGGCGGCATTGCCTACGTTGACTGGAACAACAGCTATACCCGCTTCATCCACACCGTTGAGCGAACTTCGCTGGCGGCGATCGACGTCAGGACCGGCCGGCGCCTATGGCACAAGCGCCTCGACTCGGGAGCGGGTTTCGCCGGGGTCGAGGGGCACACGGTCTATGTCGCCTCCCACAAGGACCGCTCCTTCCGGCCAGACGACAACACGCTCATCGCCTTCGACGCGCGAACAGGGCACCAGCGCTGGACCCCGGACTCGGACGTCAGAAGCGGCATCGTCGTCGCATCCGGCGTCCTCTACGTCCTCAACGAGGACAAACTCGAAGCGATCGACGCCGCCACCGGCGGCGGGCCCTGAACCCGCGGCCCGGGAATGTCCCGAGGCGGTCGTCAGGACGCCCTTCTCGGAGCTGATGCGCTGGAGTGACGCATGGGTGCGGAGCATCGATACCGAACCTGACCCGGACGTGGTGCGCACTCGCCGGCTCGGATTCGCCTGTGAGAGGGGTGGGTGCAGCGGGCC
>NZ_VCKZ01000274.1 GCF_005889745.1 Actinomadura geliboluensis
AGATGTTTATAAGAGACAGACCGGCCGCCGGATCGCCGGCTCGCTGCTGCTCGCCCTGTGGGCGGCGATCGCCGCCGCGCTGGCCGCGGCCGCCACCGTGTACCGGTCCGACCTGCTGCACCTGGCCGTCCAGCCGGACGTGGTGCAGCGGGTGGCGGCCGCGCTCGTCGCGTTCGGCGTGCTGTGGATCCTGGTCGTGATCCGCTCGTACCAGATCCTGCGGCCGCTGGGCATGTCGATCAGCGCGAAGACGCTCGGCGCCGCGTCCGTCGCGGTGATGTGCTTCGCCGTCGGCGTCCCGGTGGCGTGGTCGGCGCACAGCACCTACGTCTACCGGGACGCGCTGACCAGCATCTTCCGCACCGGCAGCGAGAACGGTAAAAAGGTCGACACCGAGGACCCGTTCAACGGGCAGGCCCGCGTCAACATCCTGCTGCTCGGCGGCGACGCCGCCGCCGACCGCACCGGCGTGCGCACCGACAGCATGACGCTCGCCAGCGTGGACACCGAGACCGGCGACACCGTGCTGCTGAGCCTGCCCCGCAACCTGGAGCGCTTCCAGATGCCGCCCGGCCCGGCCAGGGACCGGTTCCCCTACGGCTTCACCGGCGACGGCCCGCTGAACCCGGGGCTGCTGAACGAGGTGTACGAGTACGCCGAGCAGCACCCGGACGTGGTGCCCGGCGTCCCGAAGAACCACCGCGGGCCCGAGCTGCTGAAGGCCACGATCGCGGGCATCCTCGGGCTGCGCGTCGACTACTACATCCTCGTCGACATGTTCGGCTTCGCCGACATCGTCGACGCCATGGGCGGCGTCCGACTCAAGATCACCGAGCCGATCCCGTACGGGCAGCAGGGCGCGGTCCTGCAGCCCGGCTACCGCAAGCTGGGCGGCAAGGAGGCCCTCTGGTACGGGCGCTCCCGCACCAACAGCAGCGACTACGTCCGGATGGGCCGGCAGAAGTGCCTGATGCGCGCGATCGCCGAGCAGGCCGACCCGCAGACCGTGCTGACCAGCTTCGACAAGCTCGCCGCCGCCGCCAAGCGCACCCTCGCCACCGACATCCCGCAGGAGCTGCTGCCCGCACTGGTGAAGCTGTCCAACAAGGTCAAGGACGGCGCCGGGATCCGCAGCCTGCAGTTCGTGCCGCCGCTGATCTACACCGGCAACCCCGACTTCAAGCTGATCCGCAAGCTGGCGTCCGAGGCCGTCAACAGCGACCCGCGCGCGGTGAGCGCGAGCGGCTCCCCGAGCGCCTCGCCGAGCGGGCCGGAGAGCCCCTCGTCGGGTGCGCCGGGCACGTCGTCCTCCCCCAAGCCCGACACCAAGCCGGTCTCGCTGGAGGACAGCTGCCCGTGACCGACCGCGCCCGCGCGGGTGGATCATAGAGGGAGACGACCTCGGCGAAAGGGCGGGTGAGGGTGCCTCTGATCCAGGGCTGCGACGCCTTCCAGGTGGCGATGCCGCGCGGGCGGCGGCCGGAGAGCGTGCTGGTCCGCCTCGCCGGCGGCGACGCGGTCGGCTGGGGCGAGATGGCCGTGCCCGGCGGCGCCGCGGGCGCGGACGCCGCGTGGGCGGACATCGAGACGCGGATGGCCCCGGCCCTCATCGGGCTCGACTGGGACCGGCCCGAGGACGTGTCCGCCGCCGCCGACCTCGGCGCCAGCGAGGCCGCCGCGGCCGTGGACACCGCCTGCTGGGACCTGTGGTGCCGGACGCGGGGCCTGCCGCTCGCGCACGCGCTCGGCGGCACCCGCACGTCCATCGTGACGGGCGCGCGGATCTCCCCGGAGCCGGCGCTCGACACGGTCTCGGCCCGCGTCAACAAGGCGGTCGGCGCGGGCCACACCCGCGTCACGCTGGACATCCGCCCCGGCTGGGACATCGAGCCCGTCCGGGTGATCCGGCAGGCGTACCCGGCGCTGGCCCTCGTCGCCGACGCGGGGCACGCCTACACCGAGTCGCCCGAGCACCTGGCGGTGCTGGAGGCGCTGGACGCCTACGGCCTGGCGGCGGTGGAGCGCCCGTTCCCGCCCGGCGACCTGGCCGCGCACGCCCGGCTGCAGCTGCGGCTCCGCACCGCGGTCGCGCCGGCGGTCGGCGACCTGGAGACCCTCGACGCGGCGCTGACGGCGGAGGCGGGCCGGGCGCTGCACCTGCGGCTGGACCGGCTCGGCGGGCTGACCGCCGCGCGCAGCGCCCACGACCTGGCGTACGCGGCGGGCTGGGACGTGTGGTGCAGCGGAACCGGCGCCTTCGGGATCGGGCAGGCCGCGGCGGTGGCGCTGGCCGCCCTGCCGGGCTGCACGCTGCCGAGCGACGTGTCGGACCCGGCGGGCGGGCCGGTGTTCGTGACGCCGCCCGTCCGCTCGTCCGGCGGCGTCGTCGGCGTCCCGCTCACGCAGCCGGGCCTCGGACACGAGATCGACGAGGCGCGCATCGAGCGGCTGGCGACGCGCCGCATGCGCCTGACGGCGTGACCGGCACGGCCGCCGACGCGGCGCCCGCCGCGGTCTGGGTGGTGGCGGGCGCGCCGGGCGCCGGCAAGACGACCGTGGCGGAGTTGCTGCTGCGACGGCTGCGGCCGGTGCCCGCACTGCTCGACAAGGACACGATGTACGGGCCGTTCGTGGCGGCGGTCCTCGCGGCGGCCTCCCGCGACCCCGGCGAGCGGGAGGGCCCCTGGTACGACGAGCACGTCAAGAAGCACGAGTACGCGGGCATGACCGCCACGGCCCGGGAGATCCGCTCGCACGGGTGCCCTGTGCCGCTGAGCGGGCCGTTCACCGGCCAGATCCGGGACGCGGCGCGGTGGGCGGATTGGGTCGCGGCGCTGGGCGGGGCGCCCGTCCGGCTGGTGTGGATCCGGTCGGACGCGCGGACGCTCCGCCACCGGCTGGAGGCGCGCGGCTCGTCCCGCGACACCGCCAAGCTGGCCGCGTTCGAGGCGTTCACGGCGCGGATGCGCCCGGCGGAGCCGCCGCCGGTGCCGCATGTCGCGGTGGACAACCGCCTCGGCGCCCCGGTGCCGCTGGAGGCCCAGCTCGACGCGCTGCTCGGCTGAGCGTCCGGCGGGGGGAATGCGACTGGCGGAGGCCGCAGGGACCTCCGCCAGCGCCGGCCGGGCCGCCGTGCCGGCGGCCGGCGGGGATCAGACGTTGATGTTGATGTTGGTGTTCTCGTTGTCGTTGTCGCCGTGGCCGTGGTGGTGACCGTGGCCGTCGTGGTGACCGCAGCAGCCGCAGTCGCAGTGGGCCATGGCGGGCGCGTGGACCGCGGGCGCCGCCGGAGCGGCCGAGGCCGCCGCCGCCAGGCCGAAGAACCCGGCCAGGGTCGTGCCGGCCGTCAGGACAAGAACCGAGAGAAACCTGCTCATTTGATCGTTCCTTTCGCCCTTCCGATACTTCCTCCGCGATCCTCTCCGAGGAAGTACTTAGAGTGGTCAGATCACTACTCTAAGTAAGGCAAAGGATGAGTGTCCGTTGCTCCGGCCGATCAGTAGGACTTGGGCAGGCCCAGGGTGTGCTGGGCGACGAAGTTGAGGATCATCTCCCGGCTGACCGGGGCGATGCGCATGAGGCGGACGACGCCGGCGAGCATCCCGACGCCGTACTCGGTGGTGAGGCCGTTGCCGCCGTGCGTCTGGATGGCCTGGTCGACGCAGTGGATCGCGGCCTCGGCGGTCGCGTACTTGGCCATGTTCGCGGCCTCGCCCGCGCCCGCGTCGTCGCCCGCGTCGTAGAGCCAGGCGGCCTTCTGCGCCATCAGCCGGGCCAGCTCCAGCTCGATCTTCGCGGCGGCGAGCGGGTGCGCGAGGCCCTGGTGGGCGCCGATGGGCGTCTTGAAGACCTGCCGGTCCCGGGCGTAGGCGGTGGCCTTGCCGAGCGCGAGCCGGCCGATGCCGGCGCCCATCGCGGACGCCATGATCCGCTCGGGGTTGAGGCCGGCGAACAGCTGCAGCAGCCCGCCGTCCTCGTCGCCGACGAGCGCGTCGTAGGGCAGCCGGACGTCGTCGAGGTGGCAGACGAACTGCTTCTCCGGCGACACGATCTCCATGTCGATGGGCGTGCAGGTGAAGCCCGGCGCGTCGGTCGGGACGATGAACAGCGAGGGCCGCAGGTTGCCCTTCTGGTCCTGCGAGCGGGCGACGAACAGGACGGCGTCCGACTCGTCCACGCCAGAGATGAACGTCTTCTGCCCCTTCAGCACCCAGCCGTCGCCGTCCCGCCGCGCGGTGGTGGTGATGCGGTGCGAGTTGGAGCCGGCGTCGGGCTCGGTGATCGCGAACGCCATCTTCACCGACCCGTCGGCGAAGCGCGGCAGCCAGTGCCGGCGCTGCTCCTCGGTTCCGGACCGCGCGATGATCGTCGCGCAGATCGCCGGGGACACGACCATCAGCAGCAGCGGGCACCCGGCGGCGGCCAGCTCCTCGCACACGGCGGCGAGGTCGCCGATCCCGCCGCCCCCGCCGCCGTACTCCTCCGGCACGTTGACGCCGAGGTACCCGAGCCGCCCGGCCTCGGTCCACAGCTCGTCGGTCTTCTGCCCGGCCCTGGCCTTCTCCACGTAGTAGGAGGGGCCGTACTTCGCGCCCAGCTCGGCGACGGCCGCGCGCAGCGCCCGCCGCTCCTCGGTCTCGACGAAGCTCATGCGGGGGTCCCTTCGGTGACGGCTTCGATGACGGCGAGGACGGCGCCGGACTCGACCTGCCCGCCTGCGGCGACGTTCAGTTCCGCGACCGTCCCGGCGGACGGGGCGGTGATGCGGTGCTCCATCTTCATGGCCTCCAGGACGACGAGGACCTGCCCCTCGGCGACCTTCGCGCCCGCCTCGGTCTCGACGCGGACGACGGTCCCGGGCATGGGGGCGAGCAGGGAGCCCGGGGCGAGCCGGCCGCTCGGGTCGGCGAACCGCGGGACGGCGGTGAGCGCCACCGGACCGAGGCGGGAGTCGACGTGCACCGCGTCCCCGGCCGCGGTGACGGCGAACGTCTCGCGGAGGCCGCCGCGGTCGAGGACGACCCGGTCCGGCGCGGCGCTGACCAGGGAGGTGTCCGGGCACAGCTCGGAGGTGAGGCCGTCCCTGTGCAGCAGGTAGTCGACGTCGACCGTCCCGTACGGGCCCTCGAACGTCCGGCGCTGCGGCTGCGACCGCACGTTGCGCCACCCGGACGGCAGCCCGCCGAGCACGGGCGCCGCCGACCGGTTCGCGGCGGCCAGCGCGAGGGCGGCGGCCAGCGCGGAGTCCCGCACCGCCGCCTCGTCCGCCAGCGGCGCCGCCAGGGCGCTCAGGCCGACGCGGTCGAGGTAGCCGGTGTCGGTGTCGCCGTCCAGGAAGCCCGGTTCCTCCAGGATGCGGACGAGCAGGTCCCGGTTCGTGGTGAGGCCGTGGATGCGGGCGCCGCGCAGGCCCGCGGCGAGCCGCCGGGCGGCGGCGGGCCGGGTGGGAGCCCACGCGATCACTTTGGCGAGCATCGGGTCGTAGTGGACGCCGACCTCCGCGCCGCTCTCCACGCCGCTGTCGAGCCGCAGCCCGTGCTCCGCCGGGACGGCGAACTCGGCGTCCGCGCCCGGCACCTCGAAGGTGTGCAGGGTGCCGCTGGCGGGCCGCCAGTCGTGCGCGGGGTCCTCCGCGTACAGGCGGACCTCGACGGCGTGGCCGCGCGGCTCCGGCGGGGCCTCGGGCAGGCGGGCGCCCTCGGCGACCTCGATCTGGAGCCGGACGAGGTCCACCCCGTACACGCATTCGGTGACCGGGTGCTCGACCTGGAGGCGGGTGTTGACTTCGAGGAAGAAGAAGCGGCCGTCGCGGGCGAGCATGAACTCGACCGTCCCGGCGCCGGTGTAGCCGATGGCGCGGGCCGCGTTCGCCGCCGCCGCGCACAGCTCGGCGCGCAGCTCCGGGCCGACGGCGGGCGACGGCGCCTCCTCGACGATCTTCTGGTGGCGGCGCTGGATCGAGCATTCGCGCTCGCCGAGCGTCCAGACGGTGCCGTGGGCGTCGGCGAGGACCTGCACCTCGATGTGCCGCGCGTCCTCCAGCAGCGGCTCGCAGAACACGGCCGGGTCGCCGAACGCCGACTCCGCCTCGCGGCGCGCCGCCGCCACGGCGTCCTGGAGGTCGCCGGGCGCCCGGACGATCCGCATGCCGCGCCCGCCGCCGCCGGCGGACGCCTTGACCAGCAGCGGGAAGTCGGCGGCGGTCACCGCGGCCGGGTCCAGCTCCGGCAGCACCGGGACGTCGGCGGCGGCCATCAGCTTCTTGGCCTCGATCTTGGAGCCCATCGCGGCGATCGCGTCCGGCGGCGGGCCGATCCAGGTCAGGCCCGCGTCCAGCACGGCCCGCGCGAACCCGGCGTTCTCCGACAGGAACCCGTAGCCGGGATGGACGGCGTCGGCGCCCGCGCTCGCCGCGACGGCGAGGAGCCGCTCCGCCGACAGGTACGTCTCGGCCGGGGCCGCCCCGGGCAGCCGCCCGGCGGTGTCGGCCTCGCGGACGTGCGGCGCGTCCGCGTCGGGGTCGGAGAACACCGCGACCGTCCCGATGCCGAGGCCCCGGCAGGCGCGCAGCACGCGGCGGGCGATCTCGCCGCGGTTGGCGACCAGCACTGTGTTGATCATTGATTCGCTCACATCCGGAAGACGCCGAAGCCGTCGGCTCCGCGCACGGGCGCGTTGTGGACGGCGGACAGGCACAGGCCGAGGACGGTGCGGGTGTCGCGCGGGTCGATCACGCCGTCGTCGTAGAGCCGGCCCGACAGGAAGAACGGCAGCGACTCGGCCTCGATCTGCGCCTCGACCATCTCCCGCATGGCGCGGTCCTGGTCCTCGTCGTAGGCCTGCCCGCGCGCCTCGGCGGCCTGCCGCGCCACGATCGACAGGACGCCGGCGAGCTGCTGCGGCCCCATCACCGCCGACTTCGCGCTCGGCCAGGTGAACAGGAACCGGGGGTCGTACGCCCGGCCGCACATGCCGTAGTTGCCCGCCCCGTAGGAGGCGCCCATGACGATCGAGATGTGCGGCACCTTGCTGTTGGCCACCGCGTTGATCATCAGGGCGCCGTGCTTGATGATCCCGGCCTGCTCGTACTCCTTGCCGACCATGTAGCCGGTCGTGTTGTGCAGGAACAGCAGCGGCGTGTCGCTCTGGTTGGCGAGCTGGATGAACTGGGCCGCCTTCTGCGCCTCCGCGCCGAACAGGACGCCCTGCGCGTTGGCCAGCACCCCGACCGGGTAGCCGTGCACGCGCGTCCAGCCGGTGACGAGGCTCGTCCCGTAGAGCGGCTTGAACTCCTCGAACCGCGAGCCGTCCGCGATCCGGGCGATGACCTCGCGCGGGTCGAACGGGACCTTCAGGTCCTCGGGGACGATGCCGGCGAGCTCCTCCGCGTCGTACAGGGGCTCCTCCACCGGGCCCGGCGCCGGGCCGAGCTTGCGGTGGTTGAGGTTCCGGACGATCTGCCGGCCGAGGCGCAGCGCGTCCGCCTCGTCGGCGGCCATGTAGTCGGCGAGGCCGGACGCGCGGGCGTGCATCTCCGCGCCGCCGAGCTCCTCGTCGTCGGCCTCCTCGCCCGTCGCCATCTTCACCAGCGGCGGCCCGCCGAGGAACACCTTCGCGCGCTCCTTCACCATGACCACGTAGTCGCACATGCCCGGGATGTACGCGCCGCCGGCGGTGGAGTTCCCGAAGACCAGCGCGATCGTCGGGATCCCGGCCGCGGACAGCCGGGTCAGGTCCCGGAACATCCGCCCCCCGGGGATGAAGATCTCCTTCTGCGTCGGCAGGTCCGCGCCGCCCGACTCGACCAGGTTGATGACCGGGAGCCGGTTCTCCAGCGCGATGTCGGACGCCCGGAAGCTCTTCTTCACCGTCCACGGGTTGCTGGAGCCGCCCCGCACGGTCGGGTCGTTCGCCACGATCACGCACTCGACGCCCTCGACGACGCCGATGCCGGTGACGACGCTGGCGCCGACGGGGAAGTCGCTCCCCCAGGCGGCGAGCGGGCTCAGCTCCAGGAACGGCGAGTCGGGGTCCAGGAGCAGCTCGATGCGCTCGCGGACCAGCAGCTTCCCGCGCTTGCGATGCCGCGCGACGTACTTCTCGCCGCCGCCTTCGAGGGCCTTGGCGTGCTCGGCGTCCAGCGCCGCGAGCTTGTCCAGCATGGCGGCGCGGCGCTCCCGGTACTCGGGGCTCCGCGCGTCCAGCGTGCTCTTCAGGGTCAAAGGAGTGCCTCCGGGATGTCGACGAGGCGGGACCGCAGCCACTCCCCGAGGGCCTTGCCCTGCGGGTCGAACCGGGTCGAGGCGGATACGCCCTCCTGCAGCAGCCCCTCGACCACGAAGTTGACCGCACGGAGGTTGGGCAGGACGTGCCGGTGGACGGTGTGCTCTTGGGTCTCGGGCAGCAGCTCCTTGAACCTCTCCACGGTGAGGAAGGGTTCGAGCCAGGCCCACTGGGCGCCGGTCCGGGCCCAGACGCCGATGTTGGCGTCCCCGCCCTTGTCTCCGCTCCGCGCCCCGGCCACCCGTCCGAGGGGCACCGATGCCACCGGCCCTTGGGGGACGGACGCGGCACCTTCTTGCTCGCCCGGCGCCGCGATCGCCTCAGTGATCGGCGCCGTGACCGGTGCCGAGGTGATGGGCACGCGGGTGCCGTCCGGGGTGACGGCGACGTGCTCGACGGCCTCGTTGAGGACGTACGCCGGCGAGTACACCCCGTACGGGCCGCCCTTGCCGGGCGGGGAGGTCATCGTGAAGCCCGGGTATCCAGCGAGGGCCAGCTCCACCGCCGCGTTGCTGAACGCGCGGCCGACCTTGTGCGGGTCCGGGTCGAGGACGGCGCAGCGGAGCAGCGCGGTCGCCTCCCCCTGCGTGGCCGGGTCGGCCTTGGCGGCGCCGATGAGCGTCCACTCCACCCGGGCCGGCGGCGCGTCGCCGAACGCGGCCGCCATCCGCGCCTTGACCGACTCCGCCTTGGCCTCGATGCCGAGCCCGGTGAGGACGAACGTCATCTCGTTGCGGTGGCCGCCGAGGTGGTTCAGGCACACCTTGGTGGACGGCGGCGGCGGTGTCCCCTTTACGCCGCTGATCCGCACGCGGTCGGGCCCGTCCTGGGCCAGCTCGATCGTGTCGAAGCGGGTCGTCACGTCGGGCCCGGCATAGGACGGCGCGCCGATCTCGTAGAGCAGCTGGGCCGTGACGGTCTCGGTGGTCACGGCGCCGCCGGTCCCGTCGTGCTTGGTGATGACGCTGGAGCCGTCGGCATGGATCTCCGCGACTGGGAAGCCCGGCGCCTTTACGTTGTAGATTTCTTCGAAGAAGGCGTAGTTGCCGCCCGTGGCCTGGGCACCGCACTCCAGGACGTGCCCGGCGACGGTCGCGCCCGCCAGGGCGTCCCAGTCGTCCCGTGCCCATCCGAAGTGCGCGGCGGCCGGGCCGACCACCAGCGAGGCGTCGGTGACGCGGCCGGTCACCACCACGTCGGCGCCGGCCTTCAGGCACTCGGCGATCCCCCAGGCGCCCAGGTAGGCGTTAGCGGTGAGGGGCGCTCCGTAAGGAGAGTCAGAGAAGCCGAGTTCCTCGGCGCGCGCCAGCAGGTCGTCGCCCTCCACATGGGCGACGCGCACCTCGATGCCGAGCCGCGCGGCCAGCTCGCGCAGCCGGTCGGCGAGACCGCGCGGGTTGAGCCCGCCGGCGTTCACGACGATCGCGGTGCCGCGCTCCACCGCCAGCCCGAGGGACTCCTCCATCTGGCGCAGGAACGTGGTGGCGTACCCGGCATCCGGGTCCTTCATCTTGCCGCGGCCCAGGATCAGCATCGTCAACTCGGCGAGGTAGTCGCCGGTGAGGACGTCCAGCGGCCCGCCCTCCAGCATCTCCCGCACCGCGGCGAAGCGGTCGCCGTAGAAGCCCGAGGCGTTCCCGACCCGCAGCGGTTGGCTCATGGCTGAACACTGCCAGCCCCGCCCGAAAAAATCAATCGCGCATGATTGTTTTTCTTCGGGGCCGTTTGGTTGACTGGAAGCCCGTCGAGCCGAGGAACCCATGACCGCCCAGGCACTCCCCCGCGAACCGCAGCAGGACCGCAGCCGCGCCACCCGGCGGCGCCTCCTGGAGGCCGCGATCGACTGCCTCGCCTCCGTGGGCTGGGCCGGCACCACCGTCGCCGTGGTCGCCGAGCGCGCGGGCGTCTCCCGGGGCGCGGCCCAGCACCACTTCCGGACGCGGGAGGAACTGGTGACGGCCGCGGTCGGCTACGGCTCCGAGGTGCGGATGACCCAGATGCGCGAGCGCCTGGACGGGCTCGCCGGCCGCCGCCCATCCACGCTGGACGTGGTGGCCCTGCTCGGCGAGATGTACACCAGCCCGCTGTTCCGCGCCGCGCTGCAGCTGTGGGTCGCGGCCAGCTCCGACGAGCAACTCCGCGCGCAGGTGGTCCCCCTCGAAGCCCGCGTCGGCCGGGAGGCGCACCGCCTCACCGTCGAGGCGCTCGGCGCGGACGAGAGCGTCCCCGGCGTCCGCGAGACCGTCCAGGCGACCCTCGACCTGGTCCGCGGCCTGGGCCTCGCCGATCTGCTCACCGACGACTCGGCGCGCCGCACCCGCCTGCTGACCCAGTGGGCCGCCACGCTCGACCGGGCCCTCGGCCGCTGACTCCGCCCGGCCCGCCCGACCAGTCCGGCCACGCGGTCAGAGGGGGATCTCCCGCAGCGGGTCACCGCCGTCGATGAGGAGGCGGCCGCCCGGCGCCAGCACCGCGGCGATGCGCCGCACGGCGCGGCGCCCGGCCTCCGGGTGGCGGCCGTCGAGCGCCCCGACCCGCACGGCGAACGCCAGGTCGAAGGGCGCCTCACCGGCCTGGAGCGCGAAGTCCTCGATGGCGGCCCGCCGGACGCTCATGCGCCCGGACGCGATCTCCTCGGCCGCGGCCGCCTCCGCCTGCGCGACCGCCTTCGCGGACCGGTCGATCGCGAGGATGTGCCCGCCGCCGTCGAGCCGGGCCGCGACGGCCCGCGCGGCGGCGCCCGGCCCGCAGCCGATCTCCAGGACGCGCATGTCCGGCGTGAGCGGCAGCGCGTCGACGATCTCCTGGAGGCGGGGCGAGAGCGGCGGCATGGCCTCACCGTAGAGCACCGCTCCGACATTGGACCCGCCCACTGGCGTCCACGGGCGCGCGAAAAACCGCCGGCGTGTCGCGAACCCGCACCCGCGACGGGCAGGAACGCCTGCCCACCAGGTCAGACGCGCCTCCGCCCACTTCTCCGCCGACCACTCGCATGACAATCTGTGTTCGCCCGACTACGGATCGGCGCCATCCCGGCGCTGCGGGTGAAGGGAGATCGACATGGCGAAAAGGACATGGCGCCTCATGGCCGCGACCGCGCTCTGCGGGGCGGCCTGCCTCACGGTGGCGCCGCCCGCCCAGGCGACGAGCTGCTTCTGGGAGGACCCGGGCCAGCAGGGTTCGAGCCGCTGCTACGACAACAACGTCCAGGACTTCGGCGGCCAGCGCTTCCCCAACGGCCACAACGTCCAGCAGACGGCCAGCTCGTGGCGGAACCTCAACACCGTCTGGAACGAGGTCGTCTACAGCGAGCCCAACTTCACCGGCCAGTCGCAGGAGCTCGAGGACGAGACCGACGGGAACCTGAACCCGGGGATCAACGACCACCTCGGTTCCTTCGACGCGGCCTGACCCGATGAGAGGGTCCGGGCGTGGAACCCCGCGCCGCCCGGACCCGCCGTTCGCGATGCGAGAGAGGCACCCACCGTGAACCACGCACGGGCGACCGCCGCGCTGCTCGTCCCGCTCGTCCTCGCGGGGTGCGCGACCCAGCGCCCGGACGAGCCCGCCGTCCGCGTCCGCCACGTCGGCGACGTCGACGCGCTCACCCTCCCCCTCGACGCCTACCGGACGAGCCCCGCGCAGCGGAGGACCGTCCAGCGCGCGGAGAAGAAACTCGTGTCCGCATGCCTCCGGCGCTACGGCATCACCTTCGACCTCGGAGACCCGGCGCCCCCGCCGTTCTCCCAGAACGCCCGCCGCTACGGTCTCGCCGACGAGGAGCGGGCGGGCAGGCTCGGCTACAGCAGCCCCGAGATCACCAAGCGGCCGCCGCGGCCGGACCTGCCGCCGCGGGCGCGCAAGGCCGCCTGGGGCGACGGGCCGGCGAAGATCCGCGGCCGGGACGTCCCAGACGGCGGCTGCGTCGGCGAGGCCGGCCGGACACTGAACGCCGGCGCCCGGTCCGACGGGACGCTCGCGGACCGCCTGGCCTTCACCAGCCTGCGAACGGCGGCGCAGGACAGCCGCGTTCGCACCGCGTTCGCCGCCTGGAGCCGCTGCATGAAGCGGGCGGGCCATGCGTACGCGACGCCGAGGGACGCCAACCGCGACCGGCGGTTCATCGACGGGCCCGGGCACCGCGTCACCGAGGTCGAAACCGCGACCGCCGTGGCGGACGTGCGGTGCAAGCACGAAGCCCGTCTCGTCGACATCTGGGCGAGTGTTGAGGCCGCTTACCAGAAGCGTCTGATCGCCCGGCACAAGACCGAACTCGACCGGGAGCGCGCGGCCGTCGCCACCCGGCTCGGCAACGCGAACCGAATACTGACCGGGTCGCCCCGGGGCTGAGAAATGAGAAAGGCCCCGCCGAAAACGGCGGGGCCTTCCTGCAATATGAGTCCGGCGGCGTCCTACTCTCCCACACGGTCTCCCATGCAGTACCATCGGCGCTGAAGGGCTTAACTTCCGGGTTCGGGATGGGACCGGGTGTTTCCCCTTCGCCAAAACCACCGAACGTCTCAACG
>NZ_VCKZ01000275.1 GCF_005889745.1 Actinomadura geliboluensis
GACGACCCCGAACGCGGGCGGCTGCGCGTGCACCGCCTCGCCCGCGGCCCGTCCCCCTTCGAGCGGCGCCTGCGCCGCGCCGGACTCGTCACCGGCCCCGCCCGGGAGGCGCCGTGACGGCCGACGTGCTGAACACCGCGCTGCCCGCCCTGGCCGTCATGGCCGGGGCGCTGCTCCCGGCGCTGCTGGCCACCCTCCACGGCCGCCCCGCCGGGCGCCTCGCCGGGCTGATCGTCACCGGGCCGCTGGTCACCCTCGTCCTGGTCCTGCTCGCCGCCGCCTACGGCCGTCCCGCCTACCTCGACGTCGCGCTGGTGCTGGCGGTCGAGCGGCAGTGGGTCGTCGCCGCCTTCGGCGTCGGCAACGCCCTGGGGATGACCGTCGCCGGTGTGCTGCTGCTGGGCACGCTCGTGCGCGCGCGGGGCGCCGCGGCCGCGCGCGGCCTGCCGCGCGCGCTCGCGGCCGGGGTGCTGGGCGGCGCGGCGGGCGGCGCCGCCGGCTACGCGGTCGCGGCGCTGCTCGGCCCCGGCGGCACCGGCGCGGCCGGCGAGCTGCGCAACGTCGGGACGGGGGCCCTCGCCGCGCTGGTCGCGGGCGCGGTGTTCCTGCTGCTCGCATTCATGATCGACGGCCGCGACCTGCGCGCCGTCCTCACCCGGAAGGTGACACGCCATGGCTGACGGCCGGGACCTGGAGGGCCTGCGCGTCGCGCTCGTCCTCGGCACGAGCGCGGGCGGCGTCGGGCGGCACGTCCGGTCGGTGGCGGCGGGCATCGCCGGCCGCGGCGCCCGGGTGCTGGTGTGCGGGCCCGCGCAGACCGAGGAGCAGTTCGGGTTCGGCGCCGCCGGGGCCCGGTTCGCCGAGGTCGACCTCGCCGACCGGCCGCGCCCGGTGCACGACGCGCGGGCGGTGGCGCGGCTGCGGTCGCTGCTGCGCGGCGCCGACGTCGTGCACGCGCACGGGCTGCGGGCGGGGGCGCTCGCGGTGGCGGCGGGCGCGCGGGTCGCGCCGGGCCCGCTGCGGTTCTCCCGGGGCGGGCCGCCGCTGGTCGTCACCCTGCACAACGCGGTCATCACCGGCGGGCGGACCGCCGCGATCTACGGGGCGCTGGAGCGCGTCGTCGCGCGCGGCGCCGCCCGCGTCCTCGGCGTCTCGCCCGACCTGGAGGAGCGGATGCGCGCGCTCGGCGCCCGGTCGGTCGGGCACGCGATCGTGCCCGCCCCGGCGCCGACGGCGCAGCCGGGCCCGGCCGCGCGCGCCGACCTGCGCGCCGAGCTGGGCGTGGGGGACCGGCCGCTGATCCTGACGGTGGGGCGGCTCGCCGCGCAGAAGGGCCTGCCCACGCTGCTGGACGCCGCCGCTGTCTGGGCGGCCCGCACCCCGCGGCCGCTGGTCGCGATCGCCGGGGACGGCCCGCTGGCCGGCGAGCTGCGCGCCCGGATCGAGGCCGAGGACCTGCCCGTCCGGCTGCTCGGCCACCGCTCCGACGTCCCCGGGCTGCTAGCCGCGTGTGACGTGGCGGTGCTGCCGAGCGTGTGGGAGGGGCAGCCGCTGATCGTCCAGGAGATCCTGCGGGCCGGGCGGCCGCTCGTCGCGACCCGGGTCGGCGGCATCCCCGGCATGGTGGGCGCCGAGCCGCGGCCCGCCGGGGGGTCGCTGCTGCAGGGGCCGGAGAGCAGGGCGGCGCTGCTGGTGCCGCCGGGCGACCCGGAGGCGCTGGAGCGCGCGGTGAGCCGGGTGCTGGACGACCCGTCGCTCGCGGCGCGGCTGGGCTCGGCGGCCGCCGAGCGCGCGGCGGCGCTGCCGGGCGAGGACGACGCCGTCGAGCAGCTCGCCGGGGTCTACCGGGAGCTGGCCGCCGGGCGTTAGACGCCCGAACCGGGGACAGGGTTCGGAACGGGCTCGGAAAAAGACCGCCGGACCGGGAACCGCCCCGCCGCGGCCCGCGTTCAAGTAGGCAAGTGGAGGGGAGTATCCCCGCGCGCGGTTCTCGTCAGTACGGTCGGCCCATGCCGGCCCGGGTTCCGCGGCCCGCATTCTCTTCAGGGCGGGAGAGACCTCCAGCGCTCGTTCGTGTCCGCTGGAGGTGTTCACGTTGTCCGTGTCCCCGCTGGTGTGGGGCCTCACCATCGCAGGCATCCTCGCCGTCATCGCCACCGACCTGTTCCTGATCCACCGCAACGACACGCGGGAGTTCACCACCCGCAGGGCCGCGTTCTGGTCCACGATCTACATCGGCCTCGCGGTGGCGTTCGGCGTCGGCGTCTGGCTCTTCGCCGGCGGCCGGTACGCCGGCGAGTACTTCGGCGGGTTCGTCACCGAGAAGAGCCTCAGCGTCGACAACCTGTTCGTCTTCATGGTGATCCTCGCCCGGTTCGCGGTGCCGAAGCAGGCGCAGCACACCGTGCTGATGGCGGGCATCGTGATCGCGCTGCTGCTGCGCGGCCTGTTCATCGCGGTCGGCGCCGCCGCGGTCTCCACCTTCACCTGGGTGTTCTTCCTCTTCGGCGCGTTCCTCATCTGGACCGCGATCGGGCTGGTGCGCGGCGACGACGAGGACGAGGTCAACGAGAACGCCCTGCTGCGGTGGGCCAAGCGCGTCATCCCGACGTCCGACGAGTACGACGGCAGCCGGTTCACGACCAGGCAGGGCGGGCGCCGGCTGCTGACCCCGATGGCCATCGTCATGATCGCGATCGGCTCCACCGACGTGCTGTTCGCGCTCGACTCGATCCCGGCGATCTTCGGGCTGACCACCGAGCCGTACCTGGTGTTCACCGCCAACGCGTTCGCGCTGATGGGCCTCGTCCAGCTGTACTTCCTGCTCGGCGGGCTCACCGACCGGCTCGTCTACCTCGCGCACGGGCTGGCGTTCATCCTCGGCTTCATCGGGGTCAAGCTGATCTTCCACGCGCTGCACGAGTACGGTGTCGCCTGGGCGCCGGAGATCCCGATCTGGCTGTCCCTCGCGGTGATCGCCGGGACGCTCACCGCCACCACCGTGGCGAGCCTCGCGGTCGGCGGCGGCAAGTCCGGCAAGGCCGTCGAGGGCGCGCCTGCGGAGGCCGGCGCGGCGGAGCGGGACGCCGCCGCGACACGCGAGAGCTGAGACCCGCCTCTCCTCCCACTGATCCGAATCCTGTTCTAGAATCTCGGTCAAAAGGGTCTGAGAGAGGGTTGACGCATGGCCATCGGGCTGACCGAGGAGCACGAGGCGCTCGCCGAATCGGTGCGCGGCTTCGCCGAGCGCAACATCCCGGCGACGGCCGTCCGGGCCGTGCTGGACGCCGACGAGGAGACCAGGCCGGGCTTCTGGCCCGCCCTGGCGGAGCAGGGCCTGCTGGGCCTGCACCTGGACGAGGAGCACGGCGGGCAGGGCTACGGCCTGCTGGAGCTGTCGGTCGTGCTGGAGGAACTGGGCCGCGCCGCCGCGCCCGGCCCGTTCCTGCCGACCGTCCTCGCCAGCGCCGTCATCGACGCGTCCAGCAACGCCAAGCTGCGCGCGGAGCTGCTGCCCGCGCTCGCCGACGGGTCCAAGACGGCCGCGGTCGCGCTGGACGGCGCGCTGACCGGCGGCCGCGAGGACGGCTCCCTGGTCGTGTCCGGCACGTCCGGCACGGTGCTCGGCGCCGCGCTCGCCGACGTCGTCGTCCTGCCGGTCGCGGCCGACGACGGCGAGCAGTGGGTCGCGGTGGACGCCGCCGACCTCGCCGTCACCCCGGTCGCGAGCCTGGACCGGGTCCGCCGCGTCGCCGCCGTCGAGGCGTCCGGGGTGGCCGTCGCCGCCGACCGCGTCCTGGACGGCCTCACCGCCGGCCGGGTCGCCGACCTCGCCGCCGCGCTGTTCGGCGCGGAGGCGGCCGGGCTCGCCGGGTGGCTGGTGGAGACCGCCGCCGAGTACGCCAAGGTCCGCGAGCAGTTCGGCCGCCCGATCGGGCAGTTCCAGGGCGTCAAGCACAAGGCCGCCCGCAGCCTGATCGCGCTGGAGCAGGCCCGCGCCGCCGCCTGGGACGCCGCCCGCGCGCTGGACGAGGGCACCGAGGAAGCCGGGTTCGCCGCCGCCGTCTCCGCGGTGATCGCGCTCGACGCCGGCGTGCAGACCGCCCGCGACGCCATCCAGATCCTCGGCGGCATCGGGTTCACCTGGGAGCACGACGCGCACGTCTACCTGCGCCGGGCCCTCACCCTCCGGGCGCTGCTCGGCCCGTCCAAGGACTGGGCCGCCAAGGTCGCCGAGCTCGCCCTCGCCGGCGGCCGCCGCGAGGTCGTGCTGGAGCTCGACGAGGACGCGCAGCCGCTGCGCGAGCGGGTCCGCGCCGAGATCGCCGAACTGGCCGCGATCGAGGACAAGGACGCGCTGGCCGCCCGGATGGGCGACGAGGGCTGGACCGTCCCGCACTTCCCCAGGCCGTGGGGCCGGGAGGCTGGGCCGGTCGAGCAGATCCTCATCCAGCAGGAGCTGAAGGCCGCCAAGGTCAAGGCCCCGAACCTCGGGATCGGCGCGTGGCTGGTGCCGTCCCTCGTCCGCTACGGGTCGGACGCGCAGAAGGAGCGCTTCCTGCGCCCGACGCTGCAGGGCAAGATCGTCTGGTGCCAGCTGTTCTCCGAGCCGGGCGCGGGCTCCGACCTCGCGTCGCTGTCGATGAAGGCCGAGCGGGTCGAGGGCGGCTGGAAGCTCACCGGGCAGAAGATCTGGACGTCGCTCGCCCAGCACGCCCAGTGGGGCTTCTGCATCGCCCGCACCGACGTCGACGCGCCGAAGCACGACGGCATCACCTACTTCCTCGTCGACATGAAGGCGGAGGGCGTGGACGTCCGGCCGCTGCGGGAGCTGACCGGCGACGCGCTGTTCAACGAGGTGTTCCTGGACGGCGTGTTCGTCCCGGACGAGCAGGTCGTCGGCGAGGTGAACCAGGGCTGGCAGGTCGCGCGCAACACCCTGTCCAACGAGCGGGTGTCGCTGTCGACCGGCGGCGGGCTCGGCATGGGCGTGCCCGAGCTGCTGCGGTTCTTCGCGAACCGGGAGCCGGACGCCGTCGGCGCGGCCGAGGTCGGCAAGCTCGTCGCGCAGGGCCAGTCGATCGACCTGCTCGGCCTGCGCACCACGCTCAAGCAGCTGAACGGCGTGGAGCCGGGCGCGGAGGCCAGCGTCCGCAAGCTCCTCGGCGTCCAGTTCAACCAGGACGTCGCCGACTACTGCTGGGCGGCGCAGGGCACGGCCGCCACGACCGAGGTCCCGATGGCCGAGAGCGGCATCGTGGGGCGCGCCATGCTGTTCAGCCGCGCGATGACCATCTACGGCGGGACGACCGAGGTGCAGCTCAACATCATCGGCGAGCGCATCCTCGGGCTGCCGCGCGACGCCGAGCCCGGCAAGTAGCGCCGCTACCGGCGCGGACGGAAGGTGTAGGTGACGTTCACCAGCACGACGCCGGCGATGGCGAAGATCAGGCCGGGCAGGCCGGCGTTGACGACGCCGATCGCGCTCAGCGGGATGGCGGCGAGCAGCGACAGCACCGCCATGGCCAGGCTGTGATCGCGCTCGCCGCCGCGCCGCGGCTCCGGGGCCGGACGGGTCCGGGGCCGCGGCGCGGCGGCGGTGCGCGCGTCGAAGGCCTCCTCGATGCGGTCGACGACCGTCTCCAGGAACGCCTCGTCGTAGTCGGGCCCGAGCTCGCGCCGGGCCGCCATCGCCGCGGTGAGGTCCTCGCGCGGCAGTCGTGGGGACGTCATGTCCCGGTTATAGACGGGCGGGCGGCGGAGCCGCGTCCCCCCGTGGGACGAACCGGCCGGTACCCCCCAGGTAGCAACCGCATTACACTGCCGCTTTCGCCCCAGACCCCCCGGAGGTCCGCGTGACGCGTCGGAGCGTCCTCGCCGTCTGTGCCGTCAGTGCCGCCGCGCTCGCGCTGGGCGGCTGCGGCGGAGGCGGGGAGAAGGGGGCGGCTGCGGGCGGCCCATCCGCGGCGGCCACGACGCTGGCGCCGCTGCCGGCGGTGAAGCCGTCCGACGTCAAGCCGCTCGTCGGACGCTGGGTCGGCACGGCCGAGGACTACTTCCAGTTCACGGCGGACGGCAACGGTGTGTGGATGCGGGGCGGGCAGAAGCTGTGGAGCGGCGCCGCCATCCCCGAGGGGGACGGCAAGTTCCGGTTCTCGTGGCAGGGCGGCGACCCGCAGATCGCCTCGTACTGGGGCGTCACGCTGGAGAGCAGGTCCACGCTCGTCTTCGCCGGGACCAACCAGAAGTACAAGAAGGCCGTCGCGAAGAAGGGCAAGGGATGACCGACGCGATGTTCTCCTCGCCCGCGGACGTCGAGGCGAGGCTGGCCGAGGCCGGCTACCTCGCGGACGAGGCGATCGCCACCACCGTGTACCTCGCGCAGGCGCTCGGCAAGCCGCTGCTCGTCGAAGGCCCCGCAGGGGTCGGCAAGACCGAGCTGGCGAAGGTCGTCGCGGCCTCGACCGGCGCGGAGCTGATCCGGCTGCAGTGCTACGAGGGGCTGGACGAGGCCCGCGCGCTGTACGAGTTCAACTACAAGAAGCAGCTCCTCGCCATCCAGGCGTCGCCCGCCGACCGGGGCTGGCAGCAGACCCACGACGACATCTTCTCCGAGGAGTTCCTGCTGGAGCGGCCGCTACTAGCGGCGATCCGGCGCACCGGCCCGACCGTCCTGCTGATCGACGAGGCCGACAAGGCCGACGTCGAGGTGGAGGGCATGCTGCTGGAGGTCCTGTCGGACTTCCAGGTGACGATCCCCGAGCTCGGCACGGTCGGCGCGGTGCGCCGCCCGTTCGTGCTCATCACCTCCAACGCGGCGCGGGAGCTGTCGGAGGCGCTCAAGCGCCGCTGCCTCTACCTGCACCTGGACTACCCGTCGGCGGAGCGGGAGCGCGAGATCGTGCTCGCGCAGGTGCCGGGGATCGAGGCGGAGCTGGCCGAGCAGCTCGTCCGCACGGTCGGGACGCTGCGCGACCTGGAGATCAAGAAGGCGCCGTCCATCGCCGAGACCGTCGACTGGGCGCGCACGCTGCTCGCCCTCGGCCTGGACGAACTGGACGAGGCCGCCGTCGCGCGGACCCTCGGCGTCGTCCTCAAGCACGTCTCCGACCAGCGGCGCGCCGCGACGGAACTGGGGCTGCGGGGCTGACATGGCATCGCTCGTCGACCGGCACACGGGGTTCGTCGCGGAGCTGCGCCGGGCCGGGCTGCCGGTGTCGGTCGCCGAGGGCCTGGACGCGGTCCGCGCCATGCAGGCGATCGACCTGCTCGACCGGGAGTCGCTGCGCGCCGCCTACGCCGCGACGGTCGTCAAGCGGCCGCAGCACCGCCCGACGTTCGACACGCTCTTCGACCTGTGGTTCCCGGCGGCGGTCGGGGACGGCGCGGCGGCGCCGCCGGAGCCCCCGGGGCGGACGCTGAACGACGACGGGCGGCCCGTCCCGCCCGCGCTCGACCCGCGGGTGCGGGCGCGCCGGGACGAGCTGGCGGAGCTGCTGCTGTCCGGCGACGACGCGGGCCTGCGGCAGTTCGCCCGGTCGGCCGTCGCCGAGTACGGGCGGACGCCGGGGCAGGAGTCGTGGTTCTCCTCCGGCGTCCTGAACGCGCTGTCGCCGGACACGCTGATGGCGCGGCTGCTGAACGCCGTCCTCGGCGGGCAGGAGCGCGGCGGGATGGCCGAGCGGGTCGCGCGCCGGACGTTCCGCGACCGCATCGCCCGGTTCCAGGACCTCGTCGGCGCGGAGGTGCGCCGCCGCATCGCCGAGGACACCGGCGTCGAGCGGACCGCCCGGATCACCGTCCGGCCGCCGCTGGAGCGGCTCGACTTCGCCGGTGCGAGCCGCGCCGAGATGGCGGCGCTGCGCCGCGAGGTGCATCCGCTGGCGCGCCGGCTCGCGGCCCGGCTGGTGCAGCGGCAGCGGCACGGCCGGCGCGGGCGGCTGGACTTCCGCCGGACGGTCCGCGCGTCCCTGGCCAGCGGGGGAGTGCCGCTCACCACCCACCACCGGCCGCCGCGCCCGCACCGGCCCGAGCTGGTGGTGCTGTGCGACGCCAGCGACTCGGTGTCGGCGTTCGCGCACTTCACGCTGCTGCTGACGTTCGCGCTGCGGGAGCAGTTCAGCAAGGTCCGCGCGTTCGCGTTCATCGACACCACCGACGAGATCACCAAGTACTTCGCGCCGGGCAGCGACGTCGTGGACGCGATGGCCCGCCTCGCCGCCGAGGCCGACCTCGTCTGGATCACCGGCCGGTCCAACTACGGCCACGCCATCAAGGTGTTCGACGAGCGGTACGGCGACGCCGTCACGTCCAAGACGGCGCTGCTGATCCTCGGTGACGCGCGCTCCAACTACGGGGAGCTGTCGCTGCCGGTCCTGGAGTCGCTGGTGGACCGGGCCCGGCACGCGTACTGGCTGAACCCCGAGCCGCGCGGCCGGTGGGACACCGGCGACTCCGCCGCGTCCCGCTACGGCGAGCTGGTGCCGATGTTCGAGTGCCGCAACCTGACCCAGCTCGCTGCCTTCATCGAGGAACTGGCTTAGGCGGGGGCGCGGCGGTCGCGGATGACCAGGGCGAGGGCGGCGTAGGCGAGCCCGGCGACCGCGGAGACGACCAGGGCGGTGTTGGTGCCGTGCGCCAGGGCGGCGGGGCCGTGCCCGGAGCCGGTCGCGACGGCCCCGACGATCGCGACGCCCAGCGACGCCCCGATGTAGCGGGCGGTGTTGTTGGCGCCGGCGCCCATGCTGGCCCGGTCCGCGGGGACGCTCTCCACGGCCAGCCGGGCGAGCATCGCGTTGGTGAGGCCGCTCGCGACGCCGGCGACGGCGAGGCCGGGGGCGAGGCGCCACCAGTGCCCGTCCGGGGCGAGGCCGGCCATCGCGAGCTCGCCGGCGGCGCCGAGCGCGAACCCGGCGGCCAGCAGGCGCCGGACGGGCAGCCGCGCCGGGAGCCGGTGCGCCTGCATCGCGACGGCGAACGACAGCGTGGACCAGATCGCGAGGACGAGCGCCGCCTCGACCGGTGACAGCCCCATGACCAGGGTCATCATCGTCGCCAGGTAGGTCATGATGCCGATCACGGAGAGCCCGGTGGCGAGCGCGCCCGTCACCGACAGCAGGAACGCGGGCCGCCGGAACAGCGCCAGGTCGACCAGCGGTTCCCGGCGGCGCGCCTCGACCAGCACGAACGCGGCGAGCAGGACGGCCGCCGCGGCGAACAGCGCGAGGACGCCCGGCGCCGTCCAGCCGGTGCGGCCCCAGGTGATCGCCGCGGTCAGCGCCGCGACGCCGAGGCTCATCGTGGCGAGGCCGGGGACGTCCACGCCGCGCGGCCGCTCGGCCCGGGACTCCTCCAGCGCGCGGGCCGCCGCGGCGGCGAGCAGGACGGACGCCGCGACCGTCGCCCAGTACCAGAGCCGCCAGCCGCCGAGCACGGTCAGCCCGGCGGCGCCGATCGGGCCGAGCGCGATGCCGAGGCCGACCATCGCGCCCCACATGCCGGTGGCCCGCGCCCGGCGCGGCCCCTGCCCGAACGAGGCGCCGATGATGCCGAGCCCGGTGACCAGCAGCGCGGCACTGGCGGCGCCCTGCGCGATCCGGCCCGCGACGAACACCGGCGCGTTCGGGGCGAGCGCGCACGCCACGCTGGAGGCGGCGAGCGCCGCCGCGCCGATCACGAACGTCCGCTTGCGGCCGTGGTCGTCGGCGAGGCCGCCGGCGGCGAGCAGCGCCGCGGACAGGCCCAGGCTGATCGAGCTCATCAGCCAGATCTGCGCGGTCGCGCCGGCGTGCAGGCCGCGCGCGGTGTCGGCGAGCGTCGCCGCGGGGGCGCAGTAGTTCATCAGGGCCAGCAGGGTCGCGGCGGCCGGCAGCGCCAGCGCGGCGGGCGGGCCGGACGCGCGGCGCGCCGCGCGCGGTGCGGCCAGGGTCGTCATGCGATCTCCGATCAAGTTCAGTGAACGAACTGAATGCCGCGCTACGGTAGCACGCGTGGTTCGGTCAATGAACTACCTGGCGGGTAATGTGGGACGCATGGCACTCGGCAAGGACTACGCGGCGCAGGACTGCTCGCTGGCCCGCGCGCTGGAGGTCGTGGGGGAGCGCTGGACGCTGCTGATCGTCCGGGACGCCTTCTACGGCGTGCGCCGGTTCAGCGACTTCCTCGTGCACCTCGACATCCCGCGCGCCGTGCTGTCGGCGCGCCTCCAGTCGCTCGTGGAGGCCGGCGTCCTCGCCAAGGACGAGCACGACTACGTCCTCACCGAGGCGGGCCGGGAGCTGTGGCCGGTCGTCCACACGCTCGCCCGCTGGGCGGAGGACCACCTGTCCGCCGAGGCGTGCCGCGTGTTCCTGCACGCCGGCTGCGGCACCCGGATCGGGCCGGACGGGATGTGCGCCGCCTGCGAGCGGCCGGTCCGGCCGGAGGAACTGGAGATCCACGCCGGTCCCGGCGTCCGGCGCCGCACCGACCCGGTCAGCCTGGTGCTGCGCTCGCCGCACCGGATGCTCGACCCGATTCGCACCTGAGTGAGCAATCCCTCGCCGAGATCGCGCGTTCCGGACGGGGATATGCGAGTTATGACCGGATAACCTGCACGCCCATGGAGACCGAGAAGGCGACGCCTGCGCCCCGGCCCAGGCGGATCATCTTCGGTCCCCTGTGGCGGTTCATCGACGGCGCCCCCGGCGACTCGCGCGCCCGGATCGCCCGCCGCGCCCGCGTCCTCGTCACGATCGCCACCGGCCTCGCCAACCTCGGCGGCGCGCTCGTCGTGCTCGCGTTCACGGTCGTCGTCCCCGACCCGGTCGGGCACGTCTCCGAGCGGCTCCGGCTCATCAACCTGAGCGTCTTCACCGCCTACGTGGCCGCGGCCGTGCCCGTCGGGCTGCTGCTCGGCGAGCGGTTCTTCCGCCGCGTGCGCCGCCTCGTCGAGCGGCACGGCGAGCCCGACCGGCACGAGCGCGCGCTGCTGCTGTACGGGCCGCTGCGGCTGATGGCCCTGCACCTCACGCTGTGGGGCATCGGGACGGTCGGCTGGGTCGTCATCAACGCCCCGTTCTCCGGCCTGCTCGCCGTCAAGCTCGGCCTGACGAGCCTGCTCGGCGGCCTCACCACCTGCACGATCGTCTACCTGCTCACCGAGCGGCTGCTGCGCCGCGCGGTGACCACCGCGCTGCGCAGCGAGGTGCCGAGCCGCACCGGGCTGCCCGGCGTCGTCGCCCGCTCGGTGCTCGCCTGGGCGCTCGGCACCGGCGTCCCGATCCTCGGGCTGATCACCCTCGCGATCGGCAGCTTCCTCATCGCGAAGATCACCGTGCGGGACTTCGCGGTCGCGGTGCTCGCGCTCGGCGGCATCGCGCTGCTCGTCGGGCTCGGCGTCACCTACACCGCCGCCCGCGCCATCGCCGACCCGGTCGAGTCGGTGCGGGCCGGCCTCGCCCGCGTGCAGCGCGGCGACCTGGACGTCGAGGTCCCCGTCTACGACGCCAGCGAGGTCGGGCTGCTGCAGGCCGGGTTCAACCACATGGCCGCCGGGCTGCGCGAGCACGAGCGGCTCCGCGACCTGTTCGGCCGGCAGGTCGGCGCGGACGTCGCACGCGTCGCCGTCGAGCGCGGCATCGACCTCGGCGGCGAGCTGCGCGAGGTCGCGGTGATCTTCGTGGACCTGATCGGGTCCACCCGGCTCGCCGCCGACCGGCCGCCCGCCGAGGTCGTCCGGCTGCTGAACGAGTTCTTCGCCGTCGTGGTCGAGGTCATCGGCGCGCACGGCGGATGGATCAACAAGTTCGAGGGGGACGCCGCGCTCGCGATCTTCGGGGCGCCGCTGCCGCTGGAGGGCGCCCCGAGCCGCGCGCTCGCCGCGTCCCGCGAGCTGGCCGCCCGGCTGCGCGCCGACGTCCCCGACCTCGCGGCGGCCATCGGCGTCTCGGCGGGGGAGGCCGTCGCCGGGCACATCGGCGCCGAGGAGCGCTTCGAGTACACGGTGATCGGCGACCCGGTGAACGAGGCCGCCCGCCTCACCGACCTGGCCAAGGGCACCGAGGAGCGCGTCCTCGCGGCGGGCTCGCTCGTGGACCAGGCCGACCCGGACGAGAAGGAGCACTGGCTCATCGGCGAGGAGGTCACCCTCCGCGGGCGGACGCAGGCCACGCGGCTCGCCTCGCCCTGCGAGCCCGAGCGCGTCACCAGTTAGGACGAGCCGAGGGTGGCGCGGTTCAGCGTCGTGTAGAACGGCGACTCCGACAGCCGCGACCCCTTCTCCTCGCCGATGTAGACGTCGGCGTGGTTCTCGCCCCCGTAGCCGGGGCGGAACAGGTCGGTGACCGTCCAGCGGGCCTCGCGGAACGCCTCGCACACCGGCCCCTCGATCGGGCGGCCGTGCGCGTCCTCGCCGCAGCCGACGATCGCGAACCGCTGCCCCCGCGCCAGCACCGACTTGTCGGCCGCCGCCGACGCCCACGCCTTCAGCGGACGGCCCTGCGAGTCGCGCGTCGTGTCGTCCAGCCAGAACCCGACGCTGTGCGACCAGTTCAGGTACCGGCCCCGCTGCGGCCCGGCGGTGATGCGGCCGCTGCCCTCCATCTGGACGACCTTCAGGAAGTCCTCCGGGTAGGAGCCGAGTGGTTCCTTGCCGTGCGAGCAGTGGAACCGCGTGCAGCCCCGGACGGCTTTGCGCTTGCCGTCGTAGAGGCTCTCAAGCGCCGTGTAGTAGGTGGTGACGCGCCATCCGCCCGGCCGCCCCAGCGGCACCGAGGCGGACGCGGGCGCCGACACGGCC
>NZ_VCKZ01000276.1 GCF_005889745.1 Actinomadura geliboluensis
CGGGAGGTCTACGGCGACCCATGGCCGCTCGCCGCCAGCACCCTCCTCGGCGTGAAGGCCCTCGGCCTTCCCGACTGGCTGATCGAGGTAGAGGCGACCGCCTTCTTGCCCTGACGCCCGTGCCGGACGCTCGTGGGAGCCGCGCTAGAAGACTGCTGAAGATCTTGGTTTCGGGCCCCGTCGCAGCCGCGGCGGGACCAATGTGTTGCGGTGTGGTGATGGGTGAATGGGCCGGGGAGACGGTCGGTCCGGACGTGTGGGAGACGTGCCGGGTGCTCATTCCGGCCGGGAGCGTGTTCGCGTTCCTGGCCGAGCACCGGGGCGCGTTGTTCCCGGCGGAGATGCTCGGCCGACATGTATCCGTCGGCGAACGGGCGGCCGTCGATGCCGCCCGTTCGCCGCGGCGATCCTTTTGAAGGCCCTGCACGGGTTGTCGGACTTTGAGACCGTGCAGGAGTTGCGGCGTGACCTGCAGAGGAAGGCCGCCTGCGGGCCGGGCCTGCACGACACCGCGTTCGGCCAGTCGCTGCCGGCCTACTTCCGTCGTCGGCTGGCGCGTTCGGCGCGGCCGGACCGGATCTTCGAAGCGGCCCGACACGTGTCCAGGCGACCGGGGTGCTCACGGGCCGGCAGCGGCGGGCGCTGGACCCGAGACCGTGCGGACTGCGGTGGCCACTCAGGACACCGTAGCCCAGCTCATCGCAGCCGTCCGGGCGGCGATCTGCGAAGTGCCGGGAGCAGCCGAGGTCGCCACCGCCCGGTGCACCGCGCACGACTACACCGATCCGGGCAAGCCCCGCATCGCCTTGAACGACGAGCAGGCCCGCGCCGACCTGGTGGACGCCCTGGTCACCGACGCACTGCGGCTGCTGGGACACCTGCCCGGGCAGGAACTGGGGGAACGGGCCGCGAACACGGTCGGCATCCTGGCCCAGGTCGCGGGCAGGACGTCGAATCGGCCGACGGTTCCGACGGCCGCGACGGACGCTGTCGCATCACCGACGGCACCGCCCCGGACCGGGTGATTTCGATCGTCGACCCCGAAGCCAGGCACGTCCACAAAACCCGCGCTCACCGCCAGGACGGTTCCAAGGCCCACCTGGCCGTCGAGCCCGAGACCGGATCGTTCACCGCGGTGGCGCCTGCGACCGGGCGCCGGGGCCGCCCACCACGAGGGCGTCCTCGGACTGGACCTACTCGTTGGAGAGGACACGCCGGTGGGCGTCTTCGGCGACACCGCCTACTCCACCGGCGACGCCGCCGGGCGCATCGCCCTCTTAGCAGCGACTACTTGCATCAGCCCTTAATCAGCGGACAGGGTGTCCAGAACGACGGGGCGGCCAGCCAAGCCGGGCCGCCTCAAGGCAACATCCGATCAGCCACACCCCGTCGTCCTGGGTATCCGGAGCAACTCACCCCGGGCACAAAGGATCTTAGGGACACCCGATCAGCAGTTCGTGGCCCCAGCCCGCCGCAGGGCCTGGCGCTCAGGTGAGGACTCGAGGCGCCGGTCAACCGAGCGGTGGTCCCTACAGTCGGCTCAGAACACGATCTTCTCGAACCCGCCGATCCGGTGAGTGGCGATCGAGAGGCGCCGGGCCGCGCTGCCTATGGGGAGGACTACACGACCAGGAACAGCCGAGACGTCTCCCGGCACCCTTCGGTCACCGCCCACCGGTTGCTCACCCCGACCCGCGCGCCGTCAGCGAGGAGAGGTCGATGCCTAGAGTCAACATAGGCATCGGTCGAGAATGAGCTACCGGGCCCGAAGCCCCTCGGAAGTCATTAGGGTCCACACTGTTGTCCACGGCCATCGCGCTTCTTCTCCTTCTGATCTCGGTCGAGTCGAAGGATGACGCGATGGCCGTCTCACGTCACGTCGCCGTGCCCTCTGACCAGGTCAAACTCATACACCACCTTCGTGGACGCAACCATGCTGAGGATGCAGGCTCGGTACTTCGTCTTCCAGCTCTGGTGGGTCCGTCCAACAGTTGCGTTCCCGCCTCCGCCTGCCCCCACGCTCATATCCAGTCCGGGCGACACCGAAAGGCCCGAGGCGGGAGGGAAGACGTCATTGAACGGCCAGGTACTTCACCTCCAGGTACTCATCGATGCCCTCAATGCCTCCCTCCCGGCCGAGGCCCGACTGCTTGACTCCGCCGAACGGCGCGGCCGCGTTGGAGACCAGGCCACGGTTGATGCCCACCATGCCCGCCTCCAACGCCTCCCCGACGCGCAGTGCACGTCCGAGGTCGCGGCTGAACAGGTAGGCGACCAGGCCCGCAGGGGTGGCGTTAGCCGCGGTCACCATGCTGGATTCGTCGGGGTAGGTGGCGATCGCGGCGACCGGCCCGAAGATCTCCTGCCGGGCGATCGCGGCGTCGTCGGGAACGCCGATGAGGAGGGTCGGCGGATAGAACCAGCCCGGTCCGGGCTGCGGCGCGCCGCCCAACCGAACCACGGCACCGCGCTGCTTAGCGTCGATGACCAGCCCGTCAACGCGTTCCAGGGCGTCCCGGTCGATCAGCGGGCCGACGTCCCGGCCCACCTCCACCGCCGCGAGACGTTCGTGCAGCGCGCCAGTGAACTCCTCGGCGACGGCCTCGTGGACGATGAAGCGGTTGGCCGCCACGCAGGACTGTCCCGAGTTGCGCATCTTGGCCACCACGGCACCCTGGACGGCGTCATCTATGTCAGCGTCGTCGAAGACCAGGAACGGCGCGTTACCGCCCAGTTCCATGGAGGTGCGCAAAATGCCCGCGGCGCTCTGGGCGAGCAGGCGCCGGCCGACCTCGGTGGAGCCGGTGAACGACAGCTTGCGAAGCCGTCCGTCGCCGAGCAGCGCCTCAGTGACCTCGGCTGGCGCCATTGTGGGGACGACGTTGAGCACGCCGTCAGGCAGGCCGGCCTCGGCGAGCAGTTCCGCCAGCGCGAGGGCGGTCAGCGGAGTGGCCTCGGCCGGTTTGAGGACCATCGTGCAGCCGGCCGCCAGGGCGGGCGCGACCTTGCGGGTCACCATGGCCAGCGGGAAGTTCCACGGGGTGATCAGGTAGCACGGGCCCACCGGGCCGCGCGACGTGACGATCCGGTAGTCCCCGGACGGCGCGGTTCGATACTCGCCGCCCACCCGCACCGCCTGCTCGGAGAACCAGCGCAGGAAATCAGCGGCGTAGGCCACTTCGGCGCGCGACTCGGCGAGGGGACGGCCCAGTTCGCTGGTCGCCAGCCGGGCGAGCGGTTCCGCACGTTCGGTCATCAAATCGAAGGCCCGGCGCAGGATCTCGGCCCGTGCCCGTGGGGCGGTGGCCGCCCAGGACGGCTGCGCGTCCGAGGCGGCATCTAGTGCCTGGAGCGCGTCCCGTGCGGTCGCGTCGGCCACCCGGGCCACCGCCCGGCCGGTCGCCGGGTCGAGCACCTCGAACGTGGTGTTCGGCTCCCGCCACACGCCACCGATGAACAAGCCGCCTGGTGTCATCTCGCTCCTCATCCCGCGGCGGCGAGGATCGCGGAGATCTCGCCGATGGACGGGAGCCGGGGCGTGTTGACCGTGACCTCGTCCGCCAACGCGTCTTTGGCCAGCTGGCCAAAGTCCTCCTCGGTCACGCCGTGCTCGGCCAGCCCGCCGGTCAGGCCGACCCGGACGCCCAGTGCACGAACGGCGTCGATCGCGGCGTCGGCGTTCCATGCGTCGGGCTTGGCGGTGTCGCCGACTCCGAGGGCGAAGGCGACCCGGGCCGTCCGCTCCAGCCGTACCGGCAGGTTGAAGCGCAGAACGTGCGGGAGCAGCGCGGTCAGCGCGACACCGTGGACGATGTCGAACCGCCCGCCGAGCGGGTGCGCGATCCCATGGCACAGGCCCAGCCCCGTGGCGGCCATGCCGACCCCGGCCATGTGGGCCGCCAGCAGCATCTGCGAGCGGGCCTGCAGATCCTTCCCATCGTCGTAGGCGCGCGGCAGATGCTCCGAGACCATACGGATGACCTGCAGCGCGATCCCGTCCGACCACGGGTTGGCCCGTACGGAGGAGAACGACTCCAGGGCGTGGGTGAGGGCGTCCATGCCGGTGGCCGCGGTGGGTCCGGCCGGAAGACCCACGGTCAGCTCCGGATCGAGGACGGCGGCCTCGGGCAGCGTGCTGGCATGCCCGACGTAGAATTTGCGGTGAGTCTCGATATCGGTGATCACGCCGAAAGCGTTGGTCTCGGCGCCGGTGCCCGCCGTGGTCGGCACAGCGAGGATGGGCAAGCCGGCATTGCGAAGGTCGCCGCGGTAGTCCAGGTCGCGTCCGCGCTGCGGATTGACCGCAGCCAGGGCGATTCCCTTGGCGGCGTCCATGGCTGATCCGCCGCCCAGCGCCACCACCAGCTCAGCCCGTGTGTGCTGGGCCACGATCGCACCCTCGCCGATGTCATCGGTGGTCGGGTTAGCGTGAACGCCGGTGAAGACCGCGACCTCCCTGTCCGGGAGCGTGCCCCGGACGGCATCGAGCACCGAGGTGGCGGCGATGCCCGGGTCGGTCACCACGAGGACGCGGCGCGACCCGGCGAGTTCGCCCAGGACACGGACCTTGCCAGGTCCCAGATGGGCCGCGGGCATCGGGGTGAGGGTGAGTTCGTCCATGGTCAAACTCCCTGGGGTTCGAGTCGCAGGGGGACCTCCGTCAGGTCCTCCCAGAGCCTGATGGGCGTCATCTCGCCAGCGAGGTCGCCGTAGCTGCGGCGCGCCCGCCGGTAGACCTGCTCGACGAGGGCCGCCAGCTCGGCCGGAACCTTGACCTCGCGCGCCAGGTCGTTGGCAAGACCGAGGTCCTTACAGGCCAGGGCGAGAGCGAAAGAGTCGTCGTAGTCGCCGTCGCGCAACACCGACAGCATGTCGCGGTCCAGGAAGTTGCTGGCGGCGGGGCTGGCGAGCAGCGCGTCGCGCAGCACCCCGACCTCAACCCCTGAGCTGGTCCCGATGGCCAGCACCTCGCAGGTGGCGACCAGATGCGCGAACCACAGCAGGTTGATCATCAGCTTGACCGTGTAGCCGGCGCCGTGGCCGCCCACCCGCATGACCCGGTCGGAATCGCCGAGAACCTCGAACACGGGCCGGACCCGCTCGTACACCTCGGGCTCGCCGCCGACGAAGATCTGAAGGGTCCCGGCGCGGGCTCCGGCAGCCATCCCGGAGACCGGCGCGTCGAGCACGTGCACCCCGCGCCCGGCGGCGACTTCGCGGACCCGGTCGGCCACCGCGGGCACCGAGGTGGACATGTCCACCCACACCGCGCCCCGGCCTAGGGCGTCGAGCAGTCCGCCAGGGCCCACCAGCACGGTCTCGACGTGCTGCGGCGTGGGCAGCATCGTGATCACCACGTCGCGGCCCGCACCTGCCTCGGCAGGGGTAGCGGCCCAGGCGGCTCCCATCCGCTCGGCCTCGGCGGCGGCCGCGCGCCGCACGTCATGCACTGCCATGTCGTACCCGGCGGCCAGGAGGTTGCGGCACATGGGACCGCCCATGTTCCCCAGGCCGATGAATCCCAGTCTCATTTGTCCCCCGCAGTGTGCTCGCCCATGTTGATCCAGGTGGTCTTGAGGGCGGAGTAGGCGTCCAGCGCGTGCAGGGACTTGTCCCGTCCGCTGCCGGAGTCCTTGAACCCGCCGAACGGTGTGATCACGTCGCTGGCGTCGAATGTGTTGACCCATACGGTTCCGGCGCGCAGCTCACGGGCGACCCGGTGCGCCGTGGACAGCCGACCGGTCCACACGCTCGCGGCCAACCCATACCGGGTCTGATTGGCCAGCCGGACGGCCTCCTCTACCGAGCCGATCTCCGTGACCGTCAGCACCGGTCCGAAGATCTCCTCCTGCGCGACGCGGCAGTCGTTGCTGACGTCGCGCAGCACGGTGGGGGCGGCGAAGTAGCCCCCACTCTCGGTACGAACACGGCCGCCGCCGGTGACGAGCCGCCCGCCCTCCTCGCGGCCGAGCTCGACGTAGCCGAGGACCTTGTCCAGCTGCGCCCGGTCGACGATGGCGCCCATCTCGGTGGCCGGGTCGAGCGGGTCACCGACCCGGATCGTCTCAGCGACCTTGGTGACGCCGGCCAGCAGGTCGTCCAGGATCCGGGTGTCGGCCAACAGCCGCGATCCGGCGTTGCAGGTCTGCCCGGCGTTGTAGAAGATGCCCCAGGCGACGGCGGAGGCCGCCGCGTCCAGGTCCTCGGCGTCGGCCAGAATGATCTGCGGCGACTTGCCGCCCATCTCCAGCGCCACCTGCTTGCCGTTGGAGCGCGCCGCGTACTCCAGGAACCGGTGGCCGGTCGCCGTGGAGCCAGTGAAAGCAATCTTGTCCACGTCCGGGTGGCGGCCGAGCGCCGCCCCCGCCACCGGCCCGAGTCCGGGAACGACGTTGAGGACGCCGTCGGGCAGACCCGCTTCGGCCGCGAGCTCGGCGAGCATCAGCGCGGTCTGGCTCGACTGCTCGGCCGGCTTGAGCACCACCGAGTTGCCCATCGCCAGCGCAGGGGCGATCTTCCAGGAGGTGATGAGCAGCGGGTAGTTCCACGGGACCACCGCGCCGACGACCCCAAGCGGCTCGCGCGTGATCATAGCGAGCGCCTCTGCGCCGGTCGGGGCGATCTCGTCGTAGCGTTTGTCAATCGCCTCGGCGTACCACTGGACGCAGTTCGCCGCGCCCGGCACGTCGACCCGCAGGGACTCGCTGATCGGCTTGCCCACGTCGAGGGTCTCCAGCAGGGCCAGCTCCTCCAGGTTCGCGCGGATCAGTTCGGCGAACCGCAGCAGGACCGCCTTGCGGTGGCCCGGGCTCGCGGCCGCCCACCGGCCGTCCTCGAACGCGCGCCGGGCGGCTCGGACGGCGCGGTCCACGTCCTCCTCGCCCGCGGCGGCGATCCGCGCGAGCTCGCCCCCGTCGCGGGGGCTCACCTTGGTGAAGGTCGCGCCGTCGGCGGCCGGGATGAACGCGCCGTCGATGAACAGCTCCCGCCGCGGGGCCGGGCTCGCCGCCCGATCCTGCCAGGTCCGGTACGTGTGCTCGTGCGCTGTCACGGTCGTTCCCCTCTCATCCTCGGGCCAGGCGGCGCACCGCGTCATGGTCGATCTCGGCCCCGAGCCCGGGCGCGTCGGGGACCCTCATGCAGCCGTCGCCGTCGACGCCGACCGGGCGGGTCAGGAAGAAGTCCCGCCGCTCGGGCGTCCAGCCCGGCGGGTCATAGGGGAACTCGACGAACGGACCGCCGCCGACACCGGCCACGACGTGCAGGTTCGCCAGAACGCCCAGCCCGTTGCTCCAGGTGTGCGGGGTGAACCAGCGGTGCCGCGCGAAGGCCAGTTCGGCCAGGGTCCGAGCGCGCAGCATCCCAACCGAGAGGACCACGTCGGGCTGGTAGACGTCCAGCGCGTCGGTCTCCAGCAGGTGCAGCAGCTCCCGCATGGTGCGCACCATCTCGCCGCCGGCGACGCGGATGCCCGTCTGTGCCCGGACGGTCCGCACACCCTCGATGTCGTACTGTGGCAGCGGCTCCTCCAGCCACTGCACGTCCAGCTCCGCCAGTTCGGCGGCGACCCGGCGTACCGAGGCCAGATCCAGGGCCGGTGCGATGTCGCCGGACATCCGCCATGACTGGTTGAGGTCCACCATGAGTGCGATCTCGGGCCCGAGCGCCTCGCGGGTGGCGCGGACGGCGGCGATCCCCTCCGCCAAGCGCTCCCTGGCCACCCTGATCTTCATGGCGCGGAAGCCCGCCTCCTTAGCCGCCAGCGCGGCCTCGGCGCGTTCGGCTGGCGGGCGCAGCTCCCCGAACGAGGCGTACGCGGGCAGCCGGTCGGTGGCGCCGCCGAAGAGCCCCGCCACGGGAAGGCCGCTGACCTTGCCGATCACGTCCCACAGTGCGGCCTCCACCGGCCAGTAGCGGCCCGCGTGGAAGTTGATGGTCTCCAGCGTCTTGACATGGTTGACGATGGCCAGCGGATCCCGGCCGACGAACAGGTGCTCGTGGCCTTCGAAACCGTCCATCGTGTCGCCGGAGCCGTAGCCCACCACGCCTTCGTCGGTCTCGATGGTCACCAAGGTGGCGTCGAAGTGGCCGCGCGGGACGGGATCCCAAGCCGCGTAGAACGGCGGGTCCAGGGGCAGCCGCATCCGGTCGAGTCGGATATCGGTGATCTTCATGTGTCCCTCGAGGGTGTATAGAACGGGTTGGCGGGCGAGTGCCGGGCGCCGAGGGCCTCCTCGACGCTCGGCAGCCCGGCCGCCCCCGCGCGCAGCGCCGCACAGGTGGCCGCGCGGTTGTTGGCGTAGACCAGATCGGCGTCGGTGGCCTCCGGGTTGACCCACACGGCGGCGATCAGCACCAGATCGTCGACCGCCGTGGCGGGGACGACCCCCTGGGCCACGGCGTCCATCACGCCCGCCGCCACGCCCGCCTGGGCCGCTCCCCACGTCAGCTCTGCGTGCGCGGTAGTGTCGGCGGCGGCCTTGTTGACGAAGAGCGTCATGGGCTTGGCCGGCACCCCGGGCTTCAGCACGGCGACGAACGGGACATGACCGGCGCGGGGTGTGGCGAGGGCCGTGGCCCAGGCGGTTCCCGCAGGGCCGGAACGATGCCCGAGGACGGTGTTGATGTGGGCGGCCTGCGCTCCGTTACCGACGAAGCTCTCGCCGATCTGCATGGCCATCGCCGGGCCGGGCGCCGCATCTGAGGCGGGCGGGTTCATGTTCGTCACTTGAGGAACCCCTGTTCGGTGAGCCAGTCGACGGCGGCCTTCTCCGGCTCCAGCCCCTCCGCGTCGACTTGGGCGTTGAGTTTGCGCATTGCGTCATCGGTGAGCTTGGCGGCGACCGGATCGAGGTACTGCTGGACTTGCGGGTACTTGGCGGCGGTCTCCTGCCGCAAGGTCAGCGCCGCGTTGTAGACGGGGAAGAAGCGTTTGTCGTCTTGGAGCACGGTCAGGCCCATGGACTCGATCCGGCCGTCAGTGGCGAAGACCTCGCCGAAGGTGCAGGTCTGCCCTTTCTTGGTCTCGCTGTAGATCACCCCGGTGTCCACCAGCTTGACGTTGCTTTTCGGCACGTCGAGGCCGTACGCCTTGGTCAGGCCGGGCCATCCGTCGTCTCGGGTAGAGAACTCGCTCTCGATGCAGAAGGTGACCTCGGCTGGCTTGGACTTGGCCAGGGCCACCACGTCGGAGAACTTGGTGACGCCGAGCGACGTGGCCTTGTCCTTCTGGACGGCGAAGGCGTAGGTGTTGTTGAGCGGGGCGGGCTTCGTCCAGACGACCTTGTTCTTCTCCAGATCCTCGCGGGCGACGGCCTCGTACTGGCGCCCCGGGTCGGGGATCGGCTGGGTGTGCTTGAGGTAGGTCACCCAGCCGGTGCCGGTGTACTCCCAGTACATGTCGATGTTCTTGGAGGTCAGCGCTGTACGGGTGTTCGTCGAGCCCTTGATGTTGGTCTTGTCGTTGACGGTGGCGCCGTGGGCGCGCAGCAGCGCAATCGTGATCTTGCCGAGCACGATCGATTCGGAGAAGTCCTTGGAGCCGACCGTGAAGGTCGCGCCCTTGAGTTCCTGTCCGAGGCTGCCCTGCTCGACCTCGGCAGACGAGCCGCAGGCGGCCAGCGCGGCGGCCGCCAGCGCGGCTGCGGCCGAGGCGAGGACCGGGCTCCGTCTTCTGGAAATATTGGACATTACAAACTCCCGAAGGCTCACATGGAATAGGTGGTGGAGTGGGGGCCGGCACACCGCTTCCGGTGGGGCCGCTCGTGGCGCGGGGTCTCAGACGCCCCGGGGGCGCAGTAGGTCCTCGGCGACGCCGCCGGCCCAGTCGACCAAGAACGCGATGGCGGCGGTCAGGACGCTACCGGTGACCAGCACGGGCGTCCTGTTCAGCTTGATCCCGTTGACGATGATGTCGCCCAGACCGCCCGCATTGACGAACGTGGCCAGCGTCGCCACGCCCACGGCCATCACCAGCGAGGTGCGGAGCCCGGCCAAGATCACCGGGATCGCCAACTTGAGTTCGATCCGCCGCAGGACCTGGGCGCGGGTCATTCCCATTCCGCGGGCGGCCTCAACCAAGGTCGGGTCGACCTGCTGGACGCCCACGATCGTGTTGCGCAGCACCGGCAGCACCGCGTATGCCACCAGCCCGATCAGCGCAATCCGGAACCCCACCCCGAACCGGATGGTCAGCAGGACCAGCAGGCCGATCGCGGGGGTGGCCTGCCCGAGATTGGCCAGGCCGAGTGCGAGGGGGCTCAGCCAGCGCGCCGCCGGGCGGGACAGGGCGATGCCCAGCGGGATCGCGATCAGCACGACCAGCAATACGGCCATCCCGGTGAGCCGCAGATGCTCGCCGACCCGTGCGGTGATGTAGGCGGTGTTGAGAGTGCGCCGCTCGATCGAGTCCAGGGACAGGCTCGACACCCACAGGTAAAGGGCACTGAGCACCGCGGCAAGCAGGAGCGGGGTGAGCAGGAGCCGCGGGGTGGCCCTCCGCGCCGCGGCACGCCGGGCCAGGGCCGGGGCGGCGGCCATGCCAGACGATTCAGCGAGCACCGGGCACCGCCTCGTCCTCGCGTGCCGGTGCGACCGCCGCGCAGATCTCCTCGTACGACAGGACTCGGTCCGCGCAGGCCACCTGCCGCGTACCGTTCGCGATCATGACGTCGAGCGCCTCACGGAGGGTGGCGGTGGAAACCACCTCGGGCAACGTCCCGGACGGCGCGGCGGGGGTCGCGCCGCCGCTCCCGGCGAGTTCGGTGACGCTGACCAGGGCGAGCCGCTTGAGCGTGGTGTCGCTGCCGATGAAGCCGGCCACGTAGTCGTCGGCGGGTTCGGCCAGGACGCGGGCCGGGGTGTCGTACTGCGCGATCCGGGAACGCTCGCGGAACACTGCGATCCGGTCGCCGAGTTTCACGGCCTCGTCGAAGTCGTGCGTCACGAAGATGATCGTCTTGCGCAGTTCTCGCTGCAGCCGCAGGAACTCGTTCTGCAACCGCTCGCGTGTGATCGGGTCGGTCGCGCCGAACGGCTCGTCCATGAGCATGACCGGCGGGTCGGCGGCCAGCGCCCGCGCGACGCCGACGCGCTGCTGCTGGCCACCCGACAGCTCGCGCGGGTGACGGCGGGAGTACCGGGCGGGGTCCAGGCCGACCAGGTCCAGCAGTTCCTCCACCCGCGCCCGCACCTTGGCCTTGGGCCAGCCCAGGAGCCCGGGCACCAGCGCCACGTTCTCCGCGATGGTCAGGTGCGGGAACAGACCGATCTGCTGGATGACGTACCCGATCCGGCGGCGCAGCCGGTCCGGCGGCATCCCCAGCACGTCCTCGCCGCCGATCCGGACCGAGCCGGAGGTCGGCTCGATCAGCCGGTTGATCATCTTCATGGTGGTGGTCTTGCCGCAACCGGACGGGCCGACGAAAGCGACCAGTTCGCCCGCCGGAACGACCATCGTGACGTTGTCGACCGCGGGTTCGTCCTGGCCGGGGTAGCGCTTGGTGAGCCCGTCCAGTTCGATGCGGACGCCACCGCCGCCGCTGTCAAGCACGGAGCCCCCTGGGGGTGGTGAGTAGGCGTACGAGGAGGTAGAAGAGGTCGAAGGCGAGGGCGAGGACGACCACGCCCAGGGTGCCGGCGAGCGCTGCGTTCAGCGAGTTCACCGAGCCGAGCCGGGCCAGCCCGTCGAAGATCTGATTGCCCAGCCCGGGGCCGGCGACGTAAGCGGCGATCGCGGCGATGCCGAGGATCATCTGAGTGGACACCCGGATCCCGGCCAAAACGACCGGCCAGGCCAGCGGCAACTGGACCCGGGCCATCACCCGGGCCTCGCTCATCCCCATCCCGCGGCCCGCCTCCACCACCGCAGGGTCGACCGAGCGCAGGCCGACGATCGTGTTGCGGACGATCGGGAGCAGCGAGTACATCACCAGCGCCACCAGGGTCGGCGTCCAGCCCAGCCCCAGGAACGGGATGAGCAGGCCGAGCAGCGCGAACGACGGGATCGTCAGGAAGCCGCCGGCGGTGCCCACCGACAGCACGGCCAGACGTGGCCGGTGGTAGGTCAGCACACCGATCCCGACGCCGATCAGGGTGGCGACGAGGATCGACAACGCGACGACGAGCGCGTGCTGGCCGGTCGCCTCGAGCAACTCGTCCCCGCGGGACGACACGTACTCGCTGAACGTCATGCGATTCCTCCTGTCCCTTTCGATGGAGGTTTCGGCCGGGCTTCCCGGCTCGCTGGCATGACCGTAGGACGCTGTTCAAATCTGTGCAATACTTGTTGCACTAAACGCAACAGCTGTTCTGACCGGGAGGAGCGCTTTGGCCCGCCCCGCCGATCTGACGTCATCCACGAACCCGGCGCCGTCCAACGGGCTCCGTCGCGACCTGGAAATACTCGACCTACTCGCACAGGCCGGACATGCCACGCGCGGCCTGGGCGTCAGCCGGATCGCCCGGCTGCTGAACCGTGAGAAGAGCCAGGTCTCGCGCGCCCTCAAGGCCATGGAGGCCGAGGCCCTGGTCGATCGCGACCCCGACTCACTGGAGTTCCGCCTCGGCTGGCGGCTGTACGCCCTCGCGGCGCGCACCACCTACTTCGTCCTGAACTGCTCGCGGTCGGACGTGCTCAGCAGCGACCCGGAGCTGCGGCCGGTCGTGCACGGCGCGGTGCGCTGGCTGATGTCCCGGCAGATCACCGGTCGTCCGCGCGGAGAGCGCGCGGGCGTACGTCTGTCTCTTA
>NZ_VCKZ01000277.1 GCF_005889745.1 Actinomadura geliboluensis
GGCCCGAAGGACCCATGGGAGGCGCTGGGACGCCCATAGGTGGTACTGGGACACCCATGGGGGAACGCAACGGTGCCGCCGGTGGGACGTCCTTCCGGGCGCCCCCGGGGCCTGCCGCAGGGCCGGCGGCCAAGGCGCGTCCCTCTTCCACCATCGACGGTGGCATGCGGGCAGGAAGCGGACTGTCCGAGCCAAGAAGCCGCTCAAGGATGCGCGGGGCCGTGGGACGGGCGGCCGGGTCCTTGGACAGGGCGTCCGCCATCACCTCCCGCACGGCGTCGGGGACGTCCGACAGGTCGGGCTCGTCGTAGACGATGCGCTGCATCACCTCGGATGGCGAGCCCTCGCCGAACGGCGCCTTGCCCGTGGCGGCGAAAAGCAGGGTCGACGCCCAGGCGAACACGTCCGCGGCCGGGCCGATGCCCAGACCGCTCAACTGCTCCGGAGCCTTGTAGGACGGGTCCTCGGTGTTGTGGCCGCTGAAGGCGACGTTCACCGCTTCCAGAGCGTGCGCTATACCGAAGTCGCTCATCCGCGGGCCGTTGCGCCCCAGCAGGACGTTCGCCGGCTTCAGGTTGTGATGAAGAGCACCCGCACGATGGACGGCCGCGAGCGCGACCGCCATACCGACCGCCAGGCGCTCGACGACGGCGCCGCCGCGCACGCCCTCCTCGTCCACGAGCTGCTGGAGGGACGGCCCGTCCACCCACTCGCTCACCACGTAGGGGCGGTCGCCCTCCACGTCGGCGGCCAGGATCGCCGCCGTGCAGAACCCCGAGACCTTCCGGGCGGACGTGAACGCGCCGGCGAACCGGGACCGGGCGACGGGCTCGCCGCTGAGCCGCACGTGCAGGACCTTCACGGCGACATGGCCGCCGGCCGGGTCCCTGCCGAGGAAGACGGCGCCCTGCTCACCGACGCCGAGCCGGCCCGTGATCTCGAACGAGCCGAGCCTGCGCGGGTCACCCGGCTGCAGGGGCAGCGCCTCGGGCATCTCACGAACCTCCGTGTCCTCCGGGGACGCGCGTCCCCGGCTCCCCGTTCAACTCACTCCCCATGCCTGGCACCGGGGTCCATTTCTACCGCCTGTCCGGGCCGGCCGTGCCGGAGCGGCCCCCCACCCGCGTCCGCCGCCGGCTCCGCGTTCACCCTGACGGACGGGTAGCGTCGGTCCCGATGCCGCGAACCCCGCTGACCTCCGCCGTCCTGAACGAGCAGCGCGCCGCGCTCGGCCTGCCGCCGCACACCGGCGCGGACGAGCCCGCCGCGCTCCGTCGCGCGGCCCTGGACACCGTCCTCGCCGCCGAGGCGGAGGGCACGGAACCATCCCGGCCGGTGGTCAAGGGGGCGGTGCGGTTCCTGCTCGACCGGCTCGCCGAGTCGGCGCCCGGCCGCTCGGTGGAGGTCCGGGTCCCTCCACACGCCGCCGTTCAGTGCATCGACGGCCCGCACCATACCCGTGGTACACCACCGAATGTGGTGGAGATGGACGCCGCGACCTGGATCGCCCTTGCCACAGGACGGTTGGCCTGGGCCGACGCGGTCGCGGACGGACGGGTCCGGGCCAGTGGCGCGCGCGCGGACCTGACGGACTATCTTCCTCTACCCATCGACTGAAACCTTCCCGTGCGGGAGTATCCGCCTTGCTGGAGGTGATCCCCGTGCTGATCGCTCATTGGACGTTCGACGTCGACACCGTGGACGGCCGCACGGTCGCGGACGCGACCGGGGCAGGGCCCGCCGCCGAACTGGACGAGACCGCCGGGATCGTCCCCGGCCGCGAGGGGGAGGCGCTGTCGCTCAGCGGACGCGACCGGGCCGTCATCCCCGCCGTGCCCCAGCTCGTCCTCAGCCAGGTGTTCGGGTTCAGCCTGGCGTTCTTCGTCCAGGTCACCGAGGCGCCCACCGGCGAGTGGCGCAGCCTCGTCTACAAGCCGGTCGCCGAGGACGACGCCCGGGGCCTCGGCCTGTGGCTGTACCCGGACGCCATGCGGCTGCGGGTCCAGTTGTTCACTGTGAAGGGCCCCGACTATGTCGACAGTCACATCAGGCTGTCGCTGGGGGAATGGACCCATGTCGCCTTCGTCGTGAACACCCAGGGGATGTTCCTCTACGTCAACGGCGTCCTGGACGGTGCCGCGCCCTTGGAGCACCCCGTCGTCACACCGTCCGGACCCATCTACCTGGGCAGCGAACTCACCAAGCCCGGGTTCGGCGGGCTGATGGACGACTTCCGGGTGTACTCGTCCGCGCTCAACGAGGACGCCGTCCGGGCCTTGGCCGAGTAACCCTCACTAGCGCCCCGCACCGCGCCGGCGCCTTGGACATCCGCGCGCGCATAGGGGAACTCGCGCTCGACGCACCCCCGGCGTGACGTCTCGTCCGGGTACCTCGTCTCGTCCGCGCACTGCACGGCCTTGCTCAGCAGCCAGAAGCCCACGCCCCCGCCTATGAGGAGCGCAAGGGCGGAGCAGACGACCCCTACGACGGCAGGCCGCCGGTCAGGGTCCCGCCGGACGAGGGAGACCACTCCCAGGGCGAGCCCTACGAGAGCGGGTATCAAGCCCACCAGGCAGAAGACGAGCCCCACCAGTCCGGTGATTCCGAGCACCTGCGAGGCCCTCGCCAGGCCGCTGCGCCGCGGCGGTGCGGGCGGCGCGTAGGTCTGGTACCCGGGCAGCGTCATGTGTCCCCTCCACGTGTCGTCCCCAGATTCCCCCGAACCGCGTGATGCCCGTGGTTCCAGGGGGTAAAGGTCCGTTAAGACATGCCACCGATCGGAGCAGGTGAATCGGGCATCTAGACTGGCGAGCGTGCCTCTCCGTGACGGACGTCTGAGCCACGACATCGATCCCTCCGACCGCGCTCCCCAGGACGCCTGCGGGGTCTTCGGCGTCTGGGTCCCCGCCGACCAGGCGTCGCGGGCCGAGGTGAGCAAGCTCACCTACTACGGCCTGTACGCGCTCCAGCACCGCGGCCAGGAATCGGCCGGTATCGCCGTCAGCGACGGCTCCCGCATCGTCGTGTTCAAGGACATGGGCCTCGTCGCCCAGGTCTTCGACGAGTCGGTGCTGAACACGCTGCGCGGCCACATCGCCGTCGGCCACTGCCGCTACTCGACGACCGGGTCGCCGACGTGGGAGAACGCCCAGCCCACCTTCCGGTCCACGGACGCGGGCGGCCTCGCGCTCACCCACAACGGCAACCTGATCAACACCCCGGAGCTGGCCGCGCGGCTGGAGCCGGGCGTGCTGACCGCCACGACCGACACCGAGGTCCTCACCGCGCTGTTCGCCCACCACGGCGAGGGCGGCCCGATGGCCGCGGCGCGGGAGATCCTCCCGGCCACCCGCGGCGCGTACTCCCTGGTCTTCATGGACGAGGGGACGCTGTACGCGGCCCGCGACCCCGAGGGCGTGCGGCCGCTCGTCCTCGGCTCCCTGGAGGCCGGCGGCTGGGTGGTGGCGTCCGAGACGGCCGGGCTCGACATCGTCGGCGCGCGCTTCGTCCGGGAGATCGAGCCCGGCGAGCTGGTCGCCATCGACGGCGACGGCGTCCGGTCCGAGCGGTTCGCCGAACCGCGCCCCAAGGGCTGCCTGTTCGAGTACGTCTACCTGGCGCGGCCCGACACGACGATCGCCGGGCGCAGCGTCCAGGCCACCCGCGTCGAGGTGGGCCGCCGGCTGGCGCGCGAGCACCCCGTCGAGGCCGACATGGTCATCCCGACGCCCGAGTCGGGCACCCCGGCCGCGATCGGGTACGCGGAGGCGTCCGGCATCCCCTACGGCCAGGGCCTCGTGAAGAACTCCTACGTCGGGCGGACGTTCATCCAGCCGTCCCAGACGATCCGGCAGCTCGGCATCCGGCTCAAGCTGAACCCGCTGCGCGAGGCGATCGAGGGCAAGCGCCTGGTCGTGGTGGACGACTCCATCGTGCGCGGCAACACCCAGCGCGCCATCGTCGGGATGCTGCGGGACGCGGGAGCCGCCGAGGTGCACGTGCGCATCTCCAGCCCGCCCGTCGCCTGGCCCTGCTTCTACGGCATCGACTTCGCGACGCGCGCCGAGCTGATCGCCGGGAACCTGTCCGTGGAGGAGATCCGCGACTCCATCGGCGCCGACTCGCTCGGCTACATCTCCCTGGACGAGCTCATCTCCGCTTCGCAGATCCCCAAGAACAACCTGTGCCGGGCGTGCTTCGACGGCGTCTACCCCATCCCGGTGGAGCAGGACGCCCGCGGCAAGCACCTGCTGGAGGTCGGGCGTTGACGTCCTATGAGGCCGCCGGTGTCGACATCGCCGCGGGCGAACGCGCCGTAGAGCTGATGAAGTCCCGGGTGGCCCGTTCACGGCGCCCAGAGGTCGTCGACGACGTCAGCGGGTTCGCGGGCCTCTTCGACGCCTCGGCCTTCCTGAAGTACAGGCGTCCTCTGCTCGCGACGTCCACGGACGGCGTCGGTACCAAGGTCGACCTGGCGCGGCGCCTCGGCATCTACGACACGGTCGGGCACGACCTGGTCGGCATGGTCATCGACGACCTCGCCGTATGCGGGGCCGAGCCGCTGTTCATGACCGACTACATCGCCTGCGGGAAGGTCGTCCCGGATCGGATCGCCGACATCGTCGGCGGGATCGCGGACGCCTGCGCCCTGGCCGGGTGCGCCCTCGTCGGCGGCGAGACCGCCGAGCACCCCGGCCTCCTGGAGCCGGACGAGTTCGACCTCGCGGGCGCGGGGACGGGCGTCGTCGAGGCAGACGAGATCCTCGGCCCGGACCGCGTCCAGGTGGGGGACGTCGTCCTCGCCATGGCCTCGTCGGGCATCCACTCCAACGGGTACTCGCTCGTAAGGCACATTCTGGCCACGACCGACCTGGCCCTGGAGTCCGAGCCCGCCGAACTGGGCCGTCCGCTGGGTGAGGAACTTCTCACCCCGACGCGCATCTACGCCAAGGACTGCCTCGCGCTGATCCAGGCCGGCGGGGTGCGCGCGTTCGCGCACATCACGGGCGGCGGGCTGGCGGCGAACCTGGCCCGCTCGCTGCCGCCGACGGTGGACGCCGTGCTCGACCGCTCCTCGTGGGAGGTCCCGGCCCTGTTCCGCGTCCTGCAGGGCCACGGCGGCGTGCCGCAGCCCGAGATGGACAAGACGTTCAACCTGGGCGTCGGGATGGCCGCGATCGTGAGCCCGGACGGCGCCGACGCGGCGCTGCGCCTGCTGACCTCGCGCGGCGTGCCCGCCTGGGCGCTCGGTGAGATCACCGACGGCACCGGTGCCGCCGTCCTGCGCTAGCCGCGCGGCCCGCCGCCCCGCCGTCCGGCGGGGCGCGGCCCGAAAAGGCGGGGACGCCGGGTGGGACGGGCTGAGAGGGTCACTGAGCGCCTCTCAGCCCTCAACCGTCACCACGGAAGCGTGCGCCGCCGAAGGTGCCTCAGGGGCCCTCTCGGCGGCCGACGGAAACCATGACTCGCACACCCCCCATGAGGGAAAACCGCGCCGAACTGGAGAAGTCACGACAAACGCCACTGCCCGTGGCGGGCAGTGGCGCGCTGTCGGCCGGTCAACCGGAGGTGCCGTCCTTGCGGTGCTCCGTGCCGTAGTCATCGGCGTAGTCGGCGTACTTCTCGGCGAGCTCGTCGTACGAGTCGTCGCCGGAGTCCGTGACTCCCAGTTCGTCCTTCAGGCGGTCGAGGTCCGTGTTGCCGGTGTTGTACTTGAGCTGCCGGGCAACCTTCACCTGCTTGGCCTTGGCTCGGCCGCGACCCATTGGCTCGACCCCCTCGATGGTCAGGGCTTTCGTGGGCCCATCAACGCGCGCGTGTACCACACGAACCGGTGCCTGATGAGCCATGCGTCAGTCACGGGTACAACCGTACCCGTTTTGCGCCTGGCTCGGTACATCGACGGTACGTGGCGGCGCTCCTGTTGCTGATAACAACAGTGTATCCGGTGGTCACGAGTACATGCCCAGGCCGCCGTGGGACGGTCGTACAGCGCTCCACGGCGGCCCTTGCAACGGTCTTGCAACGGTCTAAACGAGTCAGGAAGCCCCACTGTCCAGACCGGGGCCGAGCCCAAAAGAACCCCTAGGCCGCTCTAGAGGAGGATCCCCCGCAGCCTGCCGATCTCGGACATCCGGCGCTCCGCGAGCCGATCGGCGGCCACCGCCGGCGGGACGCCGTCGTCGGCGGCCAGCGCGAAGATCTTCCTGGTCGTGTCGTAGATGCCGGACGCCCGTGCCTTGGCGCGGTCGAAGTTGAAGCCCTCGATCTCGTCCGCGACCTGGATCACACCGCCCGAGTTCACCACGTAGTCGGGCGCGTACAGGACGCCCCGGTCGGCGAGGCTCTTCTCCACTCCCGTGTGGGCGAGCTGGTTGTTCGCCGCGCCGCACACCACCTTGGCCCGCAGCACGGGAACGGTGTCGTCGTTCAGGGAGCCCCCCAGCGCGCAGGGTGCGTACACATCGAGATCCGCGCGGACCATGGCGTCGGCGTCGGTGACGACCTCCACCTCCGGGTGCAGTGACCGGACCCGGTCGACCGCCGCCTCGTTCAAGTCGCAGACCACGACGTCCGCGCCGTCCTCGCGCAGGTGCTCCACCAGCCGGTGACCGACCTTTCCGACACCTTCCACGCCGACCCGCTTGCCCTGGAGGCTCGGCGTGCCCCACATCGTCTCGGCGGCGGCCCGCATGCCCTGGAACACGCCGAACGCCGTGAGGATGGAGGAATCGCCCGCGCCGCCGTGCGCGACCGTCCGTCCGGTGACGTAGCGGGACTCCCGCGCCACGATGTCCATGTCCTCGCTGTACGTGCCGACGTCGCACGCCGTGTAGTAGCGGCCGTTCAGCGACTGGACGAAGCGTCCGTACGCCCTCAGCAGCGCCTCGGACTTGTCGACGGCCGGATCGCCGATGATGACGGCCTTGCCGCCGCCGAGATCGAGCCCGGCCATGGCAGCCTTGTACGCCATGCCCCGGGACAGGTTCAGCACGTCGGCGAGTGCCTCTTCCTCGGTGCCGTAGGGGAAGAAGCGGGTTCCTCCCAGGGACGGGCCCAGCGCGGTGGAGTAGATGGCGATGATGGCGCGCAGGCCGCTGGCTTCGTCTTGGCAGAAGACGACCTGCTCGTGTCGGGGTTCGGTGCCCTTGTGGGGCGCCCCGAAGACATTAGGCACGGTAGTGCCCTCCTCTCTGTCTCTAGATCAGACTAGGGCGCGGTATGGCCCCCCGTCCGCCCTGATCTCATGTCACGATGCGGTTGTGCTTCCGTACGCCGCGTACCTACGGGTTTATGAACCGGTGACCGCCTTCCCGGAGCCCGCGCGGACACTGTGGACGGTCTACGCCGACTCCAGGCGGCGCCCGCGGCGGATCCACGCGCTCGGTGTGGAACACCGCGAGGCCGCGCTGAGGCTGGTCGGCACGCCGCCCGAGGTCGTCCCCGAGCGGGAGAGCCGGGACGCCTACGTGCGCCGCCTCGACGACATGATCTACGTGTGCCCGTGGGGGACGCGGCTGCGCTCGTGGCTGGCCTTCGAGCGGTTCCGCAACGAGCACGCCGCCGGCGTCGCGGCGGCGTTCGTCCCGCCGCCGGTGGCGGAGCGGGCGATGAGCGAGTTCGAGCAGTGGAAGCGCGCCGGGCGGCCGCTGCGCCCGCACATACTGACGAGCACCTGGCACGTCCCGCTCGACTGGTTCGTGCCGTTCGCGCGCGGGGAGCGGTGCCTGATGCTCGGCACGCCGGGGACCGGGTACCGGAAGTCCGCCGACGCGGCCGAGGAACTGCCCGGCCACGGCCCGGCCACGGCCGCGCCCGCGCGCACGCTGAGTTACGTCACCTCGATGGGCGAGGCGCGCCGCCGGGTGGCGACGGCGCTCCCGGTGGTGCGCGAGAACCTCGGCGACGGCTCCGAGGACGTCTACCTCCTGTCGGCCGGGCGGCTGGAGACGCTCGCCCGGTGGCTCGGCGAGTTCCATCCCGGCTCCCTGGTCGAGCTCGACTACGGCGGCCTCGTCCACCTGCTGGACGACCGGACCCTCAGCGCGGACGAGTCGGTGGCCGAGATGACCGTCGCCCTCACCGGGATGGAGCGCGGCGAGGCCGAGCTGACCGTCGCGATGTACAAGCGACTGCTGGCCCGCTGGCGGCCCGTGCGGGCGCTGGAGGCCGCGAACTAAAACAAATTTCCCGAATCCGCGCGCGATACGACTATACGTGTCGCTAGAATCACGCAGCGTGACCCACTGTTCGCCGCTCAGGTGCGACACCCCGCCGTCGCGGGGATGTTTGCACGCAACTACCGCCAGGAACTTGCTTGTTGCGCTGAGTGGTGGCAAGGTTACACGTTGTGATGTCATAGTGGCTCTTTCGGGCCATAGGGGACATCAGTGACCACGCGAGGATCAATCGCAGGATCGCTGTCATCGGTCCACGGAGGAGAGGCCGCAAACATGTCAGCACGTACGCCAGAGGCCGAGCCCCTGCTGACGCCGGCGGAGGTGGCGACGATGTTCCGCGTCGACCCCAAGACCGTCACACGGTGGGCGAAGGCGGGAAAGCTCACGTCCATCCGGACGCTGGGAGGGCACCGTCGCTACCGCGAGGCGGAGGTGCGGGCGCTGCTCGCCGGCATCCCGCAGCAGCGCTCGGAGTAACGCGCACGGCACCAAGGGGGGACGGCCGGGAGGCCGCTGGGCGACCTCGCGCGCGAAGGACGCTCCAGGGGTCTCCTGGACGACCGGCCGGGACCACGGTCATCCGAGAACCGTGGGCCCGGTACCGAGCACGCCGTTCGGGCCGGCATCGCGCCCGCGGATCCCGCGGGTGGGATGCCGGCCTGCACGGAATTTCGGACACCTTAGGTTCAATCGTCCACAACCGGACACCAGTCCCGGCGGCCACAGCAGTCACGGCCGCAGTTGTTACGGCCACAGTTGTCAGGACCGCGGCGGTTACGACCGCACCTGTGACGACCACAGCGGTTACGGCCGCGGCGGTCAGTCGCCCAGCTCCTCCTGGGAGAGGCGGGCGAACAGGGCGCCGGTGCCCGGGTCGTGGCGGCCGGCCGTCTGCATGATGGCCACGAGCTGGTCGACGAGCAGCCGCTCTAGCTCGGGGCGCGGCACGTCCCGGTTCTCCAGCCAGTCCAGGCCGGCGGTCTCCACCGTCGCCATCCAGCAGCGCAGCGTGATGCGCAGCACCGGCGGCGGGACCTCCACGTCCAGCGAGTGCAGGATGCGGTCCAGCAGCAGCCGGCGGATGCCGTCGACGATCTCGCCCGCCTCGCCGGAGCGGTCCGCGGGGCCGCCGCGCAGCAGCGCCGTGTAGCCGGCCGCGTGGCTCTCCACGAAGTCGAAGTACCGCTTCAGCGAGATGCGCAGCCGGTCGAGCGGCTTGCCCTCAGTCGGCGGTTCGAGCAGCACCGACAGCTTCTTCGCCGCGCTGCCGAGCGCCGCGATGTACAGCTCGTACTTGCCGCCGAAGTAGTGGTAGACGAGGGCCCGGGAGGCGCCGGCCGCGGCCGCGACGTCGTCGATCGAGATGTCCTCGGGCGAGCGCGTGCTGAACAGCTGCAGCGCCGCGTCGATCAGCTCGTCCCGCCGTTCGTCCACGCTGAGCCGGCGACGGCCCCGTCCGCCGCCGCTCCGTCGGCCCTGCGCCTTGCCGCCGGCCACCGCACGATCTCCCACCTGGGCAGCGTATCCGAGCCGGGCCCGGAGCCGTGCCGCGCCGACCGGGCGCGGGACGTCCTTTTCACCGGGTCGTGATCGGCCGCGGACACGACTGTGATCCGGAACACCACAGGCCCGAACCACCTTTGGCGTATGCCCGTTACTCCCGGTTGCGACGATTCGGGCGGAAGGCGCGGCATCATGGCATCTCCTCCCGAGCGGAGGTCGGCGCGCCGGTTCCCCCGGCGGCGCGTCGTCGCGGCAGGTCCTGCAGGTCCCCCCGGACGGAGTGCCATGTCAGCTGATGAACCGAATCCCCCGTACGGCAGGCAGGGAGAGGGCGCGGTGCCCCAGCCGCGCAGCGGATCCTCTCCCGCCGCGCGCGAGGAGGGGAGGGCGGTGCCGGCGCCGAAACCGACGATCCGCAACGTCGCCGAGCGCGCCGGAGTGTCGAAGTCGCTCGTCTCACTGGTGATGCGGGGGTCGCCGCACGTGAGCGAGCGCCGGAGGCAGGCCGTCCTGCAGGCCGCCCGGGAGCTCGGCTACCGGCCGAACGCCGTCGCGCGGAGCCTGGTCGAGGGCCGCACCCGGCTGATCGGCGCCATCGTCGCCGACCTTCACAACCCGTTCTTCGCCGAGTTCCTCGACGGGCTCCAGGAGAGCCTGCACGGCGCCGGCCTGCGAATGCTCGTCGGCAGCGGCCGGTGGGACCCGCTGTTCGAGGCGGAGGCCGTCGAGGCGTTCCTGGAGATGCGGGTGGACGGGCTGGTGCTGCTCAGCGTCGTCCCCGAATCGCTCAAAGAGGCCGCGGCGAGCGTCCCGGTGGTCGTCGTCGGCGAGCGCGACGTCCACGGCGTCGACATCGTGGTGGACGACGACGAACTCGGCGCCAGCCTGGCCGTCGACCACCTCGTCGAACTCGGCCACCGCCGCATCGCCCACATCGAGGGGGCGCGCTCCACCACCGCCCACTACCGCCGCGCCGGCTACGAGAAGGCGATGCGCCGGCACGGGCTGGCCGCCGAGATCGTCGTCGAGACCGGCGACTTCACCGAGGACGGCGGCTACCGCGCCGCCCGCTCCCTGCTGCGCCGCGACGCCCGCCCCACCGCGATCTTCGCTCCCAACGACCTGGTCGCGACCGGCGCGCTCTCGGCCGCCGACGAACTCGGCATGCGGGTGCCCGCCGACCTGTCGATCGTCGGCTACGACAACACCCACCTCGCCGCGATCCGCCACATCTCCCTCACCAGCGTGGACCAGCCGCGCCGCGACATGGGGCGGGTGGCCGCCGAACTGCTCACCGCGCGCATCGGCGACCCGTCCCGGCACGCCCGGCAGAACCTGGTCGTCCCGCACCTCGTGGTGCGCTCCACGACGGGGCCCGTTCCCGCCCCGTGACCCGCCTCCCCCGGTGACCCGAGACGTCCCCCCGCCTCTTCACGCTCCCGCACGCACGCCCGCGCGACCGGTGCCCGTGGCCGCCCGCGGCCGCGTCGATCGTTCAGGAACCGGTTTTCGACGGGTAAGGGGCTGGCCAAGCCTGCCGCATTCGCCGGTCCCCGGCCCGCCGCCGGGGGGTTAATGGGACTCACCGTCCGACGGGTGCATCCGGGCGGCCTCGGGGGAGGCCGCCCGGCCGGGCCGGACGTCGGGAAAGTCCACTGGGGGGTTCAGCTCGTGCGTGATCCGGAACTGGTGTCGTGCGCGCAGCGCGCGGCGAGCGAATTGGAACGCGCGTGGTCGGAGTGGCGCAACGCCCGCGGCCTCGCCGAGCAGGTGTCGGAGTCCGTCGCCAGCTATGTGGCGCATTCCATCGACCACCCCTGGGGGCGGCCCCGCGTCGTCCTCGGCCTGGACGCCGACGAGGCGCGCGCCCTCGCCGCGCTGCTCGGCAAGGAGGACCCGCTCCGCTGATTTCGCGGACCGCGTTTGACGAACCTCCGCCGCCGTGCAGACTGTCAGGGTCCCCGGTAACGAAGTCATCACGGAGGAATCGGCCTGTGCGAATCCATCGAGGCGGCCCGATGGCCGCCGGTCTCGCGCTGTGCCTGGGCGCGCTCACCGCGTGCACCGGCTCCTCCGGCGCGTCCGCTGACGACCCCGCGCCTCCGCCGACGGCCCCGGCCGCGCCCGACGAGCAGTCACCGGCCGCCGCGAAGGCCGGCGGCCGCCCGCTGGACGGCCGCACCATCGTGATCGACCCGGGCCACAACGGCGGCAACGCCGCCCACCCGTCCGAGATCAACAAGCAGGTCAAGATCGGCAACGGCAGCAAGGCGTGCGACACGACCGGCACCGAGACCCGGTCCGGCTACGCCGAGCACGCCTTCACCTGGGACGTCTCGAACCGCCTCGCGAAGCTCCTGCGCGCCCGCGGCGCCAAGGTCGCCCTCACCCGCGAGGACGACAAGGGCGTCGGCCCCTGCATCACCGAGCGCGCCGCCCTCGGCAACCGCCTGAAGGCCGACGCCGCCGTGTCCATCCACGCCGACGGCGCCTCCGCGTCCGGCCACGGCTTCCACATCATCGAGCCGCTCTCCATCGGCCGCAACGCCGCGATGGTCACCGGCTCCGCCAAGCTCGGCAAGGCCCTCCGCGACGCCTACCACCAGGGCACCGGCATCCCGTACTCCAACTACCTCGGCAAGAACGCCATCGACCGCCGCGACGACCTCGGCGGCCTCAACATGTCGAAGGTCCCCAAGGTCTTCATCGAGTGCGGCAACATGCAGAACAAGACCGACGCCGCCAAACTCGCAGACCCCGCCTTCCGCCAACGCATAGCCGAGTCCCTGGCGAAGGGCTTCGAGACATATCTGGGCTAGCTGTGTTGGCCCAGGGGGGCGACCCCCTGGAACCCCCGTCACGGCCGAGAGGCCGTTTCCCGATCCGCTGGCGCGTCTCGTGAAACAGCCTCTCGCCCGGCGGGCCGTGCGGCCTCCGGGCGCTGGGCGCCCTACGGCCACACGACCCGTGTTGGCCCAGGGAGGCGACCCCCGGAACTCGTGCGGCCTCCGGGCGCACCGGGGCTGGTGGTTGAGGTTCGGGGTTAGAGGGTGTGTGGGGGTG
>NZ_VCKZ01000278.1 GCF_005889745.1 Actinomadura geliboluensis
GCGGGCGGACTGGTCGCGGCGGTGACCGCGGGCACCCTGGTGCTGGCGGGCGGGAGCGGTCCCGGTTCGGCACCGGCCAGCGCCGCCGAGCTGCTCACCCGGGCCGCGCAGGCGGCCGGGGACGGGCAGGTCGCGGATCCGCGTCCGGGCCAGTTCGCCTACCGGGAGTCGGTCGCGCTGGAGCTCTCGACCGGCAGCGGGGGCTCCTGGTTCCGGAAGGTGCGCTACCAGGAGTGGCGGCGGGCGGACGGCGCAGTCCCGGTGTATCGGCGGACCACGCTGCTGGGGCTCGTGCCGCTGCCGGGTGGGAAGGTGCCCGCCCGGGCATGGGAGCTCGCGCGTGCCGGGACGGGCGCAAGGTTCCTGCCGTGCGCCTCTGAGCCCACCGCGCCGAACGCGCCGTACGCCGTGCACCAGAACCTGCCCACCGACCCGGCGCGGCTGCGCGGTGCCCTGGCCGCGGGGGTGGACGCCGGGCAGCGAGCGGAACTGTCCGAGGACCAGGCCGTGTGGGTCAACCTCACGGCACTGGCCTCCGCGCAGCCGCCGCCCAAGGTCCAGGCGGCGCTGTTCACCGTCGCCCGCCAGATCCGGGGCACGCGCCTGTCCGGCCGCACGACCGACGCCGCCGGGCGTCCGGGCCTCGCGGTGACCCTCGACACCCGGCCCGGCGAACGCGAGGAGCTGATCTTCGACGCCAAGACCTACCGCTTCCTCGGCTGGCGCGGCACGGCGACGGGCGACACCCTGCCCGCCGCAACCACGACCGCCGACGTCGCCGTGACCAAGACCGCAACCGTCGACGCTCTCCCGGCGGGGGTCTCCACCTCCGGACACACCTGCCCAGACACACCCGGCGACTGACCGGATCAAACCGATGCAGGGCCGTGTGAGCCTCCCGGCGCCCACACGGCCCTGCTGGGCAACTCAGGCACACCCAGGCAAAGACGACCGAACCGGCCCCTCTGGACGAAGCAGAAGGGAGTGGTTCTTTCGGCTCAGGCGAAGAGGGCGGCGAGACCAGGGGTGAAGTCGCTGGCCCGGGCGCCCAGGATGGTCCGTTGCAGGACGAACCCGGGGAGCAGGGTGACCAGGACCTTGGCGATCTCCTCCGGGGGCGTTCCGGCGGGGAGTGCGCCGGTCCGCTGGTACGAGGCGACGATGCCGGCCAGCATGCCGCTCACCGTGTCGATCAGTTCGCTGACGGCGGTGGCCAGCTCCGGCGTGTAGGTCGCGGTGGCCCATACCTGGACGGCGATCAGGGCCACCTGGTCGGCCTCGTCGATCCGCTCCATGGTGGCGAGGGCATGCTCGAGCAGTTCGGGCAGCGGGAGCGGGTCGGCGGGGTCGAAGGTTTCGGTGATCGAGGACTTGAGCCGGTCGAGCGCCTCGCCGGCGACGGCCAGCACGATCTCGTCCTTGCTGCGGAAATAGCGGTACAGCCCGCCCGCCGAGATCTGCGCCTCCTCGAGGATCTGCTGCACCGACGTGGCGTGGAAGCCGTTCCGGACGAAGCAGCGCTTGGCCGCCGCCATGATGTGCCGGCAGCGCTCGTCTCGGTACTCGTCGGTGACCACACCCATGGTCGACAGATTAGAGCGAACGTTCGTTCTTGACAACTTTCCCGGGTCGGCCGGAGACTTGCGGCAAGCGAACGAACATTCGTTTTAGGAGTCCGATGGATCTGCCAGACCTCTCCGGCCCGTCCGGGATCCGGATCAGACTGCTCGCCCCGGTGGCGATCGCGATACTCGTGGCGTTGCCGGTCTGGGCCTTCTCCTGGGGTGCGGCGCGCACCGCGCCGCGCGACGTCCCGATCGGCGTCGCCGGACCACCGGCCGCCGTCGCGCAACTGAGCGAGCGGCTCAGCGCCGAAGGCATGTTCGACGTGCGCGCCTACCCTGATCTCGCGGCGGCCCGGTCGGCGATCGAGGATCGGGAGGTGTACGGAGCGCTCGTCCTCCGGCCCGGCGGCACGACACTGCTCAAGGCATCGGCGGGCAGCCCGGCGGTCGCCGAGATGCTCGAGAAGATGGCGGCGGACGGCCCGGCGCGGCCCGAGCAGACGATCGACGTGGTCGCGGCGTCCCCCGCGGACCCGCGGGGCGCGGTGCTGACCTCGTCGGTCATGCCGCTCGTCATCGTCAGCGTCCTGACCGGTGTGATCGTCTACCTGGTCACACGCTCGGCATGGGGACGGTCCCTCGGTCTCTTCGGCGGGGCGGTGCTGGCCGCGCTGGTCGTCACAGGGATCATCCAGGGATGGCTCGGCGTGCTCGGCGGGGACTGGTACCTCAACGCGGCGGTGCTCGCCCTCATCGTGATGGCCATCGCCGGGGCGGAGATGGGCGCCGAGATGCTGCTCGGCCCGAAGGCCCTCGCCGTCGTCGCCCCGCTGATGGTCTTCATCGGCAATCCCTGGTCGGGCGCGTCGTCCGCCCCCGAACTGCTGCCGGAGCCGGTCGGCTGGATCGGCCAGGCCCTGCCCCCGGGGGCAGGGGTGACTCTGCTGCGCAGCACCGCGTTCTTCGACGGCGCCGGCAGTGCACGGGCACTCGTGGTCCTTCTGGCGTGGGCGGCTCTCGGCCTCACCGCGATACACGCCGCGGACTGGCGGCATCGGCGGTTGAAGGGCCGCCCGCCGACCGCTACCGCAGCGCAGCTCGCGGCCCGACCCGGATCAGTTCTGTGAAGGCGCCAAGCTGATCCTTGGCCGGCCCCAAGATGCCGGACGTGAACGGGACACTCGCGCAGGACGAGGCGCCGCTCACCGTCACGTGGGCGAGCATCCTGAGCTGGGCCAGTCCCTTTAGCGGGGGGACGACCACCTGACCTGAGCCCTGCCAGCGTCGCAGGCAGGTGTCGCGGCGGTCGCGTGCCATTCGGCGTGTCATTGCATTCGCACAGCTCAGGCGGCATGTAACCGCGCACAACATTGCGTCCGTCAGTTCGAATAACACATCCGCCCGCGCTGTAAGGCACCCGAACAAGCCCACCCTGAACCCGGACAACACGCTTCGCTCATCGACACCAGCGCGCTCACCCAGCAGACTCAACCCACAGCCTCCTGGGGCGACCACATGGCTCCTTGGCCGTTGACAGATGATCACGTGGAGGCCGGGCCCGTGACTGGCAAACGCCCCAGCTCCCCAGCGGGCAACCTGGCTGACCCTGAAGATAAGAGCCTATTTGAACGTTCCAGTCCGGTCACTGAGGCCTGACGGCCAGCACGGCGTCGGCGGCCGCTCGGAGGGCGGCGATGGGGTCGTCGCCGAGGGGGTAGACGCCAACCTGGTCCGCGCCGGCATCGAGGTGCGCGGTCAGGCCGTGCGCGAGGTCGGCCGGGCCGCCGTGGGCGACCAGTGCGTCGATGAGGCGGTCGCTACCGGCGCCGGAGAGGTCCTCGTCGGTGAAGCCGAGCCGCCGGAGGTTGCTCGCGTAGTTGGTGACCTGCAACGCGTTACCGGGCGGCGCGGCCCGGGCGACGGCGCGGGCGCGCTCGACGTCGGGCTCCGGCAGCGCGAAGTGGCCGGGGAGCACCAGCTTGCCCGCACCGAGGACCTCCCTCGCCCGCCGGGTGTGCTCGGGCGTGACCAGGCAGGGGATGGTTCCCGCGGTGCGGTCGCGGGCCAGCCGCAGCATTCTCGGACCGAGGGCGGCCAGCACCACCCGCTCGGCCGGGACGCCGGCCAGCGCGAGTTGGTCCAGGTAGGACACCAGGGTGTCATATGGCGACGCCCACTCGGTGTGGACCTCGCGGTGCCCGATCCCGACGCCGAGCATGAACCGGCCGGGGTGCCTGGCGGCGATTCGGTGGTAGGAGGCGGCGACGGTCTCGGCGTCGGCGGTCCACACGTTGACCACGCTCGTGCCGACCACCAGCCGGCTTGTGGCGTCGAGCAGCTCCTCCGCGAAGGCGAGGTCGGCCGGTGGCGATGCGTCCAGCCACAGCGTGCCGTAGCCGGCCCGTTCCACCTGCACCGCGCTCTCCGGGCTCACTTCGTGCTCGCGTAGGTGGGCGCCGAGCAGCCCCAGGTCGATGTCCATGATCCGATCCCAGCAGCACGCCGTGTCGGGAACCAGGACCAGTTCCGACGCGCTCGATAACCTGGAGGCATCGTCGCAGAACAGGGGGCGGCTCGGTGGAACTGCGCACACTGCGCTACTTCGTTGCGGTCGCCGACGAACTGCACTTCGGGCGGGCCGCCGAGCGGCTGCACATCGCCCAGCCCGCGGTCAGCAGGCGGATCGCTCAGCTGGAACGGGAGTTGGGAGTCCGCCTGCTGGACCGTTCACCGCGCCGGGTCCGGCTCACTGCTGCGGGGCACCGGGTGCTCGCCGCGGCGCGTGATGCGCTCGCGGCCGCGGACCGGGTCCAGGCCGCCGCCGGTGCGCCGGCGGGCACCATGCGCATCGGTACCACCGCCGGGTTCACCGCTCGCCTGGAGCGCGGGATCGACGCGCTGCGCGAGCACCCCTCGGCGCTCGGCGTCGACGTCGTGCTGGTCGACCTTCCACTGGCGGCTCGTCTGGACAGGGTGCGACGGGGGGAGATCGATCTGGCACTGGCTCGGGGGGTGCGTTCGGCGCCCGGGCTAAGGGTGCTGCCGACGTGGACAGAGCAGCTGTTCGCGATCGTGTCCGCGCAGCACCTCGCCGCCGGTCGCTCGACGGTCGGCCTGGCCGATCTCCCCATCGGCGAACTGCGGATCCTGTCGCGGGACCACGGCCTGTTTCTGCCGCAGGCTTTGAGAGCCGCGATGCGGAGGGCCGGGGTCGAGACTCGGGTCGACCGCGTTGCCGGGACGGTCCAGGACACGATCGTCGAGGTCGGCTCCAATCCCCGTAGCTGGACCGTGCTGCCAGGCGACCAGGTCGCGGAGATTCGCTCCACCCGGGTGCGGGCGATCCCATTCGCACCGCAGACCACGATCACCGGCAGCGTCGTGGTACCGGTCGACCTCTCGCACACCTGCGCCGCCGCGCACCAGGCAGCCTTTGGAGATTGACCTGCCCACCGCAAGATGCGGACCCGACGCGCTGCGGCGAGGGCGGGTAGACGGGTGAGGGCCCACGGGGATGTGGGTCCTCACCCGTCGCGAACATGTTGCTGCGCGTGCTGCGCCTCACCGCGTTTTCGTTTCGCCTCCGGCGGCGTCCAGCCAGGCGTTGAACTCGGCTTCCGGGGCTCCCGAGCCTCCGGTCGCCCACACGATGTGCGTCGAGTTGCCGATACGGCCGTTGAGGGCGTGCCGCTCAAGGTAGGTGCGGCCCTCAGGTGTTCGGGTCAGCATCCGGGGACCGGGCAGAGCCGCAGCTGCCGACGGCTCGACACGTTCCCCCACAGCCTCATGGATGTGGGCGACGGCGCGAAGTGCGTCCGCGTCCGTCACGGTGAACACCCCCGAGGCCCTGGGCCCTGCGGCGGCGACCGCGATCCCGGATGCGAGGGGAACGGCCAGTCCGTCGAGGTCGGTCCGGTTGGTCAATCCGTGATCGTAGACCGATCGCGGTGAGCCATGGAGCAACCCGAGTAGGACGGAAGGAGACTGGACCGGCTCCACGAAGAAGCAGTGGACGTCGCTCCCGAACTCGCGCCGCAGGCCGAGGGCGAGGCCCGCCGGTGCGCCGCCCACCCCGCACGGAATGTAGACGAACAGTGGATTCCTCTCGCCGACTACTATTCCCGCCTGCCGCAACTGTTCCTTGAGGAGTGATCCGGCCGTGCTGTAACCCCACAGCAGGGACCTGGAATCGAGGTCGTCGACGAAATGCGCGTCGGCGTCCCCGGACGCTGCCTTCCGCCCTTCGGAAACGGCGCGTTCGTAGTCACCGTCATGGTCCACGACCCTCGCCCCAGCCTTGCGGAGGCGTTCCTTCTTCCATTCCTTGGCCTCGCGTGACATGTGCACCGTCACCTGGAAGCCCAGCAGTGACCCCATGATGCCGATGCTCAAGCCGAGGTTTCCCGTGGAGCCCACCTCCAGACGGTGGTGGGCGAGGGCCCGGCGCGCCCGCCGTAGCGACTCGCCACCGGTGGGCGTCGCACCGAGAAGCGTCTCGGCGTGTTCGAGAACCTCGTGGAAGCCGCCCCGGGCTTTCACCGACCTGGCGACCGGAAGGCGATGATCCCCCTTGATCCAGAGGGTGCCGTTTTCGCCGTCGAGATGGTCTGGCTGGAGCGGGCGCGCGGGAATCAGCGGGGAGTCCACCGTTCCGTTCGTCCGTGCGAAGTCGGGGTGCAGTTCCGCTAGCGAGCCCCGCCAGTTGCGGAACCGGTTCAGTGCCTCCTCGTAGCCGGTTCCGTTCTCCCACTCGTCCTCGGCCTCGGATCGCGCACGGGGGTTGAGCCAAAGGCCCGGCGTCCCCTCTTCCAGCCAGGACGGGATGCGCTCCCCGCTCACCGTCGGCCACCGAACACAGGTCCATGGCCGTAGAGTCGCGTCCCGGGCCGGAGATGCCGGTAGGGGACGCTCGTGGGGTCCATCGGGACGCCCGCCGGTTCGGCGAACTCGATCACCCGGTCCGCGATGCCCGCGAAGTCGGCGCGGTAGTGGTTGGTGCTCTTCACGACTATGAGGGGGTAGTCCTCAGGGACGGCGCCGACCGCGGCGAAGCACGCCCGCTCGATGTACCAGGAGCGGCGGCTGCTGAGGACGACGGAGATCCCGCCGACCCGGACGTGCGCCATGCGCCCGAGATCGAGTTCACCGCCGGCGAGCATGGGTCCCTCAAGGGGGAACGGGCCGTCGTGCAGGCCCATCACCTCTGCCTCGGCCTCGAACGGCTCGTGCCCGGGCAGGTGCTTCCCGCCGATGCCCAGCCGCAGGGTCGCACCGACGCCCGCCTCGTGCGCCGCCTGCGCCGACTGCGGGTCGAAGACGACGCCGACCACGGCGCGCGGCACCGCCAGTTTCCGCAGGGTCTCCAGGATCTGGGGGGAGTCGCTCGGCGACCCGCCGCCCGGGTTGTCCTGAACGTCGGCGAGGACGGTTCGCCCACCGTCTCCGGCCGCCAGCGCGGTCTGGACGGCCGACACGCTGTCGGGCAGATCCACCCGGAACGCGTGCTCCGCTTCGAGGATCACCCGTTCGAGGCCCGCCAGGGCGTCCTCCAGGGGCCCGGCCTCGGGACCGAACCCGAAGACGCTGGGGTGGCAGTGCGGCACGTCGGCCGGCGAGAACCCCATCATCACGGTGAGGAAGGTCCCGGGAGGGCACTCCGCCTCCAGTTCACGGAGGCGGTCGTAGATGGTCCGGCCGGGTTCGGTGTCGGTGGACTGCAGGTAGATGGGCATCAGGAAGGGCACGGCGACGTAGCCCCGTGCGAGAGGCGCGCCGGCCGCGACGCGCGCACGGAGCAGCCCGTGAGCGCGCGCGCCCGTCGCGTACATGTCGGTGTGGGGGTAGGTCTGGTACCCGACGGTGCCGTCCACCGCCTCGATGAACTCCGCCGAGGTGTTGCCGTGCAGGTCGAGCGTGGTGACGATCGGGACGTCGGCGCCCACCAGTTTCCGTACGCGGCGGGCCGTCTCCGCGTCGGCGTCGGCGATGTGCTCCGCGACCATCGCCCCGTGCAGTTCCAGGAAGACGGCGTCGAACGGCCCCGCTGCCCGCAAGGCGCCGAGTAGTTCTTCAAGGAGGCGCTCGTAGCACCCCCGGGTCAGACGTCCGCTGGACTGGGCGAGCGAGTGGTAGACGGGCACCGGATCGTCGCCCGCCTTGCGGGCGGCGTCGGCGAACCCGTGGAGGGAGAACAGCGGCGGGGTCTTCGCCAGGACGTCCGCCCCGCGGAGTACCGGTCCTCCCTTGAAATCTCCGAAGTCGGTGTAGGTGGTGGGGAACGGCGAGAACGTGTTGGTCTCGTGCACCAGTCCCGCGATCGCGATCCGCATTTCAGACCTTTCCGTTCTCTGTCGTGCGCGTGTCCTGGTCCCGGACGAGGGGGGTGCCCTTCGTCTCCGGCAGCGCCCACAGCACCACGGCCAGCGAGACGATCGACGCGCACGTCAGGTAGATGGCCGGGGCGGTGACGAGCCCCGTCTTGTCCACGAGATAGGTGGCGATGTACGGGGCCGTCCCGCCGAACAGCATCGTGCAGGTCCCGTACGCCACGGCCGAACATGTGTACCGCACCCGGGTCGGGAACAACTCCACCGTCACCACCCCGGCGATCGGCACGAGGAGGAACGGGGACATCATGAGCAACTGCGCGGCGATGACCGTCGCCAGGTTGTTCTCGCCGACCAGCGCCATGGCGGGCCAGGGAACGACGGCGAGCCCGGCGCACAGCAGCATCAGCCCCCGCCGGCGGGGGATCCGGTCGGCGACGCGCGCCGCGAACGGCAGGCCGACGATCAGGAACCCCAGCGAGAGGGAGCTGACCAGCAGCGACTTGCCGTCCCCGATGTTTCCGCGTTCGATCAGGTAGCTGGGCATGAACACGAACGCCAGGTAGAAACCGACCTGGATGGCGATCCAGAAACCGAACAGGGTCGCCATCCGCCCGCCGTGGCTGCGGAATGCCTCCCGTACGGGGAAACGAGCCGTGCGGCCTTCGGCGGCCACCGTGCGGTACGCCTCGCCGTCCTGGATCCGCATCCGGATGTAAAGGCCGATCAAGCCCAGCGGGAGGGCGGCCAGGAACGGGATACGCCATCCCCACGACTCCATGTCCGGGGTGGACACGCGCCACGCGAGGAACGTGACCAGCAGCGCGGCGCTCAACTGCCCCAGGAACTGTGAGATCTGCAGGGTGCTGCCGTACCAGACGCGACGGGAGTCCGGGGACGCCTCGATGAGCAGTGTCTGCGCGCCGGACTGCTCGCCGCCCGCGGAGAATCCCTGCGCGAGGCGGAGCAGGACGAGCAGCGCCGGAGCCCAGAGCCCGATCTGCGCGAAGGAGGGCATCAGGCCGATCACGCCCGTGGAAGCCGACATGATCAGGACGCAGATCGCCAGTGACGTCCGGCGGCCGTAGCGGTCACCGAGGTAGCCGAAGAAGAAGCCGCCGAGCGGCCGGGCGAAGAACGCGATCGCGAACACCGCGAACGTCGCCAGCAACTCCGCCGTGCGATCGCCCTGTGCGAAGAACTGACCGGCGATCAGGTAGGCGAGATAGCCGTAGACGGCGAAGTCGAACCATTCCACGAAGGTGCCGACCGCGGCGCCCGTGACGACCCTTTTGAGGTGGGGGTCCGCCGTGGGGTCCATCTGGTCCGAGGCAAGGGCAGGACGAAGCATTTCTCTCACTACATTCCTGTGAGGGGGAGATGAACGTTGAGGTCGGATGTCTTGCCGAAGAGTCCGCCTTGGCCTCCGGTGTGCCAGAAGACGACCGGCCTGGTGGAATCCACCTGGCCGGTCCTGACGAGATCCAGCAGGCCACCCATGGCGCGCCCGGTGTAGACGGGGTCCAGAACGACGCCCTCCAGCCGCGCCACCAGGCGGATCGCGTCCACCTCCAGAGGGCCGACGACGCCGTAGCCGCCTCCCAGGTACTCGTCCCGGACGTCGATGTCCTCCGCGAGGTCAGCCGGTTCGCCGGCCTCGGACAGCAGCCGCCCGACGATGCGCCGGAGCGTGTCGGCGGGATGCAGCACTGAGATGCCGATCGTCCGTGATCCCGGGGCCCAGGCGCTCCGCCCGCCCCGCACCAGCCCTGCCTGTGTGCCACCGCTGCCGGACGCCACCACGACGGTCGCCCCGGTCTCACGCACGGCCGTCATCTGCAGGGCCAGTTCTTCGGCGGCCCGCTCGAACCCGAGAGCTCCGGTCGCGCTGGAACCGCCGAATGGGATCAGGTGCGGTCGCGTGCCGGCCGCCATGAGCTCGGCCTGAAGCGCGCCTAGGGAATCGGTGAAGGGTGGGCCCTCGTCCGTCCAGTGGAGGTGGGCGCCGTGCAGTACGTCGAGCAGCAGGTTGCCCTCGATCAGTCCGGGTTCTTTCCCGCCGAGGACGACGTGGCACGCCAGGCCGTGCCGTGCCGCAGCAGCGGCCGTTTGCACGACGTGGTTCGACTGGGGGCCGCCCGCGGTGATGAGGGTGTCGGCACCGGCGCGCAACGCCTCCGCGAGGAGGTATTCGAGCTTGCGCGCTTTGTTCCCGCCCAGCGCAAGGCCGGTCAGGTCGTCGCGCTTCATCCAGATCGGGGGCCCGCCCAGGTGTTCGCTCAGCCGGGTCAAAGGCACCAGGGGTGTCGGCAGGAGCGCCAGAGGCACCCTGTCGGGCGCGATGGCCTGCTCATGGCCGGACCCGTCGGTGCGACGTCCCTCGCCACTGGTCGTCATACTCGGATCTCCTCAACCTCGCTACAGAAGTCCCAGCGCGGTTTCGTCCGGTACTCGGCGATGCGCCCGAACACCTCCGCGCAGCCGCCGGAACGCGGATCGACCGTCATGAGGGCACGGTCGAGCAGTTGCTCGAACCGCGCCGGAGGCGTCGCGGCGTCCACTCCCACGAGGTGGATGTCCGACCACGCAGGCAGATCCGGGTCGGCGAAAAGGACGTCCTGGGTGGAGAGCGGCAGAAATTCCAGGGCGTGCCCCTGCCGCAGCATCTCCGCCATGGCCGGTGTGCAATGCCGGCCCATCGTCGTGTCGTACTCCGCTCTGTGCGCGTCGGGCACGAAGATGTACTCGACGGCCGTGACCCGGTCCAGCAGCGCGTCCGCGCCGACGGCGCACGCGGGCCCGCCGGAGCCGTGCAACATGGGGCCCGAAAGTGTCTCCGCCCGCTTCGCGCCGTCCGCGCAGCAGTCCGTGCCCGGGTCGAACACGTGCCGCAACGACGGCACAGGCTCCGCCGAGTCCGGCAGGCAGTGCAGGTGAAGGACGTTCCACAGGTCCCGCTCGTCACCCGCCGCGTACGTCAGGACGCGCCGGTAGGTGCGCCGCCACAGCAGGCGTCCCACGCGCTGCTCGGCCTGCCAGTGGCCGAGGTGCGCCGACGCCAGATGCCGCACACGGGCGGAGAACTCCGAGGTCGCGACCGCTTCGACCACCGCGACGCAGCGGCCGGTCGTGCTGACTGTCTCCATGCGGACCAGGTTCCACGCCGCACATCCGGCACTCCCGGGATCGCCGTACCGTCCGGCTCAGGCACCGCCCGATGCACGAAACACCGCCTCAACCTGCGGCGAACGCAGGATTACGTAACGTCGGCCCGTCCTGTGGGCTGTGCGGAGTACCAGGGGTCGAGCGGAATGACCTCGCTGGCGCGCCCCTCGTCGTCGAGGACACGCCCGGACAGCTTGCGTTGAAGAGTCACGTACTGGACTTCGTTCACTCGCAGACCGGGATCCAGGGCCTCCAGGTCCGAGAGCAGGTCACTGACCTGGGACCGTTCATGTGTGCTCAGTGCGAACAACAGGTTGGACGCGCCGCTGATCTCGACGGCGAGCCGGCAGCACCGCCATTCGGCGATCTTCGGTGCCACCTTCCGCAGGGAGCTCTCGGGCACCCGCAGCCACACGAGGGCGAGGACCGGCCAGCCCGCCACGGCCCGCGCCATGTCGCACCGGAGGTCGAGGAGGCGGGCTCCGACCAGCCGGTCCAGGCGGCGTTTCTCCGCCTCCGCTGTGGCGTCGAACGCGGCCGCCAGCGTCTTCAGTGTCGACCGGCCGTCGCGGGACAACTCCACGAACAGCTGGCGCCCCTTCTCGTCCACCTCCACCGCCCCACCGAGAGGCAGAGGCTTCCTCGGCTCCGCCAACGCGGACCGCTGAGCGGCACTCAGCGCGCCCAGCGGCCACTGAATCGAGCCGTACAGGCGCCCGCAGATCTCCGTGCGGGATGCCGCGATACCGTCCAGCGCGGCCAGTGAGCTGAGGGAGCGAGTCAGGGCCGCCCAGCCCGGAAACAGCACCAGCACGAACAGGTCGTACTTGCCGGTCGTCTCCTGGACCGTCAGCGAATGCGGGAGGCGCACCATCGCGTCGATGACCTCCTCGCGTCCGTGCGGTGCGAGCTCGGCGCGGATCACCGCCATGCCCAGGTCCGGCCACAGCGCAGGCCCCGGCCATGCCGTGACCCACGCCAGCCCGCCGTCGACTATGCGGTTCCACCGGCGAGCCAGCGTCGTCGGCGAGGTGTCGAGCAGCGCGGCGAGGTCCGTCCAGCGAACCCTCGGCCGGGTGATCAATGCGTCGATGATCGCGAGGTCGAGCTCATCCATGGCAGTCTCCCGACCGTGGGCCAAACCATCCCCGGAGGCGAGCCTAACGACTGCGGCTGTCGTCCTGACATGGCGATACGCTGGTGCTCAGCCTTTCCCGGTAGTGCTTACGCCACTTCGGTGACTGGTCGGTGGTGGCCTTAGCGAGGAGCGATGTGAGGATCGGCTCGGCGTGCGTCCACAGCAGCGCGCCACCGACTCCCGGCACCGCGCTGCGCTGAGTAGCGGTCATGTGAGCTTCCCCCGGTTCCACGGACACCTCATCTGAGTTGACCTTGATCAACTTGGGAAGGAAGTGTCTCGTGCCACCACCTCACCCGCCCGAGTTCCGGCGTCGCGCCGTCGAACTGGCCCGGACCGGCGACAAGTCGGTCACCGCGCTGGCCAA
>NZ_VCKZ01000736.1 GCF_005889745.1 Actinomadura geliboluensis
TACATTCTTACTGCGGGAACATTCCCCCGCGCGAGTACGAGGAAGCGTTCAACCGGTCACGTGGCACAGCGACCTAGACCGGCTGAGAACCAACAATCTGAGCCTCCAACATCGCCGGGGCGGTCCACCAGTCACCATCCCGAGCAATCTGCCATACATGCCACAGGTGGTTGTCGGTACCGCGCACGAACACCTCGATCCGGCCATCAGCCGAACTGTGCGCAACCGGGTCGCCCGCGACCTCTAGCGGGCCATCGCTTGCAAGCGCGCGATACCCGCTCATATCATCCCAGTTGGACCAATTGCCATCCCGAGCAACCTGCCACGCATGCCACAGATGGCCGTCCACACCACGCACAAATACCTCGATCCGGCCATCAGCCGAATTATGCGCGGCCGGATCACCTGCGACCTCTAGCGGGCCATCACTCGCAAGCAAGCGATACCCGCTCATATCATCCCAATTAGACCAGCCGCCATCCCGCACGACCTGCCACACATGCCACACGTGATCGTCCGCACCACGCATGAACACCTCGATCCGACCATCAGCCGAACTGTGCGCAGCGGGGTCCCCCGCCTCCGCCAGGAAGCCGCTCGGCATGACCCGGGTCGCTTTGGAGGTGTCCGCGATACGGTCCAGGATCTCGGTGAGACCCGGCCGTAGCGCAGGGTCTTTGGCCAGGCAGTCGCCGACCAGACCCGCGAGGTGAGAAGGGAGCCGGGTCAGGTCGGGGGCTTCATGGACGATCCGGTAGACGATCGTTCCGGCCGGCCCTGTGCCGAAGGGGCCGCGTTCGGTCGCGGCGAAGGTGAGCACCGCTCCCAGTGCGAAGACGTCGCTGGGCGGCCCGACCTCCAACCCGCGCGCCTGTTCGGGTGACATGTACCCGGGAGTCCCGAGCGCGACGGTCGAGGTGTGGGCGTCGTCCAGCGCACGGGCGATGCCGAAGTCGATGACGCGGGGGCCGTCCGCCGCGAGGATGATGTTGCCGGGCTTGAGGTCGCGGTGCACAAGACCGGCGTCGTGAATCGCGGCCAGCCCCTCGGCAAGTCCCGCTCCCAGGGCGCTGAGCGCATCGCCGGGCAAGGGCCCGTGGTCACGGACGGCCTGTTCGAGCGACAGGCCGGGGATGAACGCCGTGGCCAACCACGGGGGGTGCGCCACGGTATCGGCGTCGACCACCTGGGCGGTGTAGAAGCCGCCGACTCGCCTGGCCGCCTCCACCTCGTTGGTGAACCGGCGCCGGAACCCGGCGTCGTCGGCCAACTCCGGGCGCACCACCTTGACCGCGACCGGTCTCCCACCTTGGGACCGGCCCAGGAACAC
>NZ_VCKZ01000279.1 GCF_005889745.1 Actinomadura geliboluensis
GCGCCCCTCGGACGCCTCCGCCCCCGCCTCCGCCCGAGCCCGAACCTGCGCCTGCGCCGCCGCCTCCGGCTCCGCCGAAGCAGAAGAAGGCGAGCGTCCCGCGCAGCGTGGCGACCGACAACGAGGCCCGCGCCCTCGCCATCATCGACGCCGAGCCCGGCATCACCGGCGCCGAACTCGGCCGCCGCCTCAACATCAGCTCCCGCCAGGGCCAGCGCCTCCTCAGCCGCCTCTCCAGCCCGGCCCCGACGTCCTGAAGAGTCACACTTCCCTCCCGGATTTCGTCTATGGGGAAACGGAAGGGGATTCCATGGCCACCTACGACTGGACCGCCATGTACGTCATGCACGACGCGCTGCGGAGGGAGCTGGAGCAACTCGCCAAGGTCGCCGCCCGCGAGGACGGCGAGGCGCGCCGCGTCCTCGCGGAAGGACAGGGCTGGGACCTGTTCAAGACGGCCCTCCACATCCACCACACCGCCGAGGACGAGGCCCTGTGGCCGCCCATGCGCGAGGCCCTCGCCGACCGTCCGGACGGGCTCGCCCTGATGGACGCGATGGAGGCCGAACACGCCGCCATCGACCCCGCCATCGAGGCGATCGACGCCGGCACCGAACCCCTCGGTCCCCTCGTCGACCGCCTGGCCACCGCCCTCACCGGCCACCTGAGGCACGAAGAGGAGGCCGCGCTTCCGCTGATCGACGAGACCTTGCCGCCCGAGCACTTCGCGAACTTCGGCCAGGTGCACGGCGCGAAACTCGGCCCGAACGGCCCCCGCGTCATCCCCTGGCTCCTGGACGGCGCCGACCCGGAACTCGCCGCGAAGATGCTGGCCTTCCTCCCGGAGCAGGCCCGCACCGCCTACGAAACCGTGTGGCGCCCCGCCTACGCGTCCCTCGACCTCTGGAACGTCACCTGATCCGGCGACGGCGTCAGGAGGACTTGCAGGTGGTGCCGTCGGCCTTGACGTTGGAGTGGTTCGGGTACTTCCAGCGGCAGAGCTCGCTGAGGGTGACCGTCGTCCGGCCGGGCGCGCCGTAGCACGAGTAGTCGCCGCCGTACTCGCGCACAGCGCCGGCGTATCCACGGGATCGGCAGTACGTGGTGCCGTCGGTCGCCGAGATGGTCCCCAGCGTCTTCGGGCCGCTGGGAGGCTTCTCCTCTGTACCGCCGCCGGACGGCTCGGACGGCTTGGCGGACGGCCGAGGCGTCCGACCGCCCGAGCCGGTCGAGGGCGCCGGGCCGCCAGGCGGCGCCTTCGACGTCGCGGACGACGGCCCGGATCCGCGGCTCGCGGACTCGCTCGGGCTCGCCGGAGGCCCGGCCGTCCCGGCGGCGGGGACCCCCGACGACCTCGCGGTATCCGGGGTCTCGGACGCCTCCGACGTCCTGCCCTCCCCCTCGGACGGAAGCAGGATGTAGCCGCCGCCCAGCGCGACGACGAACGCCGCGACGGCGGCACCGATCAGGAGCGCGCGCCGACGCCCTTTCCGGCCCCGCGCCGGCGCGTCCGGAGCGGAGTCGTGAACGGTGTCCGGAGCAACGACGACCGGCTGCGGCTCCGGGGGCGCTGGTTCGGCGGGTGCGGCGGCTCCGGCCTCCCAGGCAGGGGACGGGAGGTCGCGCAGCCGCTCGCCGACCTCCGCGGCGGTGGGACGACGGGCCGGGTCCTTGGCCAGGCACTCGCGGACGATCGCGGCGAACGGCGCCCGCAGGCCGTCCAGGTCCGGTTCGTCCTCCAGGATCGCCCGCATCACCGCCGGGATCGAACCGCCGTCGAAGGCCCGCCTGCCGGTGGCGGCGAACACCATGGTCGCGCCCCAGGCGAACATGTCGGCCGCGGGGCCGGTCTCGTCCTCCCGGAGCTGCTCGGGCGCCATGTAGCCGGGGGTGCCGACGGCCTGGCTGGTGATGATCGACTGGTTGAGGTCCAGGGCGCGGGCGATCCCGAAGTCGATGACGACCGGCCCGTCCGGCCCGAGCAGGACGTTGCCCGGCTTGAAGTCGCGGTGGACCACCTCGGCCCGATGGATCGCGGCCAGCGCCGTCACCGTGTTGACCGCCAGCCGCTCCAGCGCCGCCCCCGCGCGCGGGCCGGTGTCGCGCACCGACTCCTGGAGGGACGGGCCGTCCACGAACTCGCTGACGATGTAGGGACGGCCGTCCTCGACACCACTGTCGAGCACCTGCGCGGTGCAGAACGGCGCCACCCGCTCGGCGATCTGCATCTCGCGGACGAACCGCGTCCGCGCGACCTCGTTGCTGAAGAGGTGCGGGTGCAGCAGCTTGACCGCCACCGTCTCGCCCGTGGCCGAGGCACCGGCGTAGACCGTTCCCTGCCCGCCGGCGCCCAGCCGATGCTCAAGGCGATAGGGGCCGACCGAGTCCGGATCTGTGGGCAGCAAGGCCATCCGCTCGGCCACGACCCCTCCTCACGCGTCCCCCGGAGCGGTGATCATATCGACTCACCTCACACGAGTCGGTGAAGTACCAGGGCCGGAAGGGGACGCCGCGGGCGTGTTCGCCTCGTGGGGGAGGCGAACACGCCGGGGTGGGGGACTCAGAGGTTGATCATGTGGCCTGCCAGGCCGTGGACGGCCTCCTTCATCGCCTCGCCCAGGGTGGGGTGGGCGTGGACGTTGCGGGCCACCTCGTTGACCGTGAGGTCCCACTGCTGGGCCAGGGTCAGTTCGGGGAGGAGCTCGGTGACCTCGGGGCCGATCATGTGGGCGCCGAGGATCTCGCCGTACTTGGCGTCGCTGATCACCTTGACGAAGCCGTCGCCCTCGCCCATGCCGAGGGCCTTGCCGTTGGCGCTGTAGGGGAACTTCGCGGTCTTCACGTCGAAACCCTGCTCCTTGGCCTGGGCCTCGGTGTAGCCGAAGCTCGCGACCTGCGGCTGGCAGTAGGTGGCGCGGGGGATCATGATGTAGTCGAGTTCCATCGTCTCGGCGTCCGCGATGGTCTCGGCGGCGACGATGCCCATGGCCTCGGCGGCGTGCGCGAGCATCAGCTTCGCGGTGACGTCGCCGATCGCGTAGATGTGCGGGACGGACGTGCGGCAGCGGCCGTCCACGTCGATCGCGCCGCGGTCGGTGAGGGCCACGCCGGCCTTCTCCAGACCGTAGCCCTCCACGTTCGGCTGGAAGCCGATCGCCTGGAGGACCTTGTCGGTCTCGATGACCTGCTGGGCGCCGTCCTTGCCGGTGACGGTGACCTTGACCTTCTCGCCGGAGTCGTCGATGGCGTCCACGCGGGTCGAGGTGAGGACGTCCACGCCGAGCTTGCGGTAGCGCTTGGCGAGCTCCTTGGAGACGTCGGCGTCCTCATTCGGGACCATCCGGTCGAGGAACTCGACGATCGTGACCTTCACCCCGTAGTTGTGCAGCACGTAGGCGAACTCGACGCCGATCGCGCCCGCGCCGGCGATGACGATGCTCTCCGGCAGCTCGGAGCTGAGGATCTGCTCCTCGTAGGTGACGACCCGCTCCGACAGCGACGTGCCCGGCAGCAGCTTGGTGTGCGCGCCCGCCGCGATGATGCAGTTGTCGAACGTCACCGTCTCCGACGAGCCGTCCGCGCGGGCGACCTGCAGGGTGTTCGGGTCGGTGAACGTGCCCCGCCCGTCATAGGACGTGATCTTGTTCTTCTTCATCAGGAACTGGACGCCCTTGACGAGCTTGTCCGACACCTGGCGGCTGCGCTGGAACGCGACGCCGTAGTCGAAGGACACGGTGCCCTCGACGTTGATCCCGAAGGTCTGCTGCTCCTTGGTGAAGATGTGCGCCAGCTCCGCGTTGCGCAGCAGCGCCTTCGACGGGATGCAGCCGACGTTGAGGCACACCCCGCCCCAGTATTTCTCCTCGATGATCGCCGTCTTCAGCCCGAGCTGTGCCGACCGGATCGCGGCGACATATCCACCCGGGCCCGCGCCGAGGACCACGACGTCAAAGTGTTCGCTCATGTCAATGGACGATATTCGCCGCGACCAGGTGTTCGCATCCCGGCGCGAGCCGCCCGCCCCCGCAGCGACCGACGTCACGTACAGTTGGGGTTTCGGACGGCCTCGCCGTGGTCAGCATCTGGCGGAGGCGCGTCCGGTGCAGGAGGGCGGCGCGCCGGTGCGGGTGCCCGCCCGGACCGTCCCGGCCGCGGAGCCCCGGCGGTGCATCCGAACAGCGGCGTCGCGGGGCCGGTGAACCGCCGCGCGCCGGCGCCACCGAGCCGAGTGGAGGAGTCGCCGAGTGAGGATCCCCAAGCGCGTCAACACCGTCCTCGACTGGATGGAGGAGCACTTCGTCGCGCTTGCCGTGGTCGTCGCGCTGGTCGCCGTCGCGCTGGTGGCCACGCTCGCGCCGACCGCGGTCGGCCTCCCCGTCTCCGGGTTCATCCTCGGCGCGGCGGCGGGCGGGTTCCTCGTGCACGTCCGGCTGAGCCGGCGCATCGCGCGGGCCCGCTCCGACGTCGACAACCTGCTCCGCGAGAACGGCATGCTGCGGCACCGCAACAACGTCCTCGCCAGCGGCGTGATCACCCGCGAGTCGGTGGAGACGCAGGCGCTCGTGTCGATCCCCGAGGACGACCTCCTGGAGGACGAGCTGGCGGGCGATGTGAACCGCACCGCCACCCTCGACGAACTGCTCGACGGCGACCCCGGGCGCACCGACGAGCTGCCCGGCGAGGTCGCGGACGACCAGCCCACCACGGCCCTGCCCACGCTCCCCGACGAGGAGGACGAGGCCGAGGACACCCGCCCGGCGAAGCCGAAGGCGTCCAGGGGCGCCGCGAACAGGTCCGGGAGGGCGTGAGGCGCCTCTTGCGCTGAGCGGTCGCGCCGTGACCCGGCGTTAGCTTTGCCGATCTTCGGGCAGAGGTAGCGCGTGAACGACGACCTTGAGCGCGCCGGCGCCGCGGCGGACGGACCGGCCGACCCCGGTGCGAGCCTGCCGGCGGACCGGGGCGGCACCGGCGCCGTCCACAAGGCCGTGATCGCGTCCGCGATGGGGAACTGCATCGAGTGGTTCGACTTCGGCGTGTTCAGCGCCGGGGTGATGACCGCGATCATCGGCACGAAGTTCTTCCCCGAGGAGGCGGCGGGCAGCGCGTCGCTGCGCTCGTTCGCGCTGATCGCCGCGGCGTTCCTGGCCCGCCCGTTCGGCGGGCTGTTCTTCGGGCCGATGGGCGACAAGCTCGGCCGCAAGCGGGTGCTGGCCGCGACGATCATCCTGATGTCGGGCTCGACGTTCGTGATCGGCATCCTGCCCGACTACAACACGATCGGGATCGCCGCGCCGCTGGCGCTGCTCGCCGTCCGGCTGATCCAGGGCTTCTCGACGGGCGGCGAGTACGGCGGCGCCGCCACGATGATCGCCGAGTACGCGCCGACGCACCGGCGCGGGTTCTTCGGCAGCTTCCTGGAGTTCGGCACGCTGACCGGCTACATTCTCGGCGCCGGCCTGGTGTTCATCATGGACCTCGCGCTCAGCGAGAGCGCCATGCACAGCTGGGGCTGGCGCATCCCGTTCCTGGTGGCGCTGCCGCTCGGCCTCGTCGGCCTCTACGTCCGGACGAGGATCGAGGACACCCCGACCTTCCAGGCCATGGAGCAGGAGGGCAAGAAGGCCCAGTCGCCGCTGAAGGAGACGCTGGAGCACTACTGGCGCGTCATCGCGATGCTGATCGGCATCGTGTTCCTGCTGAACGTCGCGGACTACACGCTGCTGACGTTCATGCCGTCGTACCTCGTCGACTTCCTGAAGATGAACGACGACACGGCGCAGCTCATCACGATCGGCGTGGAGTTCGCGATGATGGCCGTGATCCTGCCGCTCGGCCACCTGTCGGACCTCATCGGCCGCAAGCCGCTGCTGCTGACGGCGGCGATCGGCTACATCGTGCTGGCGTGGCCGGCGTTCGCGCTCATGCAGACCGAGAACAAGCTCGGCGTCGCGGCCGGGTACGCGATCGTCGGCGGGCTGCTGGTGCTGATGCTGGCGGTGATCGGCGCGACGTTCCCGGCGATGTTCCCCACCAGGGTGCGGTACGGGGCGTTCGCGATCGGCTACAACATCTCGACGTCGCTGTTCGGCGGGACGGCGGCCGTGCTGGTCGGGTCGCTGATCGACGTGACGGGTTCCAACTACGTCCCGGCGTACTACCTGATGATCGCCGCGGCGGTGGCGCTGGTGCCGATCATCAAGATCCCGGAGACGGCGGGGGTGCCGATCGAGAAGGCCGGGAACGAGCGCGCCCCGGAACCGGCGAGTTCCGGGGCGGTGTGAGACGCGTGGTGTGAGACGCGTGGTGCGCGCGGCCGCTCAGCGGGCGCGGCGGAAGTGCCGGCGGGCCCAGCCCGCCAGCGAAGCCGCGATCACCAGTGCGGTGGCCGTCTCGATGGCCAGTGCCGTCCAGACTGTGGTCACTGGGAGCCTCCCCTCCGGTTCGCCAGGCCCGTCCTGACCGGGCCTGCTGTTCACCTGTTACAACACCAGGATGCGGTAGGTCTTTCCTTGACCACGCCCGCACATCGGGTGATGTGCCTCACACGGCACCGCGCTGACCTGCGGCGAAACCTTACTTGAGGGTAAAAACCGCTGGTCGTCCGGACGTGCGGTCTACTGCTCGGGGCGCGCCTTCTCCCACGCGTTCTCGAACTCGGCGGCGCTGATCCGGTACGGGAGGTACCGCGGGTCGTAGAGGTCGAGCGGCGGGTTGATCGGCCAGTCGTCCGCGCTGGAGCGGACGGGGTGCTCGCCGGGCCGGATCTCCACCTGCCGCGTCCAGCGCCCGTCCCGGCCGAACTCGGTCAGCCACGCGACCCGCTCGTCCTCCTCGTCCGGCATCCGCAGGTGGACGGCGTCGTGGCCGGCCAGCTCGCCGTAGCCGGGGTCGTCGCGGTAGGACGAGCGCCGGTCGCGCAGGTGCGCGAGCGCCGAATCCGGCGCCAGGCGGTCGAGGACGACCTCCTCGATGTCGCCCCAGGAGCGCACGCGCCGGATCACGTCCGGGTCGTCCATCACCTCGACCTCGGCGCAGGCGTCGAGGATCTCCTCCGCCGAGTCCGCCCACACCCACCACCAGAGCCCGCCCATGCCGTAGTCGTGCTGGACGAGATAGCGCGACTTGCCGGCGAGGTGGGCGTAGACGGCGTCGATGATGGTCCAGCCGTCGATCTCGGCGCTCGACCAGAAGTCCTCACCTCGTCCCAAGGCGACGTCGAGCAGCGCACGGACGACCCTTGGCCGGTGCAGGTTGAGCATGGTCTCGTCTTCGGCGCGGCACACGCTGCCGCTGTGCGTATAGGGGCCGCCGTCCGGGACGATCCGTCCCGGCCCCTCGCGGAAGACGATGTTGATCCGCCCGGGGCGTCCCTCCTGGCGGAGAAGCAAGGTCTCGCGGCAGTCGAGCAGGCGCCGCCCGTCCCGCGTGTGCTGGTGCCCGACACGCCAGCGGTAGGCGTCCGGCCCGACGAGGAGCCTGCGGTAGCGGCGTCGTCCCATGTCACCCGCTTGTGTGGAAGATCCTGGTTTGCCGGGGCTCACCCTAGCCAGCCGGTGCGCACCGCCGGATGCGGGCAGTGGCGTGCCAGTGCGAGTTCTGTGGCGTTCCGGCAATCCGATGGCTCATTGCGATGCGACAATTACGTTCAGTAGCGTCACCGTTGGCCGGAAGACGGCTCATCATGACGGACCTTCGACGAATCGGTGGTGTGGACGTGACGGAACAGCAGCAGGAGCAGTTGAGCCTCGGTACCGCGGCGGCACGGAATCTGGCGACCACGACCAAGTCCGTCCCGCAGATGCAGGGCATCACCTCCAGGTGGCTCCTGAAGCTCCTGCCCTGGGTCCAGGCGTCCGGCGGCGCCTACCGGGTCAACCGGCGCCTCACCTACACCCTCGGCGACGGCCGGGTCACCTTCGTGACCACCGGCGCCGACGTCCGGGTCATCCCCCGCGAGCTGGGCGAACTGCCCCCGCTCCGCGGCTACGACGACGACCTGACGCTGGACGCCATCGCCGGCCGGTTCACCCAGCAGGAGTACGAGCCCGGCGACGTCATCGTGGAGCGCGGCCGCCCCGTCGACCGCGTCATCCTGGTGGCGCACGGCAAGCTCAGCAAGATCGGGGCCGGCGAGTACGGCGCCGACGCCGTCCTCGGCACCCTCGCCGACGGCGACTTCTTCGGCGAGCAGGCCCTGCTCGCGCCCGAGGAGGGCGAGGAGCAGCCGACGTGGGAGCACACGGTCAAGGCCGTGACCGCGTGCACCGTCCTCAGCATGAACGACGCCGACTTCCAGGAGACGCTCGGCCAGTCCGCGTCCCTCCAGGCCCACCTGGACGAGTACCGCGCGAGCCCCGACCGGCCGAGCAACGCGCACGGCGAGGCGGCGATCGAGGTGGCGTCCGGGCACGAGGGCGAGCCGGTCCTGCCCGGCACGTTCGTCGACTACGAGGCGTCCCCGCGCGAGTACGAGCTGAGCGTCGCGCAGACCGTGCTGCGCGTCCACACCCGCGTCGCCGACCTCTACAACGAGCCGATGGACCAGGTCGAGCAGCAGCTCCGGCTGACCATCGAGGCGCTGCGCGAGCGCCAGGAGAACGAGCTCATCAACAACCGCGACTTCGGCCTGCTGCACAACGCCGACCTGTCCCAGCGCATCCACACCCGCTCCGGCCCGCCCACCCCGGACGACATGGACGACCTGCTCACCCTCGTCTGGAAGGAACCCGCGTTCTTCCTCGCGCATCCGAAGGCGATCGCCGCGTTCGGCCGCGAGTGCAGCGCGCGCGGCGTCTACCCCGACAGCGTCGACGTCGGCGGCAACAAGGTCCCCGCGTGGCGCGGCGTGCCGATCTTCCCCTGCAACAAGATCCCGGTGAGCAAGACCAAGACCAGCTCCATCCTGCTGATGCGGACCGGGGAGGCGGCCCAGGGCGTGATCGGGCTCCACCAGGTGGGGCTGCCGGACGAGTACCAGCCGGGCCTGTCCGTCCGGTACATGGGAATCGACGAGAAGGCGCTCATCAACTACCTGGTCAGCGCCTACTACTCGGCCGCCGTCCTCGTGCCGGACGCGCTCGGCATGCTGGAGTCCGTCGAGATCGCGCACGGCGGTGCCGACGCGTGACGGAGCCGACCACGGAGCACGGCCCGGCCGGCGCGGCCGGGCCCGCCGGGGCGCGCGAGCGGCTCGCCCTCGGCACGCAGGCCGCCCGCAACCTCGCCACGACGACCAAGTCCGTCCCGCAGATGCAGGGCATCACCCCGCGGTGGCTGCTCCGGCTGCTGCCGTGGGTGCGGGCGGACGCCGGCACCTACCGGGTGAACCGGCGGCTCACCTACCGGCTCGGCGACGGCATCGTCACGTTCGTCAACGACGGCGCCGACGTCCGCGTGCTCCCGCCGGAGCTGGCCGAGCTGCCCCCGCTGCGCGACCTCGGCGAGCCGGAGCTGCTGGACGGCCTCGCCGCGCGGTTCGAGCAGCACGAGTACCAGCCCGGCGAGACGATCGCGGCGGCCGGGCGGCCGCTCGACGGCGTCCACCTGATCGCGCACGGCAAGGTCGAGGAGGCCGGCCCCGGCACGTACGGCGGCGAGGCCCGGGTCGGCATCCTCGCCGACGGCCGGTTCTTCGGCGACCGCGCCCTGCTCGGCGTGGACGAGGAGTGGCCGCACACCTTCCGCGCGCTGACGCCCACCATCGTGCTGACGCTGCCCCGCCCGGCGATCGAGGAGCTGACCGAGCGGTCCGAGGCCCTCCGCACCCACCTGGAGGAGTACCGCGACACGCCGCCACCGCCGCAGACCCGGCACGGCGAGGCGGCGATCGAGGTGGCGTCCGGGCACGACGGCGAACCCGTCCTGCCCGCCACGTTCGCCGACTACGAGACCTCGCCGCGCGAGTACGAGCTGAGCCTCGCCCAGACGAGGCTGCGCGTGCACGCCCGCGTCGCCGACATCTACAACGGGCCGATGGACCAGGTCGAGCAGCAGCTCAGGCTCACCATCGAGGAACTGCGCGAGCGCCAGGAGCACGAGCTCGTCAACAACCGCGACTTCGGGCTGCTGCACAACGCCGACTTGCGGCAGCGCCTGCAGACCAGTGGGGGCCCGCCGACCCCCGCCGACATGGACGAACTGCTGTCGCGGCGGCGCAAGTCCCGGTTCTTCCTCGCCCACCCCAAGACGATCGCCGCGTTCGGTCGCGAGTGCACCCGGCGCGGGGTGTACCCGTCCTGCGTGGAGGTCGAGGGACGCCGCGTCCAAGCGTGGCGCGGCGTCCCCATCTACCCGTGCGACAAGATCCCGATCACCCCGGCCGGGACCAGCTCGATCCTGGTGCTGCGCACCGGCGAGGAGGACCAGGGCGTCATCGGGCTGCGCCGCACCGGGCTGCCGGACGAGGTGGAGCCGGGCCTGTCGGTCCGGTTCGCCGGCATCGACGACCGGGCGCTGCTGACGTACCTGGTCGGCACCTACTACTCGGCCGCCGTGCTGGTCCCGGACGCGCTCGGCGTCCTGGAGAACGTCGAGATCGCCCGCTAGCGCGATCGCCCGCTAGCCGATCGCCCGCCGAAGAAAGGGGAGGACCGCCATGCCCGCCGTGCCCGCCTGGAAGGACGACCCCGCCGTCATCGGATGCGACCACCGCCCGGGCCGGCGCGCCCGGTCGGCGGCCGACATCCTGCGGTGGAGCCGGGGCCTGCTCGATCCCGCCCTGCGGGACGCGGTCGGGGCCATGCCGGAGACGGCCCGCCGCATCGCCGAGTTCCACTTCGGCTGGCGGGACGAGCGGGGCCGGCCCGCCGCGGCCCCGGCGGGCAAGGCGGTCCGCCCCGCGCTGGCGCTGCTGGCGGCGGAGGCGGCCGGCGGGACGGCGGACGCCGCCCTGCCGGCCGCCGTCGCGGTGGAGCTGGCGCACAACTTCTCCCTGCTGCACGACGACGTCATGGACGGCGACCTCACCCGCCGGCACCGCCCCACCGCCTGGACGGTCTTCGGGACGAGCGGCGCGATCCTCGCCGGGGACGCCCTCCTCGCCGCCGCCTACGAGGCGCTCGCCGCCGACGACTCCCCGGCGGTCGGGCACGGCGTCCGCGTCCTCGCCCGGTCCGTCCTCGACCTGGTCGAGGGCCAGTTCGCCGACCTCGCCTTCGAGGAGCGCACGGACGTGGCGCTCGACGAGTGCCTCACGATGGCGAACCGCAAGACCGGCGCGCTGATGGGCGCGGCCTGCGCCCTCGGCGCCCTGTACGGCGGGGCGACCACCGCCGAGACCGCCCGGATGCGCGCCTTCGGCGAGCAGGTCGGGCTGGCGTTCCAGCTCGCCGACGACCTGCTCGGCATCTGGGGCGACCCGGCCGTCACCGGCAAGCCCGTCCATTCCGACCTGCGCAACCGCAAGAAGTCGCTGCCGGTCGTGGCGGCGCTGACGTCCGGCACGCCCGCCGGCGCCGAACTCGCCGCGCTGTACTTCCAGGACGAGCCGCTGACCGGCGACGACACCGCCCGCGCCGCCGAGCTCATCGAGACCAGCGGCGCCCGCGCCTGGGCCGCCGCGCACGCCGACACGCTCCTCGTCGCGGCCCGCACCCACCTGGCGGGCGCGGCTCCGGACGCCGCCGCCGAACTTCTCACGCTCGTCCGGATGATGACCCGGCGCGATCACTGACCCGCCTACACTGCTGGGCGTGCAGCCCCTCGAACCGGACGACCCGCGCCAGATCGGTGCCTACCGGCTCACCGCGCGGATCGGTGAGGGCGGCCAGGGCGTCGTCTACCTCGGCACCGGCGACGACGGCGTCCAGGTCGCGGTGAAGCTGTTCCACGCGCAGCTGAGCAGCGACCTCGGCACGCTGAGCGCGCTCGACATGTTCACCCGCGAGCTGGAGGCGGCCAAGCACGTCGCGCGGTTCTGCACCGCGCAGGTCCTCGACTCCGGCGCGGCCGGGAACCGCCGCTACATCGTCAGCGAGTACGTCGACGGGCCGCCGCTCAGCCGGGTCGTCGCCGAGCAGGGCCCCCGCTCCGGCAGCGCCCTCGACCGGCTCGCCATCGCGACCGCCACGGCCCTCGTCGCGCTGCACGACGCCGGTGTCGTCCACCGCGACTTCAAGCCGCACAACGTGCTCATCGGCGCCGACGGCGCGCGCGTCATCGACTTCGGCATCTCGCGGGCGCTGTCCGGCGCGCAGACGATGGTGAGCCGCGCGGTCGGCACCCCCGCCTACATGGCGCCCGAGCAGCTCGAACCCGGCGAGCTGACCCCGGCCGCCGACGTGTTCGCGTGGGCGTCCACCATGGCGTTCGCCGCGACCGGGCGGCCGCCGTTCGGCAACGAGTCCGTGCCGGTCGTGTTCAACCGCATCGCGAACTCCGAGCCCGACCTCACCGGCGTGGAGGAGCCGCTGCGCGGCCTGCTCACCGAATGCTTCGCGAAGGACCCGGAGCGCAGACCGTCCGCGCAGGCCGTCCTGGACCGGCTCGTCCGGCCGGGGCGCGCGCCGTCCCCGCCACCGCCGGGGAC
>NZ_VCKZ01000028.1 GCF_005889745.1 Actinomadura geliboluensis
GGCCGGGCGGGCCGTCGTTCTCCACCATCCTGCTGCCCGGCCTCGTCGGCTCGTCCATCATCATGCAGGCGATGATGGCGGTGATCTTCCCGCTGATGATGGAGCTGACCTGGCAGAAGTCGATCACCGACCGGGCGCTGGCGCCGGTGCCGGTGCCGCTGCTGGCCGCGCAGAAGATCATCGCGGCGGCGGCGCAGGGGCTGATCGGCGGGCTGCTGGTCTTCCCGGCGGTGCTGTTCATCCACGCCGAGGGCGAGGCGCCCTCGGTGCACGTGGGCAACTGGCCGGTGCTGATCCTGGTCATGGTGGCCGGGTCGCTGCTGTCGGCGGCGGGCGGCCTGCTGCTCGGCACGATCATGAACCCGCAGAAGGTCCAGGTCCTGTTCGCGATGGTGCTGCTGCCGATGACGATGCTCGGCTGCGTGTACTACCCGTGGTCGGCGCTGGACAACATCCGCTGGCTGCAGATCGCCAGCCTGTTCAACCCCCTCGTCTACGTCAGCGAGGGGCTGCGGAGCGCGCTCACCCCGGACATCCCGCACATGCCGGTCTGGGCGTTCCTGCTGGCCATCGTCGGCGGGACCGTCCTGCTGACGTGGGCCGCGACGCGCACCTTCACCAAGCGCGTGCTCACCTGATCTGAGGCGCGAGCGGGGCCCGGGGGTTTTGCCATCCCCCGGGCCCCTGTGGTTGCCGCCCAATTCGCACGCCGGCGCCAGGTGGACGCGGATCATTCTGAACGCTCCAGCGCGTTGCCGTTACGCCATCGCCCCACGAGCGGAGCGAGCCGGATTCGAACCGGCATTTCCGGAGTCGCCGTCCGCGTCCGAGCGGACCGGCGATGAGCGGCGGATGCTGAGCTTCGAGCGAGAATCTGAGGTTGAGCGGGCGGCTGCCTCTACCGGTTGGGCCACCCCGGCGCGGGTGCCGGGGGCGGGATTCGAACCCGCACTGAACGCTCACCCTGGTCAGCTTCGGCTTCAGCTTCAGCTTGCGCTCCTCGCGCACCCCCCGCGCGGCGGGGGGAGTCTGTTGAGTTGTCGTGCCGCGTCGTCGCGGGCCGTCCGGCCGCGGCGGGACCGCCGCGGCCGGAGGTCAGCCGAAGATGTAGCCGAACACCGCGTCGCCGACGCGCTGGTCGGTCACCTCGGCGCCGTTGGCCTCCTCCCGCGCGAACTTCACCGCGTCCCGCACCCGCTCGACGCGGTCGAGCAGCTCGTTGACCCGCCGGGCGGGCAGCGCGCCGGAGAACTTCACCGTCGTCCAGTGGCCGACGGCGATGTCCTCGTAGTAGACCTCGACCTGCGCCGGGTGCTTCTCGGTCGCCTCCGCCTTGACGTGGTTGCGCGGCACCTTCTTGGTCTTCACCGTGCGGACCGGCTCGGTCCGCCACACGTCGGTGGACGGGTCGAAGGTCCACGTCTCGGCCGCGTCCAGGATCGGCAGCTTGCGCAGGAAGGCGTGCAGGTCGGTCAGCTGCTTCTCCAGGAACAGCAGGTAGGTGACCGGCACGTCGCGCAGCAGGGTGGTGCCGTCCACGGCCACGTCGGCGCGGGCGAGGCAGTTCGCCCAGTCCTTGGTGGCGGTGACGTCGAGCAGCCGCGTGAGCGAGCGCGTCACGTCCCGCAGCACGCCCTCCACCGTGACCTGGACGCGGGTGGACTCGGCGGGCAGCTGCTCGCCGTCCTCGTCCTTCGGCTGGTAGGTCCGCGAGATGCCGGACAGCAGCGGGGCCTTCTGCGTCGCCTGGTGCGCCGCCGCCAGGTCCTGGGCGGACTTGCTCTTCACGCCCTTCTCGACCGCGATGATCTGGTTGAGCTTCGTCGGCATCCCGTTCACTTCCCCTCGTTCTGCGACACGACCGTAGCAGCGGCGATATCGCAAGATCACACCATTTTCGCTACTCCTCCGGGTCCGTCTCGGTGAGGCCGGAAGCGCGGTCCATGCGCAGCCAGCGGGTGAGGCCGAGGGTGCGCAGGAACGGCAGGTCGTGGCTGACCACGATCAGCGCCCCCTCGTAGGCGGAGAGGGCCTGCGCGAGCTGCGCCGCGCTGGCCATGTCGAGGTTGTTCGTCGGCTCGTCCAGCAGGAGCAGCTGCGGGGCGGGCTCGGCGAGCAGCAGCGACGCCAGCACGGCCCGGAACCGCTCCCCGCCCGACAGCGTCCCCGCGCGCTGCTCTACGCGCGCGCCGCGGAACAGGAAGCGGGCGAGACCGGCCCTGATGTCGGTCACCCGGGCCGAGGGCGCCTGAGCGCGGACGTTGTCGATGACGCTCAGGTCGTCGTCCAGGACGTCGAGCCGCTGCGGCAGGTAGCGGACGCCGTCGACGCCGATCGCGACCTCCGTCCCGGCGGGGACGCGCTCACCGGTGAGCATCCGCAGGAACGTCGTCTTGCCGGAGCCGTTCGGGCCGGTCAGCGCGATCCGCTCCGGGCCCCGGACGATCAGCTCGGTGAGCGTGCCGGTCTCCGGCTCGGGCGCGGCCAGCCCGGTCGCGGTGACGACCGTGCGGCCGGCCGGGACGCGGGTCGCGGGCAGCTCGACGCGGATCTCGGCGTCCGCGCGGACGGCCTCCTCAGCCTCGGTGAGCCGGGTGCGGGCGCCGGCCAGCCGCTCCTCGTGCATGAGGCGGTGCTTGCCCGCCGCGACCTGCGCCTGCCGCTTGCGCTCCTGCATGATGATCTTCGGTTCGCGCTTGTTCTCGTACATCTTGTTGCCGTAGCGCTTGCGCCGGGCGAGTTTGACCTGGGCCTCCTCCAGTTCGCGCTTCTGCCGCCGCAGGTCGGTCTCGGCGGACCGGACGGTGCGCTCGGCGGCCTCCTTCTCGACGGCGAGCAGCTCCTCGTAGCCGGTCAGGTTGCCGCCGAACGTACGGATCGCGCCGTCCCGCAGGTCGGCGATCTCGTCGACGCGGTCGAGCAGCTCCCGGTCGTGGCTGACGAGCAGGAGCACGCCCGTCCAGGACTCGACGGCGTCGTAGAGGCGGCGCCGCGCGTCCAGGTCGAGGTTGTTGGTGGGCTCGTCGAGGAGCAGGACGTCGGGCCGGGCGAGGAACTGCGCCGCGAGCCCGACCATCACGGCCTCGCCGCCGGACAGGGTCGGGACGGTGCGGTCCAGGTCGAGGCGGTCGAGCCCGAGCCGGTCGAGCTCGGCGCGGGCGCGCTCCTCGACGTCCCAGTCGTCCCCGACGGCGGCGAAGTTCTCCTCGGTGGCCTCGCCGCGCTCGATGGCGTGCAGCGCGGCGCGGGCGGCGCCGATGCCGAGCAGGTCCGCGACGGTGGCCGCGCCGTCCAGGACGAGGTTCTGCGGCAGGTAGCCGATCTCCCCGTCGACGGCCACGGTGCCCGACGCGGGCCGCAGCTCACCGGCGATGATCTTCAGCAGGGTGGACTTGCCGGAGCCGTTGACGCCGATCAGCCCGGTGCGGCCGGTGCCGAACGCGGCGTCCAGGCCGTCCAGGACGACGGTGCCGTCCGCCCAGGCGAAGGACAGGTCCGAGCAGACGATGGCGAAAGACATGTAGGGCGGTCTCCATGGGGTTCGAAGCGGTTTCGGGCTGCATGGAGACACCGCGGGTCGCGCGACGCGCCGACGGGCATGAGAAAAGCCCGGCGGGACGAGGGTCCGCTCTGAGGTCACGTGCGCGGGCCGGTGACGGCCATACGCGCGGTGTCGGACCTCAGATCCTCAATGGACTCCCCTGCCGGGCGGCGATGTGACGGCGTCGAGAATACCCGATGCCTTAACGCAACACAAGTAGCAATAAGACCCGGCATGCTAGGGCGGATGGGAACCGTCAGCGCCGTGTTCGCCGGGCGCACCGCAGAACTGGCCGCGTTACGCGGGGCGCACGCGCGGGCGTGCGCGGGCGAGCCCGCCGCCGTGCTCGTCGGCGGCGAGGCGGGCGCCGGCAAGACCCGCCTCGTCGCGGAGTTCACCCGCGGCCTGCGCACGCTCACCGGCGGCTGCCTCGACCTCGGCGCGGCGAGCCTCCCGTACGCCCCGTTCAGCGCCGTCCTGCGGCGCGTCGGCCGGGAGGCGGTCGCCGCCCTGCTGCCGGGCGCGGCGCTGCCCGAACTGGCCCGGCTGATGCCCGGCCTGACCGCCGCGCCGCCGCCCCCGGACGACGGCACCGGGCAACTGCGGCTGTTCGAACACCTGCTGACCCTGCTGGAGCGGCTCGCCGAGCGGGAACCGCTCGTCCTGGTGGTCGAGGACGCGCACTGGGCCGACGGCTCCACCCGCGACCTGCTGTCCTTCCTGCTGCGCAACCCGCCGCGCGGCCGGGTGCTGCCGGTCGTCACGTTCCGTCCCGAGGAGCCCGGCACCCGGCCGCTGTTCGCCGAACTGGCACGCCTCCCCCATGTCGCGCGCGTCGACCTGCCGCCGCTCACCCCGTCCGAGGTCGCCGAGCAGGTGCGCGGCATCCTCGGCGCCGCCGACCCGGCCGCGGCGCGGGACGCGCACGCCCGCGCCGGCGGCAACCCCCTGTTCGTGGAGGCCCTCGTCGGCAGCCCCGGCGAGGCGGTCCCCGGTTCGCTGCGCGACCTGCTGCTCGGCCGCGTCCACCGGCTGCCGGACGCGACCCGCGCGGTGCTGCGGGCCGCGAGCGCGGCCGGGGAGCGCGCCGGGCACGCGCTGCTGGCCGCGGTGACGGGCCTGCCCGACGCGGAGGTGAGCGCGGCGCTGCGGCCCGCCGCCGACCGCGGGCTGGTGGTCGCGGACGGGGACGGGTACGCCTTCCGCCACGCCCTCATCCGCGACGCCGTCCACGAGGACCTGCTGCCCGGCGAGCGCGCCGGGCTCCACCGCAGGTACGCCGAGACCATCGAGGAGTCCCCGGAGCTCAGCGACGCCCCTGCGAGCGCCCTGGCCGTGCACTGGCAGGGCTGCGGCGACCACGCGCGGGCCCTCGCCGCCGCGTGGCGGGCCGCCGCCGAGCGGGCGGCGGCCACCGCCTACGCCGAGCAGCTCACCCTGCTGGAACGCGTCCTGGACCTGTGGGACCGGGTGCCGGAGGCCGCGTCCCTGACCGGCCTGTCCCGAGGGCGGGTGCTGGAGGCGGCCGCGGAGGCCGCCGGAGCGGCCGGCGACCCCGGACGCGGCCTGCCGCTCGTCCAGCGCGCCATGGCCGACGCGGGGGACGACGACCCCGACCGGGCCGCGCGGCTGCTGCTGCTCAGGGCGACCATGCGGGGCTTCCAGGGCCGGGAGGACGAACTGGACGACCTGCGCGCGGCCGAGCGGCGCGCCGCCGCCGCGACGCCGGACCGCGTCCGCGCCCTGTCGCACCTGAGCTCCCGCCTGCTCGTCTACGGGGAGCACGCCGAGGGGGAACGGCTCGGACGGGAGGCGCTGGAGCTGGCGCGCGCGCTGGGCCTGAGCTCCGCGATCCCTTCGCTGGAGTCCGTGGTGGCCTTCGCCGTGGCGCGCGACGGCGCGGGCGACCTGGCGCCGCTCGAACGGATCAGGCACCGCGGCCTCGACGCGTGGGCGCTCATCCGGACGCTGAACCGGCTCGTCCACTGCCTCCTGAACCGGGGCCGCACCGGCGAGGCCCTCGCGCTCGCGGACGAGGGGCTCGCCGTCGCGGCGGACGCGGGTCTCGCCCACAGCGCGGGCGACGCGCTCGCCGTCAACCAGATCGAGGCGCTCTACCGGCTCGGCCGCTGGGACGAGGCCGCCCGGACGCTGCAGGGGCGGCTGGACCGCCACCACGCGCCGGCCTTCCGCCGGCAGCTGATGATCTGGCGGATCGCCCTACTGGCGGCGCGCGGCGACGGCCCGCGCCCCGATCCCGAGGCGCTCGCCGCCCCGCTCGACGCCGGGTTCCCGCAGACCGCGCTGCCGCTCGCCCAGATGGTCATCGAGTGGCGGCTGGCGGAGGAGGACCGGCCGGCGGCCCGCGCGACCGCGGATGCCGTCCTGCGCCACCCGCGCCTCACCGTCCAGCCCTGCCACCTGTGGCCGCTGCTGGAGGCGGCCGCGCACGCCGGCGGCCCGCGCCTCCCCGAGATCGCCGCGCTGGCCGCGCGGCTGCCCGCCGAGACACCGGTGGCGGCGGCGCACCGGGCGGCCGTCACCGCGCTGGCCGGCGGCCCGCCGGCCTGGGACACCGCGATCGGCGCCTGGGAGCGGCTGGAGCAGCCGTACCCGCTGGCGCGGTCGCTCTTCGACGCCGCCTGCGCCGACCTGGCCGCCGGGGACCGCGCGAGCGCCGCCGCCCGGCTCGACCGCGCCGCCGCGATCGCCGACCGGCTCGGCGCCGCGCCGCTGGCCCGCCGCGTCTCCGAGCGCGCGCGCCGCGCGGGCCTCGCCGGGCCGTCCGGCGGCCCGCTCACCGCGCGCGAGGCGGAGGTGATGCGGCTGCTGGCACGGGGCCGGACGAACCGGGAGATCGCCGAGGAGCTGGTCATCTCCCCCAAGACCGCGAGCGTCCACGTCTCGCACATCCTCGCCAAGCTCGGCGTCTCCACACGCGGCGAGGCGGCCGCCGCCGCCCGCGACCGCGGCCTCGTCTAACCGGCTCGCCCAGGCGGCCCGCCGCGAAGATAAGCCGGGTCCTTATGGCTCGGGCCCCCTCCTTACCGCGACGGTCGGAGGCATGGAAGCCGCCGTGCGCACATCAGGGCTGCGCCGCGTCTACAAGCGCGGCCGGCAGGACCCCGTCGTCGCCCTGGACGACCTGACCCTGGCCGTCGAGCAGGACGAGATCCACGGGCTGCTCGGGCCGAACGGCGCGGGCAAGACCACCCTCGTCAAGATCCTTTCCACCGTGCTGCTGCCCTCGGGCGGGTCGGCGCGGGTCCTCGGCCGCGACGTGGTCGCCGACACGCGCGCCGTCCGGTCGCGGGTCGGGCTCGTCCTCGGCGGCGACCGGGGGCTCTACGACCGGCTGTCCGCCCGGCGGAACCTGCTGTTCTGGGCCGCCCTCTACAAGCTCGACGCCCGCACCGCGCGCGCCCGCGCCGATGCCCTGCTGGAGCGGGTGGGCCTCGCCGACCGCGCGGACGACCGCGTCGAGCGGTTCTCGCGCGGGATGCGGCAGCGGCTGCACCTCGCGCGGGGCCTCCTCCACGAGCCGCGCGTGCTGTTCCTGGACGAGCCGACGTCCGGGCTCGACCCCGTCGCCGCCGGGGCGTTCCGCCGGCTCGTCCTCGACCTGCGCGCCGAGGGCCGCACCTTCCTGCTGGCCACGCACGACATGGACGAGGCCGCCGCGCTGTGCGACCGGGTCACGCTCATCGACCGCGGGCGCGTCCTGCTGAGCGGGGACACCGCGCGGGCGGGGCGGTACCTCGGCGAGCGCGAGTGCGTCGACTTCACGGGCCCCGAGCCGTCCGTCGCCGAGGACCTGGCGCGGCTGCCGGACGTCATCGACGTCGAGCGGCGGGACGGGGCGGCCTGGCGCGTCCACACCGCCGACCGGGACGGCACTCGCCGCGTCCTCGCCTGGCTGCTGGACCGCGACGTGCTCACCGCCCGGCGCGGCGAACCCACCCTCGAAGAGGTCTACCTGCGCGCCGTCGGCGACCGGGGGATGCGGGTATGAGCACGCTCCGCGCGTGTGCCGGCACGCTCCGCGTGGTGTGGCAGGCGGTGCTGCTCCAGGTCGCGCTGTCGCGGCGCAACCCGGAGCACACGCTGATCCTGCTCATCGCGCCCATGCAGACCACGACGATGCTGGCGCTCACCGTGACGTCGCACCGCCCGGACGCGGTGGCGAACGCCGTCCTCGCGCCGGGGCTGATCGGGCTCTGGGTCGCCGCCCTCGACTACGCGGGGCGCATCGTCCCCGAGGACCGCTGGGCCGGGCGGTTCGCCCCGATGGTCGCCGCCCCGGTCCCGCTCGGCCCGGTCGTCGCCGGGCGGGTCGCCATGGTCGTGGTGGTGGGCGCCGCGGCGTTCGCGGAATCGTGGCTGGTGGCGGCGGTCGGGTTCGGCCGGGTCGTCGCGATCGCCGACCCCGCCCTGTTCGCGCTCGCCGTCGCCGTCACCTGCCTCGCGACGGTCGGCACCGCCACGCTGCTGTCGGCGGTGCTCGTGGTGTCGCGGGCGCGGGACGTCCTGCAGAACTCGCTCGGCTACCCGTTCTACATCCTCGGCGGGATCCTCGTCCCGGTCGCGGCGCTGCCCGGCTGGCTGCACCCGTTCAGCCGGATCGTGTTCCTGTCGTGGAGCGCGGAACTGCTGCGGGACGCCGTCCGCGGCGACGCGGACGGCTGGATCGGGCCCGTCGCGGCGATCCTCGCGCTGGGCGCGGCGGCGATGGCGGCGGGGCTGTGGCTGACGGGCCGCTACGTGGACCGGTCGCGCCGGGAGGGCATGGTGGAGTTCGCGTGAGGCACGTGCTCCGCATCGCCCGGGAGTCGCTGATCCTGGGGTTCGCCGAGATGGGCGCCGTCTACACGTGGAGGACCTGGACGTTCGGGTGGCTCATGAGGCTGCTGTGCCAGGCCGCGTTCTACGCGCTGCTGGGCCGCTACGTCGGCGACGAGGACACGATGCGGTACGTCCTCGTCGGCAACATCGTGGTGCTGGCCTGCATGGAGTCCACGATCGTGGTGATCTCGCTCGCCGGGGAGCGGCGCATGGGGACGCTGCCGCTGCTGGCCATCGCGCCGTCCGGGCACCTGCCGGTGTACCTGGGGCGCGGGCTGCAGTGGACGGTGACCGGGCTGGCCAGCTCCACGGTCGCCTGGCTGGTGCTGCCGCCGCTGCTCGGCGTCCCGCTGCCCTGGCCGGAGGCCGGGTACGCGCTGCCGGTCGTCCTGCTCGTCCTCGCCTGCAGCTACGGGTACGGGTGCGCGCTGGCGGGCATCGCGCTGCGGCTGCGCGGCGTCGAATGGCTCGTGCTGAACGCCGCCTACGGGATCGTGATGACGTTCGGCGGCGTGAACGTCCCCGTCGAGGTCTGGCCCGCGCCGCTGGAGGTCGCGGCGCACGCGCTGCCGGTCGTGCACGGGCTGGAGGCGGTGCGCGGCATCCTCGACGGCGCGCCCGCCGGACACGTCCTGCGGCTGCTCGGGACCGAGGCGCTCGTCGGGGCCTGCTGGTACGCGGTGGCGGCGCTGTCGATGGACCGGCTCGTGTCCGTCGGCCGCCGCGACGGAAGCCTCGACTACGCGGGCTGAGACGCGGCCGTGCCCCTGGACCCGGCGTGGGATCCAGGGGCACGGCCGGACGCGTCAGGCGCCGCGCAGGACGGCTCCGGTGCGCTCGGACGCCGCCGCCACGGCGGAGTCGCGGGCCTGCGAAGCCTCCTCGGCGGTCAGCGTGCGGTCCGGGGCGCGGAACCGCAGCGAGTACGCCAGCGACTTGCGGCCCTCCCCCGCCTGCTCGCCGGTGTAGACGTCGAACAGCCGGATCGCCTCCAGCAGGTCGCCGGCGCCGTCGCGCAGCGCCGACTCGACGTCGGCGGCGGGCACCCCGGCGTCGACGACCAGCGCGACGTCCTGCGTCGCGACCGGGTAGGACGACACGTGCGGCGCGCGGACGGAGACCGGCTCGCCCAGGCGGCGCAGCTCCAGCTCCATCGCGCACGACCGCGCCGGCAGCCCGTACGCCTTGGTGACGCGCGGGTGCAGCTCGCCGGCGTGGCCGACCAGGGTGTCGCCCGCGTACAGCGCGGCGCACCGGCCCGGGTGCCAGGGCGCGTGCTGGTCGGCCTTCGCCGTCAGCTCCACCCCGACCTCGCGGGCCACCGTGCGGGCGGCCTCGATCGCGTCCGCCCACAGCGCCGGGCGGCCCTCGCCCCACCAGCCGGCCGGCTCCCGGTCGCCGGACAGCACGACCGCCACCCGGTGCGGCTGGTCGGGCAGCGCGGCCTCCAGCTCGGCGATCTCCTCGGCCGTCGGGCCGCGGTCGACCGCGAGGCGCGGCGCGCGGTCCGGGGCGTCCGGACGGGGCCGGAACACCACGCCCAGCTCGAACAGGGCGGTGTCGCCGAAGCCGCGCCCCACGTTGAGCGCCAGCGCCTTCAGCAGGCCCGGCAGCAGCGTGGTGCGCAGCAGCGGCTCCTGCTCCGACATCGGGTTGGCGAGCCGCAGCGTCCGCCGCCGCGCGTCGTCGGCGGGGAGCTGGAGGCCGTCCAGGTCCTTCTCGGCGATGAACGGGAAGGCCAGCGCCTCCACGTAGCCCGCGCCGGCGAGGGCGCGGCCGACGCGGCGGCGCACCCGCTGGTGCGGGGTCAGGCCCTGCCCGGCGGCCGGGCGCGGCGCCCGCGCCGGGATGTCCTCGTAGCCTTCGAGGCGGATGACCTCCTCGGCGAGGTCGGCGGGATCCGTCAGGTCGGGGCGCCACGACGGCGGCGTCACCGTCAGCACGTCCTCGCCGGCGACCGCGCAGCCGACCTGCTCCAGCCTGCGGACGACCGCGTCCCGCCCGTAGGAGACGCCCGCGACCTCGTCGGGGTGCCCGGCCGGCATCGTGATCTCGACGCGCTCGACCGGGGCCTCCGCGTGCGTCACCCCCGGCACGACCTCCGCGCCGCCGAGCTCGGCGAGCAGCCGGACCGCCCGGTAGGAGGCGTACAGCGGCAGCTCGCGGTCGACGCCGCGCTCGAAGCGGTGCGACGCCTCGCTGTGCAGCCGGTGCCGGCGGCTCATCCGGGCGGTGCCCATCGCGTCGAAGTGCGCGGCCTCGATGACCATGTCGGACGACCGGTCGTCGATCTCGGTGGCGAGCCCGCCCATCGTGCCGGCCATCGAGATCGGCCCCGACTCGTCGGTGATGAGGATGTCGTCGGGGTCGAGGGTCCGCTGGACGTGGTCGAGCGTCTCCAGCTTCTCGCCGGGGGCGGCGCGCCGCACCACGATCGGGCCGGTGAGCTTGCTCCGGTCGAAGGCGTGCAGCGGCTGGCCGAGCTCCAGCATCAGGTAGTTGGTGATGTCGACGGCGAGCGACACCGGCCGCATCCCGGCGCGGTGCAGGCGGACCCGCATCCACATCGGGGTCTCGGCGTCCGGGTCGAACCCGCGCACCTCCCGCAGCACGAACCGGTCGCACGCGGACGGATCACCGATGCTCGCCGGGTACGCCCCCCCGCCGTCGCCCGGTCCGTCCTCGGCGGGGAGCTCCACGTCGGCCGGGTCCTTGAAGGGGACGCCGTAGGCGGTGGCGGCCTCGCGGGCGATGCCGCGGATCGACAGGGCGTAGCCGCGGTCGGGCGTGACGGCGATGTCGAGGACGTCGTCGCGCAGCCCGAGCAGCTCCACCGCGTCCGCGCCGACCGGCGCGTCCGGCGGCAGGACGAGGATGCCGCTGTGGTCGTCGCCGATGCCGAGCTCGGTGACCGAGCAGATCATGCCCTCGGACAGGTGCCCGTAGGTCTTGCGGGCGCCGATCTCGAACCCGCCGGGCAGCACCCCGCCGGGCAGGATCACCACGACGCGGTCGCCGGCCGCGAAGTTGGTCGCGCCGCACACGATGTTCTGCGGCTCGCCGGTGCCGTTGGCGTCGCCGACGTCCACCTGGCAGTAGCGGATCGGCTTCTTGAAGCCGGTCAGGTCCTCGAACGCCAGCACCTCGCCGACGACCAGCGGGCCGACGATGTCGGCGCCGGCCTGCTCGACGGTCTCGACCTCCAGGCCCGCCGCGATCAGCTCCGCGGCGAGGGCGCGGCCCGTGACGTCGGCGGGCAGCTCGACGTACTCGCGCAGCCAGGAAAGCGGGGCCCGCATCAGATCTCCATCCCGAACGGGAGGGTGAACCGGACGTCGCCCTCCACCATGTCGTACATGTCCTCCACGCCGTGGCGGAACATCAGCGTCCGCTCGACGCCCAGCCCGAACGCCCAGCCGCTGTAGCGGTCCGCGTCGACGCCGCACGCCACCAGCACCCGCGGGTTGACCATGCCGCAGCCGCCCAGCTCGATCCAGCCCTCCGAGCTGCACGTCCGGCACGGGTCGCCGCCCGGCTCCGCGGACGCGCCGCGGCACACGAAGCACTGCATGTCCACCTCGGCGGACGGCTCGGTGAACGGGAAGTACGACGGCCGGAACCGGGTCTTCAGCCCCGCGCCGAACATCCCGGTGACGAACGCGTCGATGCCGCCGCGCAGGTCGGCCATGGTCAGGCCCTCGTCGACCGCGAGCCCCTCCAGCTGGTGGAAGACGGGGCTGTGGGTGGCGTCCAGCTCGTCGGTGCGGAACGTGCGGCCCGGCGCGACCACGTACACCGGCAGCTCCCGCGACAGCAGCGACCGGATCTGCATCGGCGAGGTGTGCGTGCGCATCACCAGGCCGGACCCCTCCGACTCCACGAAGAACGTGTCCTGCATGGTGCGGGCCGGGTGGTCGGGCAGGAAGTTGAGCGCGTCGAAGTTGTACCACTCCGCCTCGACCTCGGGGCCTTCGGAGACCTCGAAGCCCATGGAGACGAAGACGTCGGCCATCCGCTCCTGCATCGTGGTCAGCGGGTGGCGGGCGCCGCGCGGGGCCCGGTCCCACGGAAGGGTGACGTCGACGGTCTCCTCGACGAGGACGCGCTGGTCGCGCTCCTCCTCCAGCTCCGCCTGGCGCTCCTTCAGCGCCTTGGACACCGCGCCGCGGGCGGCGCCGATGCGCTTGCCGGCGTCGGCGCGGGCGGCGGGCGGCAGCGCGCCGATCTCGCGGTTGGCGAGGGCCAGCGGGGAACGGTCGCCGGCGTGCGCCAGGCGGACCTGCTTCAGCGCGTCGAGGTCGGCGGCCGCGGCGATCGCCGCGAGCGCCTCCGTGCGGGCCCGCTCCAGCTCCTCGGGCTGCAGCGCGGACACCTCGACGGGGTCATAGGACTTGTTGGGTGCAGACATGGTGGTGTGATCGACTCCGGTCGGCGTGGGACGCCCGCAGTCTAGTGCGCGGGCGGTGGGGATCCGGAAAGCGTGCGCGTGACGCGCTGGCCCGACCAGGGGCCCGGTGCCGTGCCGTGGCGGCGGCGCGCCGCTCAGCCGGCGTAGTCGGGGGCCCCTGCGGGCACGGTAAATCGGAACTCGGCGCCGCCGCCGGGCGCCCGCCGCACGGTGATCACGCCGCCGTGCGCCTCGACCAGGCCCTTGACGATGTAGAGCCCGAGGCCGGTGCCGCCGCGGCGGTTGCCGCCGGGGCCGCGCCAGAACTGCCGGAAGACGCGCTGGGCGGCCTCGGGCGGGATGCCCTCGCCCTCGTCGCGTACCGACACGGCGGCTCCCTCCCCATGCGCGTCCGGCTCCACCACGATTGTGACGGTACCCGCTCCGTGCCGCACCGCGTTTTCCACAAGGTTGCCGAGGATCTGGTCCATCTTGTCGGGATCGAGCCACATCTCGGGCAGCGCGCCGCGCGCCTCGAACCGGAACCGGTCCTCCGGGTCGCCGGCCGCCACCCGGCCCGCGATGACCTTGCGGACCTCCTCGGGCAGGTCGACGACCTGGCGGCGCATCTCCAGCCGGCCCGCCTCGATGCGGGACACGTCCAGCAGCTCGGTGATCAGCCGGGTGACGCGGTCGGCGTCGGCGTTGACCGTCTCCAGCATGACGCGCTTCTGGTCGTCGTTGAACCGGTGCCACTTGGCCAGCAGCGTCGCGGTGAAGCCCTTCACGCTGGTCAGCGGGGAGCGCAGCTCGTGCGCCACGGTGGAGACGAGGTCGGCGCGGTCGCGCTCCTGGCGGGCGCGGTGCACGGCGTCGCGCAGCGAGACGGTGAACCGTTCCACCCGGCCCCGCTCGTCGCGCCGGTAGGCGGCCGTCACCAGGACCTCGGTGCCGCCGGGCAGGAACAGCACGCGCTCGGGGTGGCGGGTGCGGGTGCGCAGTCCCTCGTAGGGGGCCAGGCACTTCCACCAGTCGCGCCCCTCGGCGTCGTGCAGCGGCAGGACGTCGCGGAAGTCGCGGCCGACGGCGGACTCGGCGCGGACACCGGTGATCCGCGCGGCGGCGGCGTTGAACACCATCACGCGGGCGTCCCGGCCGGCGACCAGCAGCCCGTCGGGCAGGTCGTCCGCGGCGTCCCACTCGGTGCCCGCCGCGTTCCCTCGCCCGGGCACGCGCGCGGCCACGAGAGGGGACTCCTCTCCGCCCACAGCGGCCTCCAGAACACCGTTGAGAACGCGGCCTGTCGAAAAGAGACTCTAGCCGGAGTCGGCCATCTTGCGGGACCCGGAAACCGCCCGGCGGCAAGGCATCTGTAGCCTCCCGGGCGGGGTGCCGCCCCGCCCGCGGGCGGCCTCACCAGCCCGGACCGGCGCCCCTCCCGCGGCGGCCGGGCCGGGTTCCTGACCCGGGGTCCTGACCGGAACCCGGGCCCGGGTCCGTCAGCGGGACCCCGCCGACGGGCCGTAGCCCGCGCAGGCGACGTCGCCCCCGGCGCTGATCGCGAACAGCCGGTGCAGCCCGGTGATGCGGAGCAGCCGCAGTTGGGCGGGCCGGACGCCGGTCAGCGCGATCTCGCCGCCGTCCGCCGCGATCTGGTTGTGCGCGGCGACCAGCGCGCCGAGCCCGGCCGCGTCGCAGAACGGGACGGCGCTGAAGTCGGCCACCAGCCGGCGCGGGCCCGCGCCGGGCAGCCGGCCGTGCAGCTCGACGAGCCCGTCGCGCAGCGCGCCCGCGGTGCGCAGGTCGATCTCCCCGGCCACGGTCACGACGGCCGTGTCACCGCGGACCCGGGCGACCTCGATGCGCAGCCCGGCGGCCCCGGCGGAGGGCGCGGAGCCGGCCGCGGCGGGCGCCCCGCCCGGGGCGCGGCCAGCGACCGCGCCCGCCCGGCACCGCACCTCCGGCGCGCGCCGGCCCGCCCTCCCGGCGGGTCTGGTCCCCTCGGTCATCACGTTCGCCCCCACTCTGCACGGCGTCCTCGCCGCCCCTGGTCAACGCCCTGGTCAACGCACTGATCAACACGGTAGGCACGGGCCCGGGACGGCGTAATCCCCCGCCGGTCCCCACCCCGCCTCCTACCTGCGGACGAGCCGCACGGCCGCGGCGGGCCCCCGCCCGCCGCGCATGCGCGGTCCATCCTCCCAGCTCACCGGCCGGACAGCGGCGCCGAACGCGACCGCTTGCGGCCATCCGATCACAGAATGCAGTGAACCGCCGCGACCTCCCGCCCGTACGGGCCGGAAAGGTGCGGAGGCGTCACATGTCGCGCTGGGCGCGCGCCGAGGCGTAGAGGCATACGGCCGCGGCCGTCGCCAGGTTCAGGCTCTCGGCACGGCCGTAGATGGGCACGCGCACGACCTCGTCCACGTGCCGGAGGATCTCGTCGGGCAGGCCCCAGGCCTCGTTCCCGAACACCCACGCCGTGGGGCGCGCGAGCAGCCCCGCGTCGATCGCGTCGTCGAGGGTGCGGTCGCCCGCGCCGTCGGCGGCGAGGACGCTCAGCCCCGCGCCCTTCAGCTCGGGGATCAGCGTGTCGAACCGCGGGCCGGTGACGACCGGCAGGTGGAACAGGCTGCCCGCCGAGGCCCGCACGCACTTGCCGTTATAGGGGTCGACGGACGCGTCGGTGAACACGACCGCCTCCGACCCGGCCGCGTCGGCGGTGCGCAGCACCGTGCCCGCGTTGCCGGGGTCGCGGACGTGCGCGAGGACGGTCACCAGCCGTGGCCGGGCCTGCAGGGCCGTGGCGAGCGGGACGTCGACGAACTCGCAGACCGCGAGCAGCCCCTGCGGGGTCACGGTCTGCGCAAGCTCCGCCATGACCTCGCCGCTGACCCGCAGCACCGGTGCGCCGGCGCGCTCGGCGGCGGCGACCAACTCGGGGTGGCGGGCCTCCGCCTCGGCGGTGGTGAACAGCTCGGCGAGGCCGCCGGGGATCTCCAGCGCCTCCCGGACCGCCTGCGGCCCCTCGGCGAGGAACCGGTTCTCGCGGCGCCGGAAGGCTCGCTTGGCGAGCCGCCGAGCGGACTTCACCCGTGGTGATCGGAGGGAGGTCAGCTCGCGGCCCGCCATGTCGCCGTATTCGCCCGTATGCCGGTCGCCCGGCTCAGGCCGCCTCCGAACCCTCGGTGGGGAGGGCGTCCTTGGCGACCTGGACGAGCGCGGCGAACGCCGCGGCGTCGTTGACGGCCAGTTCGGCGAGCATGCGGCGGTCGACCTCGACCTCCGCGGCCTTCAGGCCCTGGATGAACCGGTTGTAGGTGATGCCGTTGGCGCGGGCCGCGGCGTTGATCCGCTGGATCCACAGCCGGCGGAACTGGCCCTTGCGGTCCTTGCGGTCCCGGAAGGCGTAGGTCATCGAGTGGAGCTGCTGCTCCTTGGCCTTGCGGTACAGGCGCGAACGCTGACCGCGGTAGCCGCTCGACCGCTCCAGGACGACCCGACGCTTCTTGGCGGCGTTGACTCCCCGCTTGACGCGTGCCACGTTCTGACTCCTTCGTGGGGGGCCGGGCCGTACTTGGCCTCGGCCGGTCGCTGATGTTCCTGGTCGAGTGCTACTTGCGCAGCAGCTTCTTGATGTTCTTGGCGTCGGCGTCGGCCACCACGGCCGGGCCGGACAGGCGGCGCGTCCGCTTGGTGGGCTTGTGCTCGAGCAGGTGGTTCTTGTTGGCGCGGCGGCGCATCACCTTGCCGGAGCCGGTCAGCTTGAAGCGCTTCTTGGCACCACTGTGGGTCTTCGTCTTCGGCATGGTCGCCGTCGTCTCCCTCGTTCCCGGCCCCCGTGCTCCCGCACGGGGGCGCGCCTGATCGGCGCTCCGCACGGGGCTCCGTGGGGCGCCGGGTCAGGCTTCAATGTACGTGCGCCGCGACCCCGCTCAGCCGCGAGGTCGCGGTGTCGGGGCCGCCGCTGGGCCGGTCCCGGGCGGCCGTCAGGCGGTCTCGGTCTCCTGCCCGCGGGCCGCCTTCTTCTTGTGCGGACCGATCACCATGATCATATTCCGGCCGTCCTGCTTGGGGCGCGACTCGACGAAGCCGAGGTCCTCGACGTCGTCGGCGAGCCGCTGCAGGAGCCGGTACCCGAGCTCGGGGCGGGACTGCTCACGACCACGGAACATGATCGTGACCTTCACCTTGTCCCCGGCCTTCAGGAACCGCACCACGTGACCCTTCTTGGTCTCGTAGTCGTGCGGGTCGATCTTCGGGCGGAGCTTGATCTCCTTGATGACCGTGTGCGCCTGGTTCTTCCGCGCCTCACGCGCCTTCATCGCGGACTCGTACTTGAACTTGCCGTAGTCCATGAGCTTCGCGACGGGCGGACGCGCGGTGGGCGCCACCTCGACGAGGTCGAGGTCCGACTCACGCGCGAGTTCAAGGGCCTTGGCGATGGGCACTATGCCCACCTGTTCGCCGTTCGGGCCGACGAGCCGGACCTCGGGCACGCGAATGCGGTCGTTGATACGCGGTTCGGCGCTGATGGGACCTCCTTGGGGCCGTTCTCAAGTTCGTTGGACCGGTCGTACCCCGAGGCTTCCACGAGAAAAGCCCCGCACGACTCACGCACGGGGCCACCTTCGGTCTCCCTGGACGGACGGACCGTCCGGGGACGACGGCGCGACGGGCACGCGGTGCCCGTTCGCCGGACCGAGAACCCACCGGCCTTGGGTCTGGGGTACCCCAGATGGGTACCACGGGCTTCGGCGAAGCCGCCCAGGTGGGCGGCGTGCACGGTCCGCGGCCTCGGCCGGTCAGGTGGGAGGTGGCCTCCGCTTGAGCGCCCGGCGCGCACCATCGCTCGGATCGCGCGCACTGGGCCGGTCGACCACCAAGAATACCACCTCCGGGGGCCGCCCGGAGCAAGCCTCGCCCGCTCCCGGCGGGCGTTTCCGCTCCCGCCGCCCCGGCGGGTTCGGGGCCCCGGTGAGTACGCCTTGGTGAGGTACGACACCCTCCTCAACAGCGTCGAGGCCCCGGCCATTCCCCGGCCGGCCTCGCCGGGCGCGCGGTCCCGAACGGTGGGGGCGGGCGGGGAGGTGAGGGTGTTGTGGCCCGGCGGGCGTCTCGGCCCGCGGAGCGGTCGTTGTTACGGTGGAGCGGAGACGGCCCCGTGGGGCCGGCACCAGGGAGGTTGTTCCCGCGATGCCCCCGGTCGACGCCGGCGCCGCCGGCCCCCTCACCTCGCTGGCGCCCATCGCGCTGCAGTTCGCGCAGAAGGCGTTCATCGTGTCCGGCGGGCGGCTGCTGCTGGTCCGCAAGTCCGCGTCCGACCCGTTCCAGCCGGGCCGCTGGGAGGTGCCCGGCGGGCGCCTGGAGGTGGCCGCCGACCTCGATCTCGACGACCACATCCGGCGGGAGGTCTGGGAGGAGGTCGGCCTCAAGATCGACCCGGGGCCGCCGTTCCATCTGTGGCAGTGGTTCATGCCCGACCGCGGCGGGCCGCGCGGCGCGCGGGTGCGGGTGGTCGCGGCGGCGCGCCGCTGCCGGCCGGTGACGCTGGATGCGACCCTCGGCAACCAGGACGCCGGCGACCACCTGGACGGCTGCGCATGGGTGCCGCTGGCGGAGATCGGCGGGTACGACCTCATCCCGAGCCTGCGCCCGGTGATGCGGGCGTTCCTGGCGGCGGCCCGCTGACGGCCGCGTGGTCCCGCCGCGTTCACCCGCCGAGTGGCCGGGCCTGGACGGCGCGGCCGAGCGCCGGTTCGCGCTGCTCGTGATCGGCGACGCGGGCATCGAGGTCCGCGCGTCGCTGCCGGACGTCCGGTTCGCCGGCCTGCGGGCCGACCGGCTCTGCTACGCCCCGGCGCGCGCGGTGGTCGCGGGGACGGCGGTCAACCTCGCGCGGTGCGCCGTCCGCCATTTCCGCCGGGTGGGGGTGCTGGCGAAGATCGGCGACGACGCGTACACCCCGGTCGTCCGGCGGGAGCTGCGGAGCATCGGCGCTGCCGACCACCTGCGGGTCGAGGAGGGCGCGCCGAACGGCGTCTCGGTGATGCTGCGCGACCGGCCGCGCGGCGACGGGCCGGGGGTGCGGCTCCTGGTCGTCCAGGACGAGCCGCCCGGACGCCGCCTCACCGCGGCGGAGGTCGCGGCGGCGGCCAGCGCGATCGCGGCCGCGGACGTGCTGGCGCTCGACGGCTACTCGGTGCTGTCCTCGATCTCGCGTGCGGCACTGGAGGAGGCGGCGCGCATCGCGGGCGCGGCGGGGACGCGGGTCGCCTTCGACCTCGTCCCGCATGACATCGACGCGCGCCTGCCCGCGGCGGACGTGCTGCCGGTGCTGACCCGCGCCGACCTGGTCTTCTCCGAGGCGCACACGCTGGCGCGCCTGCTCGGGCAGCCGCCGCCGGCGGGCGGGGAGGCACCGCGCGGGCTGCTGCCCGTGCTGGACGGTGCCGTGCCGGGGCGGCCGCTATGGCTGCTGCGGTTCGGGCCTACGTCCTTGGAACACGTGCTCGCCTACCGGCGGGGCCGGCTGCTGATGGAGTACCCCACCGGATACCGGGACGGCGTGGAGCGCGCGGGTTTCGGGGACCGGCTGGCCGCGTGCGAGCTCTACTGGTGGCTTTCGGGCGGGTGATCACCGCCCGGCGGGAGCCCCTTGTGGGCGGCGCGCAGCGCCGTGAGGGTGCGCAGGAAGCGCCGCCTGCTGGCGGGGAGGCCGAACGTCTCCTGCCAGCGCCAGGCTTCGTCCGTCCCGGCGGCCGTGAGGGCGACCGTCGCGGCCCGGCGCAGGAGCTGGCTCTCGGCGCCGTCCCCCGGGTGGACGGTCATGGCGCCGGCCTCCTCGATCAGCAGGTAGGAGCGGCCGGCGCGGAGGCGGGCCCGGAGGACGGCCCGGTCGGCGGGCGTCCCGGGGCGGCCCCATCCCTCGACCACGGCGCGGACGCCGGGCGTCCCCGGCAGCAGGTGCCAGTGCGCGTGGTCGATGCACGCGCCTCCGCCCTGCGGGGTCGCGGGCCCGTGCTCGAACAGCACCAGTTCAGCGCTGCCGTAGGCGGAGCGGTAGAGCCCGGCGACGCGGTCGCGCCACCGCAGCGCCCGCTCCCACATCCGCGGGCGGAACTCCCCCGCAGAGGCGTAGTGGTCGCGGGTCACCAGCAGGACGTGGCCCTCGGCGAGGGGCGCCACGTCCGGGATGAGCAGGAAGTCGCGGTCGCGGGCGATCACACCGGTCTCGCCCGGCAGATCGGCCATGCCGTTGAAGCGGAACCGCAGGGGCGGGCACAGGACGCAGTCGTGACCGGGCTCGCGCCACGCCGTCGGCTCGGCCAAGCCTCCTCCAGCACCAGGGGGACGGGGGCATCCGCTCTCCCTCCAGCGTGCCCGCCGCCCGGCCCGGGCGATCTGTGCGGCCGGGGCCACATACCTGGCACCCGCGGGGTACAAAGCCTGCCCTTACGGGAACAAAAAGGAAAAAGAACAACATACAACATCGAAAAAGAGTGAACCAGACACCCCCGCCTTTCCGGCCTGCCCTCCGCGCCGGCGCCCCGCTCATCGACATGGCCGTCCTCGAGACCCGGCTGAACGAATCGCTCGACGTGCTGCGCGACACCTACGCGCCCGCGCTCGGCTCAGGCGGCGGCTGGTACCACGAACTGGCGCGGCCCGAGCCCGGCACCACCGCGACGGCGCTCGGGCTGCTGGCCTTCACCGAGGCGGGACGCCCCTTCGAGCACTTCGACGCCGGCCTCGCCTTCCTCGCCGCCCGGCAGACCCGCTCCCGCGACGCGCTGCGCGACGGCGGCTGGGCCACCAAGACCAGCCTCGGCATGCCGGTCGTGGAGGCGACCGGCTGGATCGCCCGGTTCCTCGCCCGCGCCCGCTGCGACCTGCGCGAGGACGCCCCCGACACCCGGCGCGCCTACCGGTGGCTGCTGCGCAACCAGAACCCCGACGGCGGCTGGGGCTCGCTGCGCGGCTGCCCGTCCCGGGTGTGGCTGACCTGCCTGGCGCTGCGCGCGCTCAGCCAGCTCAACCCCTACGACCCGGCGGTCGACCGGGGCGTGGAGTGGCTGACCGCCGACCGGACCGCGCACCGTCCCGGCTGGGGGCCGACCCCCGACTCCCCGCCCACCGTCACCCACACCGCGTTCGCGCTGGTGACCCTGGCCGAGGCGCGCCCCGAACTGCGGACCGAGCGGCTGCTGGACGCCTACGACTGGCTGCTGGAGCACCTCGACCCCGACGACGACCACACCTGGATCGAGACCTACGACGTCTCCCCGCACGGCTTCGGCGCGGGCCCCGCCGAGCATGGCGCGGACTCCGACCCGGTCTGGCGGCTGGCCCTGTGGCACTACGGGCTGCCCATCGCGCTCACCGCGCTGCTGAAGGACCCGCGCGGCCCGCACGGGCCCGTCGTCGCCCGGGCGTTCCGGACGCTGGCGCGCAGCGAGTTCGCCGACCCGCGCCGCAACGGCCACCCGGGCGGCGGGCGCACGTCGCTGTGGACGCTGTGGTGGCGGCTGGAGACGCTGATCGCGCTGCGCCGCGTCCCGCTCGCCGGGGCCGCCGACCTCCTGCACTGGCTGCCGGACGCGACCGTCGTGCAGCGGTCGCACGCGCGGGAGCGGGCGCTGGCCGAGCTGCTGCCGCGGCGCCGCCTCGTCGACCCGGTGGGCCTCGCCCGGCGGCACTGGGCGGCGTTCCTGCTGAGCCTCGTGTGCGCGGCCAGCGCGCTCGGCGTCACCGCGGGCCTGTGGGGCTGGAAGGACTTCTGGCTGAGCGTGATCCTGCCGGTCGTCCTCACCGGCGTCGACGAGTCGGTGAAGCGGCGCCGCACCCCGCGCGGCCCGCCGCCCGCACCGCCGTGAGCGGCGGGCGGCGTCAGGCGCGGCGGGCCAGCTCGGCCTCCCCGGCGGCGCGCATCGCCGCCACCGGGACGTCCGCGCGGCCCGTCATCAGCTCCACCTGCCGGACGGCCTGGTGCAGCAGCATCGCGAAGCCGCCCACGACCGTCCCGCCGGCCCGCTCCACGGCCGCCGCGAGCGCCGTGGGCCACGGCGCGTACACCACGTCGAACAGCGCCGCGCAGGACCCGGCGACGGGCTCGGCGAGCGCGTCGGCCGCGCGCCCCGGGAGCGTCGACACCACCAGGTCGGCCGGCAGGTGCGCGGCGACCCGGTCCAGCGGCACGACCCGGACCGCGAGGCCGAACCGCTCCCCCACCTCGGCGGCGCCGGCGGCGCGCTCGGGGGTCCGCGCCGCGAGCACCGCCTCCGCCGTGCCGAGCCGGGCGAGCGCGGCCAGCGCGGACGCCGCGGTCGCGCCGCCGCCCAGCACCAGCGCCGACGGCGGGGCCTTCACGCCCGCCTCGGTCAGCGCGGTCTCGATGCCGTGCACGTCGGTGTTGTCGGCGTGGCGCCGCCCGTCCCGCAGGACGAGCGTGTTCGCGCCGCCGACCCGCGCCGCGAGGTCGGTCACCGTGTCGGCGAGGTCGAGCGCGACCCGCTTGAGCGGCATGGTCAGCGACAGGCCCGCCCATTCGGGGCCGAGGCCGTCCAGCAGTGCGGCGAGGCCGTCCTCGCCGCACTCGACCGCCTCGTAGGTCCAGCCGTCCAGGCCCATCGCCGCGTACGCCGCGCGGTGCAGCACCGGGGACAGCGAATGCGCGACCGGCGACCCCAGCACCGCGGCGCGGGTCACTGGCCCGGGTTCTTGCGCTGCCACTCCCGGAACTCCTCCTCGATCTTCACCCGCTCGGCCTCCGTCGTGGCGAACTTGGTGATCTTGTTGGTCGGGTCGGTGGCGATGAAGAACAGCCACGTCCCGTCCTCGGGGTTCAGCGCCGCGTCGATCGCGTCCGGCCCGGGGTTGGAGATCGGGCCGGGCGGCAGGCCGGCGTGCAGATAGGTGTTGTAGGGGGAGGCGATCTCCAGGTCCTTCTCGGTGACCGTCAGCCGCCGCTCGTTCAGCGCGTACAGCACCGTGGTGTCGAACTGCAGCTTCATGCCCTTCTCCACCCGGTTGTAGATCACCCGGGAGATCTTGGGCAGGTCGCTGGGCTTGCCGCCCTCGGCCTGGACGAGGCTGGCGAGCGTGATGACCGTCGCCGGGTTCAGCTTCGCCTCGCGGGCCTTGGCGACGAGGTCGCTGCTGCGCGCCTCCTCGTTGAACCGCGCGATCATCTGCTTGAGGATCTGCTCGGCCGAGCCGTTCGGGTCGAGGTCGTAGCGGCCCGGGAACAGGTAGCCCTCCACCTTGCCCCTGGCGTACGACGGCAGCCCGAGCGCCTTGCCCTTCTTCGCGGCCGCCTGGAACTCCTTGACGGTGATCCCGGTCTTCTTCGCCAGCAGCTCGTAGGTCTCGATGGCCCGCTTGCCCTCCGGGATCGTGATCTGGTTCCCGGCCCGCGACTTCGGGTTCAGCAGCAGCGACATCGCCGCGGCCGACGACATCTTCCGCCGCATCTGGTAGAAGCCCGGCTGGATGCTGGAGGCCCGCGTCTCCTTGGTGTAGACCTTCACGAACGCGCGGGCGCTCTTGACCACGCTGTGCTCCTCCAGCGTCGCGCCGATCACCGAGCCGCTGGCGCCCTCCTTGATCTGGACCGTGACCTTGCCGGTGCCCTGGCCGTCGTAGTCCGGCGGGTTCTGCTTGTTGTCGAGCCACGCGTACCCGAGGACGCCTCCGGTGCCGAACACCGCCACCAGGAACGCCATCGCGAACAGGGCCGCGGCGCGGCCGTTGCGGCGGCGCCGCTTCTGCCGCGTGCGGACGCGCCGCTGGTCACGCCGGCCGCGCCGCTGCGGCGGCCGGCCGTCCCCGTACGGATCGCGGTGCGGGTCTGAGAACAGGTCCAAGTCGTTCATGAGCTCCCCCGGACGATCTCCCCTGGGGGGTTGCCCGTCAACCGTTCCGCGTCGAGCGCGGCCTGCAGCAGCACCGCCGCGGCGGCCTGGTCGACGACCTTGCGGCGCGCCTGGCCGTGCACGCCGCCGGCCCGCAGCCCGCTCTCGGCGGTGACGGTGGTGAGCCGCTCGTCGTGCAGCCGGACCGCCCCCGGGGGGAGGCGGTCGGCGAGCCGCGACGCGAACTTGCGCGCCGACACCGCCGCCGGGCCCTCCCGGCCCGACAGCGACGTCGGCAGGCCGACGACGACCTCGATCGCCTCGTACTCGGCGGCGAGCGCCACGAGCCGGTCGACGTCGCCCTTCCCGCTCTTCACGGTCTCCAGCGGGGAGGCGAGGATTCCCCCGGGGTCGCACTTGGCGACCCCCACCCGCACGCTCCCCACATCGACCCCGAGCCGCACGCCCTGCCTCATGGCGCCGGCTCCGGTCGCATCATGCCCCGTGGTGCCGGGCTCACGCGGCCCCTACTGCTCGTTCGACCGCGGCGAGCGCGTCGCCGACGGCGGCGGGGTTCGCGCCGCCGCCCTGCGCCAGGTCGTCCTTGCCGCCGCCCCCGCCGCCGAGGGCCTTGGCGGCGAGGCCGACCAGCGCGCCCGCCTTGAGGCCGCGCTCGCGCGCCCCCTCGGTGACGGCGACGACCACGACCGGGCGGTCCTTCGGCACGCCGGTGACCATCACGACCGCGGGCCGGGCCGTCAGCCTGCCCCGCACGTCGACGGCGAGCTTGCGCAGGTCGTCGGCGCCCGTGCCGTCCGGGGCGCGGTGCCCGACGAACGCGATGCCGTTCACGTCCGCGGCGCCGTCGGCGAGCGACCCGGCGATCGCGAGGACCTGCTGGGAGCGGAGCTTCTCCAGCTCCTTCTCGGCGTCCCGCAGCCGGGTGACGACGCCGGAGATCCGCTCGGGGAGCTCCTCCTTGCGCGCCTTCAGCTGCTCGGCGAGCTGCGCGACGAGCACGCTCTCGCGGGCCAGGAACCGGAACGCGTCGATGCCGACGAGCGCCTCGACCCGGCGGACGCCGGCGCCGATCGACGACTCGCCCAGCACCTTGATCAGGCCGAGCTGACCGGAGCGCGCGACATGGGTGCCGCCGCACAGCTCGCGGGAGTAGTCGCCGACCTCGACCACGCGGACCTCGTCGCCGTACTTCTCGCCGAACAGCGCGAGCGCGCCCATCGCGCGGGCCTCGTCGATCGAGGTGTGGAACGCCCGGACGTCCAGGTCGCCGACCAGCACCTCGTTGACCTCGTCCTCGACGTCGCGCAGCACGCTCGGCGGGACGGCGCCGGAGGCGGTGAAGTCGAACCGGAACCGGCCGGGCGAGTTCTCCGAGCCGGCCTGCGCCGCGGACTCGCCGAGCGCGCGGCGGAACCCGGCGTGCACCAGGTGGGTCGCGGTGTGCGAGCGGGAGATCGCGCGGCGCCGCTCCACGTCGACCTCGGCGTAGGCGGTGTCGCCGGCCTGCGCCTCGCCGCTGCGGACCCGCCCGCGGTGCACGATCAGCCCGGCGAGGGGCGACTGCACGTCCGTCACCTCGATGACGGCGCCGTTGCCGAGCCGGATCAGGCCGTGGTCGGCGAGCTGGCCGCCGCCCTCGGCGTAGAACGGGGTGCGGTCGAGGACGACCTCCACCTCGGTGCCCTCGCCGGCGGCGGGCGCGTTCGCGCCGTTGACCAGCAGCCCGACGAGGCGGGCGTCGCCGGCGAGGCTGCCGTAGCCGGTGAAGTCGACCTTGCCGCCGGCGCCGGTGAGCAGCTCGTCCAGCACGGAGACGTCGAGGTTGCCGGTCTTCTTGTCGCGGGCGTCCTTCTTCGCGCGGTCCCGCTGCTCCTGCATGAGCCGGCGGAAGCCGTCCTCGTCGACCTGGAGGCCCTGCTCGGACGCCATCTCCAGGGTGAGGTCGATCGGGAAGCCGTAGGTGTCGTGGAGCTTGAACGCCTGCTCGCCCGCCAGCGTCGCGCCGCCGGACCGCTTGGTCTCCTCCACCGCCGTGTCGAAGATGGCGGTGCCGGTGCGGAGCGTCTGGAGGAAGGAGTCCTCCTCGGCGTCGATGACGGTGTGGATGTTGGCGGCGGTGCGCACCAGCTCCGGGTACTGCTCGCCCATCGCGCCGATCGCGACGGCGGTCAGCTCGTGCATGAGGCCGGCGTCCTGCCCGCCGAGCAGCCGCAGGTTGCGGATGGAGCGGCGCAGGATGCGGCGCAGCACGTAGCCGCGGCCCTCGTTGCCGGGGCGGATGCCGTCGGCGACCATCATCGTGCCGCTGCGGACGTGGTCGGCGACGACGCGCAGCGACACGTCGGCGCGGTGGTCGCGGCCGTACTTGGCGCCGGTCAGCTCCGCGGCGCGGTCGAGGACCCGCCACAGCGTGTCGGTCTCGTAGATGTTGTCGACGCCCTGCAGGATCGCCGCCATGCGCTCCAGGCCCATGCCCGTGTCGATGTTCTTGGCGGGCAGGTCGCCGAGGATCGGGAAGTCGGTCTTGCTCTCCCCGGGGCCCCGCTCGTACTGCATGAAGACGAGGTTCCAGACCTCCAGGTAGCGGTCCTCGTCGGCGACGGGGCCGCCCTCGCGGCCGTACTCGGGGCCGCGGTCGTAGTAGATCTCCGAGCAGGGCCCGCACGGGCCGGGCACGCCCATCGACCAGAAGTTGTCCTCCATGCCGCGCCGCTGGATGCGGTCGAGGGGGACGCCGACCTTGTCGTGCCAGATGCCCTGCGCCTCGTCGTCGTCCTGGAAGACGGTGACCCACAGCTTCTCTTCGGGGAACCCGAAGCCGCCGTCCTCGCGCGAGCGGGTCAGCAGCTCCCAGGCGAACGGGATCGCCTGCTCCTTGAAGTAGTCGCCGATCGAGAAGTTGCCCAGCATCTGGAAGAACGTGGCGTGCCGGGTGGTCTTGCCGACCTCCTCGATGTCGGGCGTCCGCACGCACTTCTGCGCGCTGGTCATCCGCACCGACGGCGGGGTGCGCTGGCCGAGGAAGTACGGCTTGAACGGCACCATGCCGGCGTTCACCAGCAGCAGGGTCGGGTCCTCGGCGACCAGGCTGGCCGAGGGCACCACCGTGTGCCCGCGCTCCTCGAAGAACCTGAGGAAGCGGCGTGCGACCTCTGCCGACTCCATGATCAGTGGCCATCCTTGTCGTCGTCGATGATCGTGTATCGCGCCTTCAGCACCCGGCGGGGCGGGGAGCCCCGCAGCCCGGGAACCTCGGCGTCCGGCGGAGCCTGGTCCATGCGGACGGCCTCGCGCAGCTCCTCCTCGCGGGCCCGCATCTCGGTACGGACGTCGGCGGCGAAATGCCTCAACCGCTCCCCGGTGCCCTTACCGGTCGCCACCGCGCGCATCGCGACCCCCTCGGGGGACAGGCTCCGCGCGACCCGCTCCACGCGCCGCTTGACGCGGTGGGTGACGTAGACGCCGGCACCGGCGCCGACGGAGAGCCAGAACAGCCGTCTCATCGGCGTCCCTTCCCCGTGGAGCGGGCCTGAAGCTGCGGCCGGCCGGACGCGGCGCGCCCGTCGCCGTCGCCGTTCCTCAGGGCCTTGCGGACGCCGTAGGAGAAGGCCGCGGCCTTCACCAGCGGCCCGCCCACCACGGACGTCATGACGGTGGTGACGGCGGAGACGTTCTGGGTGACGCCGGCGACCTGCTTGGTGATGACGTCGGTGCGGCCGAGCTGCTCGTTGGCGCGCTTGACCGTCCGGGCCATGTCGTCCATCAGCGGGGCCGCCTGGTCGCCGAGCTCGCGGACCACGTCGCCGGCCTCGCCGAGGAGCCGGGAGAGCTTCAGCAGGGTCAGCGAGATGAACGCGACGAGCACCGCCCAGAACACGGCCACGATGAGACCTGCCAGCTGTCCACCAGTGAGCATCGGGCTTTCCGTTCGTGCGAATTCGGTTCGGGCCGGTAACGGCGTGACAGACCTTACCGGTCGGCACGGCCTTGTGGCGGTATCACCGGACCCGCGGGAACGATCAGTGCCGGTCCCCGGCGCCGCGCAGCACCGAGCGGATCCGCGCGAGGACCTCGGTGAAGCGCGACTCGGCGCCGTGCCTGGTCGGGCGATAGTACTCCCGTCCGTCCACGGAGTCGGGCGCGTACTGCTGCCGGACCACACCGCCGGGGTGATTGTGGGCGTACTTGTAGCCCTTCCCGCTCCCGACCTTCGCGGCGCCCTTGTAGTGGGCGTCGCGCAGATGCCCGGGGACGGGCCCCGCGAGCCCCTTGCGGACGTCGCCGAGCGCCTCGTCCACCGCCGTGATCACCGCGTTGGACTTCGGCGCCAGGGACAGGTGGATGACCGCCTGGGCGAGGTTGATGCGCGCCTCGGGCAGGCCGACGAACTCCACCGCCTGCGCGGCGGCGACCGCGGTCTGCAGCGCGGTCGGGTCGGCCATCCCGACGTCCTCGCTGGCGTGCACGATGAGCCGCCGGGCGATGAACCGCGGGTCCTCCCCGGCCTCGATCATGCGGGCGAGGTAGTGCAGCGCCGCGTCGACGTCGCTGCCGCGGATGCTCTTGATGAACGCGCTGATGACGTCGTAGTGCTGGTCGCCCTCGCGGTCGTAGCGGACGGCGGCCCGGTCGACGGCGCGCTCCAGCACGTCCGCGTCGATGACGCCGCCGTCGTCGACGACGAGCGACGCCGCCTCCAGGTAGGTCAGGGTGCGGCGGGCGTCGCCGCCGGCGAGCCGGACGAGGTGGTCCTCGGCGGCGGGGTCGAGGGTGACCGCGCCGCCGAGGCCGCGCTCCTCGGTGAGCGCCCGGCGGATCACCTCGCGCAGGTCGTCGTCGCCGAGCGGCTCCAGCGTGAGCAGCAGCGAGCGCGACAGCAGCGGGCTGATGACGGAGAAGAACGGGTTCTCGGTGGTGGCGCCGATGAAGGACACCCACCGGTTCTCCACGGCGGGGAGCAGGGCGTCCTGCTGGGCCTTGTTGAACCGGTGGACCTCGTCGACGAACAGGACCGTCTGCCGCCCCGCCATGCCGAGCTCGCGGCGGGCCAGGTCGATCTCGGCGCGGACCCGCTTGACCCCGTCGCTGACCGCGGAGATCTCCACGAACCGGCGGGAGGTGACATGGCTGACGACCGTGGCGAGCGTCGTCTTGCCCGTCCCCGGCGGGCCCCACAGGACGAGCGACATCGGCACGTCCCGGTCGACGAGCTGCCGGATCGGGGTGCCGGGGCCGAGCAGGTGGCCCTGCCCGACGACCTCGTCGAGGCCGCGGGGCCGCATCCGCACCGCGAGCGGCTGCTCCGCGCCCGGTGCGCCCGGCGCGGCGGGAGCGGGCGGCGCGGGCATCGCTGCGGGGCCGGACGGCTCACGCCCCGGCGCGTCGAAAAGGCCCTCCGGCTCGCCCGATTCCGCCCTGCTGGTCACGCTCCGACACTATCTCGGGGCACGGACAGGCCGGGACGGGGAACCCGGCGGTAGGCTCCGGCGTTGGAACAGCCCGGAAGGCGCATTTCAGGAGCGTGACGGTGTCCGGTACGGCCCCTCGGAGTCGCCACGGGACGGCTGGGCTGCTCGTGGCGCTGTTCGTCGTGGCCGGGCTGGTGTTCAGCTACGGGCTGGGCGGCCACGGCCCGCCGCTCCGCGTGTGCACCGAGCACGCCGTGACCGTGCCCGTCGGCACGGCGGCGGCCGCCGGGGACTCGATCCACGCCACCGCGGCGCTCAGCGCGCCCGTCAAGGCCCCCGCGCTGCCGCTGGACCTCTGCCTGTGCATGGCGGTCCTGTTCACCCTCATGTTGCTCGCGCTCGCCATCGGGTTGCGCCGGCCCTTGTCCCGCCTGCCCGCGCGGGCCGGCTGGGCGCTCGCGCCGCCGTCCGGTGCGGCGTCCGCCGCCGCGTTCCCACCCGTCCTCCAGGTGCTCCGGCTGTGACGAGCCGGCCGTAAGGCCGCACGCAACGCCGTATCGCCGTCGCGATGCGGCGCTGTCCCGCATCCCTGTACGGATCCACAGCACCCCTGAGAGGACCGCTCTCATGTCCAAGAGCGCCCGTGTCAAGAACGCACGCAACCAGAAGGCCCGCAAGAAGAACGCGCTGACGCAGCGCGAGGTCCCGTGGGGCGGCATCGCCTTCTTCACCGTCATCGGCCTGGTGGCGGTGGTCGCGATCGGCTTCACGTTCATGCAGACGAGGTCGTCGTCCGCGGACTCGTCCATCGCGGGCGTGGTGTCCAAGGACGACCTCGGCCGCGACCACACCAACGGCGCCGTCAAGTACGACGACGCCCCGCCGATGGGCGGCGACCACAACCCCATGTGGCAGAACTGCGACGGCCGCGTCTACGACGCGCCGCTGCAGAACGAGAACGCCGTGCACTCCCTGGAGCACGGCGCCGTCTGGATCACCTACCGGCCCGGCCTCGCCGCCGACCAGCTCGACGCGCTCAAGGCCAAGGTCTCCGGCACCGACTACACGATGCTGAGCCCGTACCCGTCCCAGGACGCGCCGGTCAAGCTCACCGCCTGGGGCTACCAGCTCAAGCTGGACGACGCCTCCGACGCGCGGGTGGACCAGTTCCTGCGCGCCTACGTCAAGGGCCCGCAGACGCCGGAGCCGGGCGCGGCCTGCAACGGCGCCAAGGACGCCGCGTGAGCGAGGGCACCGCGGCACCGCGCGGGCGGCGGGCCACCGCCGTCCTCGCGGTGCTCGTCCTGGCCGTCGGCGCCGTCCTGGTGGCGCTGGCCGTCGCCCGCTCGGACCGGCCCGGCACGGACGGCCCCGAGGCCGGCTTCGCCCGCGACATGAGCGCCCACCACGCGCAGGCGGTGCGGATGTCGTTCATCGTCAGGGACCGCACCGGCGACGCCGACGTGAAGCTGCTGGCCTACGACATCATCACCACCCAGCAGGCGCAGATCGGCATGATGACGGCCTGGCTGGACGAGTGGGAGCTGCCGAAGGCCGACCCGTCCGGCGCGATGCGGTGGATGTCCGGGCACGGCGGGCACCGGGGCGGCGCGTCCGCGATGCCGGGGATGGCCACCCGCGAGCAGCTCGCCGACCTGGAGAAGGCGTCGGGCGAGGACGCGGAGGTCGGGTTCCTGCGGCTGATGATCGCCCACCACCGCGGCGGGGTCGACATGGCGGAGGCGGTGCTGGCCCGCACCGGGCACGACCGGGTCCGGCGCCTCGCCCGCACCATGGTGGAGGGCCAGCGGTCGGAGATCACGCTGATGAACGCGATGCTCCGGGAGCGGGGCGCCGCCACCGCGTGAACCGTGACCCGCGAGCTTGCCGATAGCGCTTGACAGCGCGGCCGGATCGCGGGTCACTGACCACCATGGCTCACAACCTCAGCGGCTACCACCGGGCCCTCGACCTGTTCGAGGGCCTCGTCGCCGGCGTGTCCCGCGACGGCTGGGACGCGCCGTCGCCCTGCGCGGGGTGGACGGCGCGGGACGTCGCCGGCCATGTGACCGGCGGCCAGCACCTGATCCGGGCGCTGGCCGGCGGCGAGCCCGAGCCCGACGTCCACCGGGACCCGGCGCGCTTCGTCCCGGGCGACGTCCTGATGAGCTGGCGGACGGCCCGCAAGGAGTGCGCCGCGGCCCTCACCCCCGACGCCCTGCGCCACCCCATCCCGTTCGGCGGCCTAGGCGACCTGCCGCTGGCCGACTACCTGGAGGGCTACATCCTGGAGCCGCTGGTGCACGCCTGGGACCTGGCGAAGGCCACCGCCCAACCGTCCCGCCTGGACCCGGACCTGGTCCACCACGCCTTCGCCACGGCCCAGGTGGTAGCGGCCCCCCTACGCGCCGAAGGCCACCTGGCCCCACCCCTAGGAGCCCGACAGGGCGCCGACGAACAAACAAGAATGCTCGCCTTCTTGGGCCGATCAACCTGAACCAGCCCCACCTCAACCCCGGCAGGACGAACCCCAGCCCCGGCAGGACGAGCCTCGGTTACCGGTCACGGGTTGGGCGGCCGGAGGGCGCCCTAGCGCCCGGAGGCCGCACGACCCGTCGGCCGAGAGGCTGTTTCACGAGACGCGCCAGCGGATCGGGAAACGGCCTCTCGGCCGCAACGGGGGTTCCAGGGGGTCGCCCCCCTGGGCAAACACAGCCCCCCTGGGTGACTACGAGAATTCCGCCAGGGTGCGTTCTGCCTCTTCCAGCCAGGCTCGGCGGGCGTTGAGGGCTTCCTCGGCCTCTTTGACGTCCTTGTCGCGGCCGGCGTCGCGGGCCTTGCCGAGGCGCTTCTCGAGCTGCTCGATGGAGCTGCGCAGCTGGCCGACGGTGGCTTCGGCACGGGCGCGGGCCTCGGGGTTGGTGCGGCGCCACTCGTTCTCTTCGGCGGAGCGGATCGTGTCCTCGATCTTGCGGAGGCGGCCTTCGAGGCGGTCGCGCTGGTCGCGCGGGACCATGCCGGCGGCCTCCCAGCGCTCCTGGATCGCGCGCAGCGCCTGCCGGGCCTGCCGGACGTCCTTGACGGGCAGCAGCCGCTCGGCCTCGGCGAGGATCTTCTCCTTCTCCTCGGCGTTGCCGCGGAACTCGGCGTCGCGTTCGGCGAACGCGGCGCTGCGGGCCTGGAAGAAGGTGTCCTGCGCGCCTTTGAAGCGGGCCCACAGGTCCTCTTCGGCGTCGCGGGAGGCGCGCCCGGCGAGCTTCCAGCGGCGCATCAGGTCGCGGTAGGCGGCGGCGGTCTCGCCCCAGTCGGTGGAGCCGGCCATCGCCTCGGCCTCGGCGACGAGGCGCTCCTTCTCACGGCGGGCCTCCTCGCGCTGGTCGTCGAGGGTGGCGAAGTAGGCCTTGCGGCGCTTGGTGAAGGCGTTGCGGGCCGACGACAGCCGCTTCCACAGGGCGGTCTCGGTGGGCCGGTCGATGCGGTCGGCGGCCTTCCACTCCTCGACGAGCTGGCGGAGGCGTTCGCCGCCGTTCTTCCAGTGCGTCTCCTCGGCGGCGATGCGCTCGGCCTCGGCGACGATCCGCTCCTTGACCTCGCGGGCCTCGTGGCGGTGCTGCTCGCGCTGGGCCTTGACCTCCTCGCGGCGCCGGCCGACCTGGTCGGTCAGGCCGTCGAGGCGCCGGGCGAGGGAGTCGAGGTCGCCGACGGCGTGCGCCTCGGCGACGGCCTCGCGGAGCCGGTCGATGCTCTGCTGCGCCTGGGCGGGCTGCAGGTCGGTGGTGCGGACCCGCTGCTCGAGCAGGCCGATCTCGGTGACGAGCGCGTCGTACTTGCGCTTGAAGTAGGCCAGGGCCTCTTCGGGCGCGCCGGCCTGCCAGGACCCGACGACCCGCTCGCCGTCGGCCGTCCTGACATAGACGGTGCCGTCCTCGTCCACCCGGCCCCAGGGATCGGTCGCGCTGGACACCCTTGCCTCCTGAATCGCGGGTCCGGACAACTTACGCTCTCCGGACCCTCCACACCTTAGTATCCCGTTCGCCTATTTCCCGGCGATCGTGACGTCCTGGATTTCGACCTTCTTCTTGGGCTTGCCGTCCCCCTTGGGTTCCGACCCGCCCTCGGCGATCTTCTTGAGCACGTCCAGCCCCTTGGTGATCTTTCCGAACACCGTGTAGTCCGGCGGGAGCTGCGAGTCCTTGTAGACCATGAAGAACTGGCTGCCGTTGGAGTCCGGCTGGCTCGAGTGCGCCATCGCGAGGGTGCCCTCGGTGTAGGTGGCGCCGTCGGTGTTCTCGTTGGCGAACCGGTAGCCGGGCCCGCCGCTGCCCGACGCCGTCGGGTCGCCGCACTGCAGCACGTTGAGGCCGCCACTGGTCATGCGGTGGCACTCGGTCTTGTCGTAGAAGTTCTTCTGCGCCAGGAACGCGAAGGAGTTCACCGTGCACGGCGCCTTGTCGCCGTACAGCTGCATCTCCACATCGCCCTGGCTCGTCTTGACCGTGGTCTGGACGATGCCGGGATGCGCGGGCTCGCCCGGCGGGCGCCCGACGTCCTTCGGCACGCTGCCCTGCGTGTCGCTCTTGTAGACGCACCGCGGGGAGGCCGCGGTCGACTCGTCCTCCTTGAGCACCATGAACACCGCGACGCCGGCGACGACGACCGCCACCGCGGCGACCGAGCCGATGATCTTCAGCCGGCGCGCACGCGCCGCCTCCTGCGCCTGGCGCTGCTGCTGGCGCTCGTACCGTTGCCGCGCGAGCTGCTTCTTGCGGTCCTTCCCCGCCACGGTGCCTCGCCCCTCCGGTGTGATCAGGTGAACGTGCAGCGCATAGTAGCGGTACCCGGGAGTAAACGCGCCTCCGCGTTCAGGGAGCGCCGCCCCGCGCCGGGGCGGGCGCCGAACGCGACACGGCGACGGCCGCATCTCGTTCGCGGTGGCCGCGGCCCCGCCGGTACCCTCGGACACGCCCACCCGAGATGGTTCTAAGGAAGGACGACCGTGCTCGTCGCCGGGTTCCCCGCTGGATCGTTCGCCGCGAACTGCTACGTCGTGGCGCCCGCCGCGGGTGAGGAGTGCGTGATCATCGACCCCGGGCAGGACGCCGAGGCCGGGATCGAGGAGATCCTGCGCGAGCACCGGCTCAAGCCCGTCGCGGTGCTGCTGACGCACGGCCATATCGACCACGTCTGGTCGGTGGCGCCGGTCTGCGGCGCCAAGGACGTCCCGGCCTACGTCCATCCGGACGACCGCGACCTGCTGACCGACCCGGCGAAGGGCCTGTCGCTGGGCGCCGGGCAGCAGCTGTTCGGCGGCCTGGAGCTGACCGAGCCGGACGACGTGCGGGAGCTCGCGGACGGGGCGGCGCTGGAGCTGGCCGGGCTGAGCTTCACCGTCGACCACGCGCCGGGCCATACGCCCGGGTCGGTGACGTTCCGCACCCCGAAGACCGAGCGGATCCCGGACGTGATGTTCACCGGCGACCTGCTGTTCGCGGGGTCGATCGGGCGCACCGACCTGCCGGGCGGCTCCTACGAGGAGATCCTCGCCAGCCTGTCGCGGGTGTGCCTGAGCATGCCGGACGACACGGCCGTGCTGCCCGGCCACGGTGAGCAGACCACAATCGGCCGCGAGCGCGCCACGAATCCGTTCCTGTCGGAGCTGACGCCCGCGGACGGACCCAACAAGGGATTCTGAGCCGAGAGACCATGAGTTCGAGCTTCCGGGCCCCCAAGGGGGTCAGTGAATACGTCCCGCCGCGCGCGGACCTCTTCTACGCCATCCGGGAGGCGTTCGCCGAGCAGGCGCGGCTGGCCGGATACGGCTACCTGGAGCTGGCCGTCTTCGAGGACACCAACCTGTTCCGCCGCGGCGTCGGCGAGTCCACCGACGTGGTGTCCAAGGAGATGTACACCTTCGAGGACCGGGGCGGTCGGTCGCTGACGCTGCGCCCCGAGTTCACCGCGTCGGTGCTGCGCGCCGTCCTCGAGAACAACCTGCACAAGGGCGCGCTGCCGGTGAAGGTGTGGACGACGGGCGCCGCGTTCCGCGCCGAGCGCCCGCAGCAGGGCCGCTACCGGCAGTTCTACCAGCTCGACCTGGAGGCGATCGGCAGCGAGGACCCGCAGGTCGACGCCGAGACCATCGCGATCGCGGCGAACTGGTACCGGTCCCTCGGGCTGACCCGGGTGCGGCTGCTGCTGAACTCGCTGGGCTGCAAGGAGTGCCGCCCCGCCTACCGGGCCCTGCTGCAGGAGTTCCTGCGCGGCCTCGACCTGGACGAGGACACCCGCGCCCGCGTGGAGATCAACCCGCTGCGGGTGCTGGACGACAAGCGCCCCAGGGTGCGCGAGCAGCTCGCCGGCGCGCCGCTGATGGCCGACCACCTGTGCCCCGCGTGCAAGGCCCACCACGACCGGGTCCGGGAGCTGCTCGCCGACCTCGGCATCGCCTGGGAGGACACGCCCACCCTCGTCCGCGGCCTGGACTACTACACCCGGACGACCTACGAGTTCGACCACCCGCTGCTCGGCGCCCAGTCCGGCATCGGCGGCGGCGGGCGCTACGACGGTCTCTCCGAGGACATCGGCGGCCCGCCGCTGCCCGGCATCGGCTTCGGCCTCGGCCTGGACCGCACCATCCTGGCGCTGGAGGCCGAGTCGCGGGAGGGGCGGGGCGCGGCGTTCGCCGCGAAGCCGCGCTGCGAGGCGTTCGGCGTCGCGCTCGGCGACACCGCCGAGCGCCGCATGTTCGCGCTCGTGGCCGAGCTGCGCCGCGCCGGGATCGCCGCCGACATGGCGTTCGGCGGCAAGAAGCTGAAGGGCGCCATGAAGGACGCGGACCGCTCCGGCGCCCGCTACGCCGTGATCCTCGGGGAGCGAGATATCGCGGACGGCGTCGCCCAGGTCAAGGACCTGGCCGAGGGCGAGCAGACCGCCGTCCCGCTCACCGACCTCATCACGACGCTGAAGGAGAGGCTCTCCCAATGATCCGCACCCACGAGGCGGGCACGCTCCGCAAGGAGCACGCCGGGCAGCAGGTCACGCTGGCCGGCTGGGTCGGCCGCCGCCGCGACCACGGCGGCGTCACGTTCATCGACCTGCGCGACGCGTCCGGCACCGCGCAGGTCGTCTTCCGCGAGGAGGACGCCGCCCACGACCTGCGCTCGGAGTTCTGCGTGAAGGTCGTCGGCGAGGTGCGCGTCCGCCCGGCGGGCAACGAGAACCCCGAGCTGCCCACCGGGGACATCGAGGTCGCCGCCACCGACATCGAGGTGCTGTCGGACGCGGCGCCGCTGCCGTTCCCCATCGAGGGCGACGTCAACGTCAACGAGGAGATCCGGCTCAAGTACCGGTACCTCGACCTGCGCCGCGACGCCGTCGCCCGCGCGATGCGGATCCGCTCGGAGGCGTCGTTCCTCGTGCACGAGGTGATGCGCGAGCACGGCTTCGTCAACGTGGAGACCCCGACCCTCACCCGGTCGACTCCCGAGGGCGCCCGCGACTTCCTCGTCCCCGTCCGGCTCAAGCCCGGCCACTGGTACGCGCTGCCGCAGTCGCCGCAGCTGTTCAAGCAGCTGCTGATGGTCGGCGGGCTGGAGCGCTACTACCAGATCGCGCGCTGCTACCGCGACGAGGACTTCCGCGCCGACCGGCAGCCCGAGTTCACCCAGATCGACATCGAGATGTCGTTCGCCGACCAGGACGACGTGCTCAAGGTCGGCGAGGACCTCATCGCCCGGCTCTGGCGGGACATCGCCGGCTACGACGTCCCCCGCCCGATCCCCCACATCACCTACGCCGACGCGATGGCCCGGTACGGCTCCGACAAGCCCGACCTGCGCTTCGGCCTGGAACTGACCGACATGACCGAGTACTTCGCCGGCACGTCGTTCCGCGTGTTCCAGGCCCCGTACGTCGGCGCGGTCGTGATGCCGGGCGGCGCCGCCCAGACCCGCAAGGAGCTGGACGGCTGGCAGGACTGGGCGAAGGCCCGCGGCGCCCGCGGCCTGGCCTACGTGCTCGTCCAGGAGGACGGCACCCTCGGCGGCCCGGTCGCGAAGAACCTGTCCGACGCCGAGAAGGAGGGCCTGGCCGCCAAGACCGGCGCGGGCCCCGGCGACGCGGTCTTCTTCGGCGCCGGCAAGCGGCACGCCACCCAGGAGCTGCTCGGCGCGGCCCGCCTGGAGATCGGCCGCCGCCGCGACCTGATCGACGCGTCCGCCTGGAAGTTCGTCTGGGTCGTGGACGCCCCGATCTTCGAGCCCGTCGAGGACGACAAGGGCGAGCAGATCGGCTGGACGTCCGTCCACCACCCGTTCACCGCGCCGAAGCCGGAGTACGCCGACAGCTTCCACGAGGACCCGGGCAGCGCCCTCGCCGACGCCTACGACCTCGTCCTGAACGGCAACGAGATCGGCGGCGGGTCCATCCGTATCCACCGCGCGGAGATGCAGCAGCGGGTGTTCGACGTCCTCGGCCTGTCGAAGGAGGAGGCCGAGTCGAAGTTCGGGTTCCTGCTGGAGGCGTTCAAGTTCGGCCCGCCCCCGCACGGCGGCATCGCGTTCGGCTGGGACCGCACGGTCATGCTCCTCGCCCGGCAGGAGTCGATCCGCGACGTGATCGCGTTCCCGAAGGCGGCGTCCGGCTACGACCCGCTGACGGCCGCGCCGACGCCGATCACGCCGCAGCAGCGCGCTGAGGCCGGTGTGGACGTCGTTACCGAGGACGAGCCCGCCGAGGGCTGAGCGGCCGACGCGTGAGCGGCGCCGCCCCTACCGGGTGGCGCCGCTGGTCGTCCGGTACACGTCGTAGACGCCGTCGATGGACCGGACGGCCTTCAGCACGTGCCCGAGATGCTTCGGGTCGCCCATCTCGAACGTGAACCGCGACACCGCGACCCGGTCGCGGGTCGTGGTGACCGACGCCGAGAGTATGTTGACGTGCTGGTCGGACAGGACGCGCGTCACGTCCGACAGCAGCCGCGGCCGGTCGAGCGCCTCGACCTGGATCGCGACGAGGAAGACCGAGTCCTCGCCCGGGGACCATTTGACGTCGATGAGCCGGTCGGGCTGCGCCTTCAGGCTCTCGACGTTGGCGCAGTCGGCGCGGTGCACCGACACGCCGTGCCCGCGCGTCACGAACCCGACGATGTCGTCGCCCGGCACGGGGGTGCAGCAGCGCGACAGCCGGACCCACACGTCCGGGTCGTCGGCGACGACGACGCCGGGGTCGCCGGCGGGACGGCTCCGCTTGCGGCGGGTCGGCAGCGCGATCTCGGCGAGGTCCTCGTCGGCGCTCTCCACGCCGCCGAGCGCGTCCACGAGCTTCTGGACGACGTTCTGCGCCGAAATCTGGCTCTCCCCGACCGCCGCGTACAGCGACGACACGTCCGGGTAGCGGAGGTCGCGGGCGAGGGCGAGCAGCGCCTCACCGGACATCATCCGCTGCAGCGGCATGTTCTGCTTGCGCATCGCGCGGGCGATGGCGTCCTTGCCGGACTCGATCGCGGTGTCGCGGCGCTCCTTGGAGAACCAGTGCTTGATCTTGTTG
>NZ_VCKZ01000737.1 GCF_005889745.1 Actinomadura geliboluensis
GCGCAGCACCGTCGCCGACAGCGGCCGCGGCGGGGGCGGCGGGCTGAGCGGGTCGCCGCCGTCGTAGCGCTCGCCGAGCGACTCGGCCGCGATCTTCTCCTGCAGGTGGACGATGCCCTGCAGCAGCGCCTCGGGACGGGGCGGGCAGCCGGGCACGTAGACGTCCACCGGGATGATCTGGTCGACGCCCTTGGTGACGCAGTACGAGTCCCAGTACGGCCCGCCGCAGTTGGAGCAGGCGCCGAACGAGATGACGTACTTGGGCTCCGGCATCTGCTCGTAGAGGCGCCGCACGGCGGGCGCCATCTTGTCGCTGACGGTGCCGGAGACGACCATGAGGTCGGCCTGCCGGGGCCCCGGCGCGAACGGGATGACGCCGAGCCGGATGAAGTCGTGCCGGCTCATCGACGTCGCGATGAACTCGATGGCGCAGCAGGCCAGCCCGAAGTTGAAGACCCACAGCGAGTAGCGGCGGCCCCAGTTGAGCACGAACTTGACCGGTTTCGGCGCGAGCCGGGACAGCGGTCCCACGCTCGGCGGCGGTAGATCGATGGTGCCCACAGCGCCATTGTTACAGCGGCCGGGGCCTCACACCCAGGAGAGGACGCCCTTCTTGCCCGCGTACGCGAGCCCGGTGGCGAGGAACGCGAGGAAGATGAACATCTCGGCGAGCGTCGTCGCCCCGTAGCCGGGCGCGGAGAAGACGGTCGCCCAGGGGAAGAGGAACACCGCGTCCACGGCGAACACGACGTAGAGGTAGGCGAAGACGTAGTACCGCACGTAGGAGTGGGCCCAGCCCTCGCCCACCGGGTCGACGCCGCACTCGTACGTGGTCAGTTTCTCCGCGGTCGGACGATGCGGACGGAGCATCCGGTTCGCGCCCAGCGCCCCGCCGACGATTCCGGCGCCGACAAGGAGGAGGACGACCACAACGACATATGTGTCGAAATAGTTATGCACCAGATCCTCCTCGTCTGCGTCTGATCCAGTATCCCCCGGCGCAGGATCAGGGGAGTGTGACGTCGTACCTCCACCCCGGGGGACCACGATGCCATGATTTTGCTGCACACTAGATTTGCATTGGGTCAGGTTGACCTGGAAGGACGTGACCGGATGAGCAACCCCCCGCCTCCCCCGGGCTGGGAATCCCCGGGCGGTGCCTCCTGGCCGCCCCCGCCGCCGCCGGCGGGCCCGGGCGGTCCCGGTCCGGGCGGACCCGGTAGCCCGGGCGCTCCGGGCGGACCCTGTCTCTTATACACCTCT
>NZ_VCKZ01000738.1 GCF_005889745.1 Actinomadura geliboluensis
CACCCGCCGCATTCCCCACAAGAGCCGCCGCCAGACGGCCGGGCCGTAACACGAGCAGCCGAGGAGTGACGGCTCTTTGGCACCTGCTTCTCTGCCAATCCCCTCAAAGTGTGGAGACGGCTTTCGGTGGTACCCCGCCTGTGCGGCAGGCCCTGGGCGTGGCCTCTTCCCTCAGGGCAGTGCCTGCGCGCTCCCGTTCAACACCCACGGCGGGCAACTCGGCGAAGGCGTACATCCACGGGATGAATGAACGGCGTCGCTGAGGCGGTGCGGCTGCTGCGCGGCACGTCGTCGAACCAGCCGGGCGACGTCCACAACGTCTTGGTCACCGCGGGACCGGCGTCCCGGCCAGCGGCCTGATCCTGGGAGCGGACGCGTGAGCGAATGGATCGGAAAGGACCTCGGTATCCGGACCGTCGCCCATGACGAGACCTGGGCGGTCCTTGACGCGCTGGCGGTCGGCGCGGACGCCGCCGACCTCGACCCCGTCTTCGCGGAGTCGCCCGGTGGGCGCCGGACGCACTCTGCTCGGCAGGCGCCTTCGACGTCCGGTCGTCCACGGCACCCAGCGGCTCCGCGTCCTGAAGGACCTCCCGCGTTCGGGAGCCGCGGAGATGAGCGCCCGCGCCGCGGAGGTCTGGGACAAGGGTTCGGCGGCGGTCTCGACGTGGCCGTGGAGAGCGAGTACTTCGAGGCCGCCTGGTCGCTGTTAGCCCCAGGATGCGGCGGCTTCGGCGGGGACCGGGTCCGCTCGCAGGCGCCCCGAGGCAACGCCGGACGACTCGCTGACCGTCCGGACGGCCACTAACCAGGCCGCCCTCTACCGCCTCCTGGGCGACCGCCACCATCTGCACATCGACCCGGGGGCCGCGAGGACGGCCGGGATGCCGCGCCCCATCATGCACGGCCTGTGCACACTGGCGGCGATCACGTTTCCCTGGCGTCGTTGCTCGGTGCCCACCCGGCCGACCTACGCGAACTAGAGGGCTGCTTCTTCGCCCCGGTCTTCCCGGTCGAAAACTCCGCCTCGAAACGTGGACGGACGGCGAAGCGACCCTCTTCGAGGCCGCCGCGGAAGACCGCACGGGCATCTCCGCCGGACGCGCCCGCTTCGCCTGACAGATCCGTTCAGGGAGCCTTCATCCGCTGTATCACCCCTCGCACCGGCGACCCCACGGGCGTGATCCCGCAGGTCAGCGAGGTGAGGGCGGCGCTTTGACGGCAGCATCCGACCAAGGGCGGGGTCGCGCCTGGGCAATGCGTGACATTTATCCGCATTTGCCGTGAATGTCACCGTCGCAGTGCCGCCGTTCCCGATCCC
>NZ_VCKZ01000280.1 GCF_005889745.1 Actinomadura geliboluensis
GCCGGGGACGGGCCGCCCGGCGGCCCGGTACCAGAAGGAGACGCCGCCGTTGGCGAAGCCGGGGGCGAGGGGCGCCCGGCCCGTGCTTGAGCTCATGCGCTCATAGTGCTGAATTCCGCAGCGAAATCAAGAGCGTGCAACGGAATCTATGTGATGGCGTCCACGATTCGACTGGATCCGATCCAGCGGGAGCGGTCCGCGGCGAAGTAGGCGGCGCCGTCGGGGCCGGCCGGGCCGTCCCGCCACCGCCGCATCCCGAGCTGGAAGGCGATCTCCGCGGACGCCGGGTTGGCCGGGTCGATCTCGGCGGTGACCCGGTGCACGCCGACCACCCCGAACGCGTAGTCGAGCACCGCGCGGGACGCCTCGGCCGCCAGGCCCCGGCCCCAGTGGTCCGGTTCCAGGCTGTAGAGGATCTCGACGTCCACGCCGTGGCCGAGCGGGCCCTCGTGGTGGCTGAGCCCCGCCACGCCGATCAGCGGATCGCCGGGCGCGGCGCCGGGCAGCGTCTCCGGCAGGGCGTCCGGCCCGGACGCGGCGGCCGGGCGCAGCGCCCACAGCCCGTACCCCTCGGTCGCGAAGTCCCGCTCGCTCGCCTCGATGATCTCGCTGACCTGGACGGGGGTGACCGTCCGGTCGTCGAAGAGGTGGCGCCGGACGCGCGGCCCCGTCCAGTGCGTCAGCAGCGCGCGGTGGTCGCGCATCGACACCGGATGCAGCGCCAGCCGCACCGTGCGCAGCACCTCGCTCATGCCCCGGCACCGCCCGGGCCCGGCCCCGCCGGGTCGCCGGCCGGCCACGCGGGCGGCTCCTCGCCGTCCGGGACGCCCACCCGGAACGCGCGGAGCTGCAGGGCGAGCGCCTGGTAGTAGCCGACGAGGGCGACCAGCTCGACGACGGCGGCGCGGCCGAGCGTCGCGACCGCCTCGGTGTAGACGGCGTCGGCGAGGTCGCCCTCGGCGGCGAGCTGCCGGGCCGCCTCGTGCACGACGCGCTCGCGGACGTCGCCGAGCATCGGCGCACGGCCCTCGCGCAGCGCGTCCAGCTCCGCGTCGGTGAGCCCGTGCCGGCGGCCGATCCGCTCGTGCGCGTACCACTCGTAGTCGGACCGGGCGTGCGCGGCGACGACCAGCGTGGCGATCTCCCGCTCGCGCTTGGTGAACGCCGTCCGGAACCGCAGCGCGGCGCCGAGGTCCTGCAGGGGCAGCCCCACGGACGGGCTGTAGAGCATCGCGTTGAAGGGGCCGTGCAGCCGCCCGATGTCGTCGGCCAGGCCGAACGGCGGGGTGCGGCCGGCGGCGCGGGGACCGCCCGTCACCGCCTCGTACACGGCCCGCTGCTCGTCGCTGAGGGAACCGGGGAGCAGCAGCGGCAGCCTGGTCGCGGACGGGCCGCGCCGCGGTCGATCGTTGACGTCCTCACCGCTCACGGGGTCGATCACTTACCGCACGCTAGGCGGTCGGGGCGGGCGGCTCAACCCCTGGTCCGCAATGTGGAACCCCGGGCACACGGTGACGTGGCGGTCGCGTGACACGCGCCCGCACGCCCCGGGCGCCGGCACGCCCCGGCGCTGGGAGGATGGCCGGGTGAGCGGCATCTACGACGACCCCTGGGCCTACGAGCTGGCGTGCTCGTTCCGCGACGTGGCGGCCGAGGCGGACGTCCTGCTCGGCTGGTGCGCCGGGCTCGGCGCGCGCCCCGCGACCGTGCTGGAGCTGGCCGCCGGGCCCGCCGAGCACGCCCGCGAGTTCGCGCGCCGCGGGCTGGCCGCGACGGCGCTCGACCTGAACCCGGCGATGTGCGCCTACGCCGCCCGGGAGGCCGAGCGGGCCGGGGTGGCGCTGGAGGTCGTCCAGGACGACATGACCCGCTTCGACCTCGGCCGCGGCTTCGACCTCGTGGTCACCATGCTGGACTCCACGTCCCACCTGATGACGCTGGACGCGTTCGTCGCGCACCTGCGCCGCGCCGCCGCGCACCTGTCCCCCGGCGGCCTGTACGTGGTGGAGATGTCGCACCCCCGCGACCGGCTGGGCGACGAGCCGAGCGTCAGCACCGGCTGGACGGTCGAGCGCGGCGGCGTGCGCGCGAGCGTCCGCTGGGGTGAGCCCGGCGACCGGCTCGACCCGGTCACCCAGATCGCCGACGACCACGTCACGATGACGATCACGGACGCGGACGGCACGCGGGTGATCCGCGACGTCGTCCCCTACCGGTTCTGGACGGCGACCGAACTGGACGCCGCGATCCGCCTCGCGGGCGGGCTCGACACCGTCGCGCGGTACGGCGACTTCGGGGCCGGCGAGGACGCGGTGGCCCTCACCGACCCCGAGGCGTGGCGCATGATCACGATCCTGCGCCGCGCGCCCGGCGCCTAGGGCGCGGGAGCCCAGCCTGGCATCGGGTAGGACGCGAGCAGCTCCCGGACCTGCCCGGCGACCCGCTCGGCGACGGTCTCGTCCTGCTTGGAGACGCCCTGCACGACCTCGTCGATCCACGCGGCGACCAGCGGCATCTGCTCGGCGCCGAGCCCGCGCGTGGTGATCGCGGCCGTGCCGATCCGCAGCCCGGACGGGTCGAACGGCTTGCGCGGGTCGAACGGCACGGCGTTGTAGTTCAGCTCGATCCCGGCGCGGTCGAGGGCCTGCGCGGCGGGCTTGCCCGCGACGCCCTTGTTCGTGAGGTCGATCAGGATCAGATGGTTGTCGGTGCCGCCCGAGACCAGGTCGTAGCCGCGGTCGGCCAGCGCCGCCGCCAGCACCTGCGCGTTCGCGACGATCTGCCGCGCGTACGCGGGGAAGTCCGGCTGCGCCGCCTCCTTCAGCGCGACGGCGATCGCCGCGGTCGTGTGGTCGTGCGGGCCGCCCTGCAGCCCCGGGAACACCGCCTTGTCGACCGCCTTCGCGTGCTCGGCGGTCGACAGGATCATGGCGCCGCGCGGGCCGCGCAGCGTCTTGTGCGTGGTCGTGGTGACGACGTCCGCGTGCCCGATCGGGGACGGGTGGGCGCCGCCCGCGATCAGCCCGGCGATGTGCGCCACGTCCGCGGCGAGCACCGCGCCGGCCTCGCGGGCGATCTCCGCGAACGCCGGGAAGTCGATCGTCCGCGGGATCGCGGTGCCGCCGCACCAGATCAGCTTCGGCCGCTCCTTGAGCGCGAGGTCGCGGACCTGGTCCATGTCGACCCGCCCGGTGTCGGCGCGCACCTCGTACCGGACGGGGCGGAACCACTTGCCGGTGGCCGACACCGACCAGCCGTGCGTGAGGTGCCCGCCCATCGGCAGCGACAGCCCCATCACCGGGTCGCCGGGCTCCAGGAACGCCATGTAGACGGCGAGGTTGGCGGGCGAGCCCGAGTACGGCTGGACGTTGGCGTGCTCGGCGCCGAACAGCTCCTTCGCCCGCCGGATCGCCAGCAGCTCGATCGGGTCGACGTTCTGCTGGCCCTCGTAGTACCGCTTGCCGGCGTAGCCCTCGGAGTACTTGTTCGTCAGGACGGACCCGGTGGCCTCCAGCACCGCCGGCGACACGTAGTTCTCGGACGCGATCAGCCGGAGCTTCTCGTACTGGCGGCGGGCCTCGGCCTCCACCAGCCCGGCGATCTCCGGGTCCTCGGCGGACAGGTGGGATACGGACGGTACGTGCATCGTGAGCCTCCGCGCTGCTCGCGCCGGGACCTCGGGCGCCCGGCGAACGGGACCCGTACACCCAGGCGCGCGGTGTGCGGACTAGTTTCGCTCCCCGGTGGTCGTCTCCACCTTCACTGCGCCAGTCACGTGCACGCCATCATAACGGGCCGCCCGGGGCCGGGCCGGGACGGAGACCACGAACAGCCCGCCGAGCAGGAGCAGCGACCCGGCGGCGACCGGCGCCGACAGCCGCTCCCCCAGCACGGCGACGGCGAGGGCGGCGGCCACGAGCGGCTCGGCGAGGCTCAGCGTCCCGGCGGTCGCGGCGGCCACCCGGCCGAGGCCGGTGACGAAGAACATGTACGCGGCCGCCGTCGCGGCGATCCCGAGCCAGCCGACCAGCACCGCCGACCGGGGCGCGGCGAGGGCCGGCAGCTCCGCCAGGGTCCAGGGCAGCAGCGCCGCTGCCCCGGCGAGCAGGGTCACCGACACGGCGGCGGCCATCCCCGCGTCCCGTCCGGTGAGGACCTTGGCCGACACCGTGTAGACGCCGAAGCACGTCCCGGCGGCGAGGCTCAGCAGCACCCCGACCGGGTCGACGTGGACGGCCGGCCCGGGGACCATCAGCAGCGCGACGCCGCCGACCGCGCACCCCGTCCCCGCCCACCACCGGCGGCTCAGCCGCGTCCGCAGCACGAGCCGCTCGCACAGCCCGGTGGAGACCGGCGCCAGCCCGAACACCACGGCGGTCGCGACGGCGGCGCCGGTGCGGTCGACCGCGCTGAAGAACGCCGCCTGGAACGTCCCGGTGGCGGCGGAGGCCGCCGCGAGCGGCGCCCACGTCCGCCGGGTCAGCGTGCGGAACGCGCGCCGGTCCAGCGCGAGCACCAGCAGGGCCAGGACCAGCCCGCCGGACATGATCCGCGCCCCGCCGACGGCGACCGGGGCCGCGTCCGGCGCGGCCAGCACCTGCGCGGGCCCGACCGTCCCCCAGAGCACCCCGGCGGCCAGTACCAGCAGCGGCCCCGACACATCGTTTCGTCGGTCCATGAGACCGAACCTAGAAGGACATGCGGGAATGAAGTCTGCATAGCAGTCACACGTTCGGACTAGCTGCCCTCACCCGGTGATAATTCGCCTCGCGGCAGGCAAAGCATCGCTCAGCTGTAGGACGTTCGGCTCTCGCGCGTGCCCGCCGCCGGAAGTTCGGACTGCTCCACCGGCTGCACGTAGTCGTAGACCACCGTGGTGCGGACGTCCACGAACTCCTTGCGGCGCGCCAGCCGGTCCAGCACGAAGTCGCGCAGGTAGGCGGTGCTCGGCACCGCCACATGGACCAGCAGGTCCTCGTTGCCGGTCACGACGAAGACCCCGACGGCCTCGGGCATCGCGGCCATGCCGTCGCGCGCCGACTCGATCGCCTCCCGCGACTGCGGCCGGATCCGGATCGAGATCAGCGCCTGCACCCCGCGGCCGAGCCGCTCGAAGTCGACGGCGGCGTGGAACCCGGTGAGGACGCCCCGCGCCCGCAGCGCCCGCGTCCGCTCCAGCGCCGTGGACGGCGCGATCCCCACCGCCTCGGCCAGTTCCCGGTTGGTCTGCCGCCCGTCCCGCTGCAACCGCCGCAGGATCGCCTGATCGACCGCGTCCACCGGTGCCCCTCCCGATTCCTCCGCCGATGCCGAACTCCCGTTGCGCGAACCACGCCCGGAGGCCCCGTCCTCCGAAGATTATTCGACGGAGAGCCGCGCCTCCAGACCGTCCAGCAGGCAGTCGAGCGCGAAGCCGAACCGGCGCTCGGACTCGCGTCCGGCGTCGACCTCCCCCGCGGCGGACATCCGGGCGCCCAGCAGCGGATGCTCGTCCGCGACCCGGCTCAGGTACTCCGCGGCCCGCTCGCGCCACCGCGCGGCGCCGCCGGCCGGCTCCAGCGCGGCCCGCCAGGACGTCTCCGCCACCACGGCGCCGAGGACGTGGTCGGTGACGGCGGACAGCGCGGCGTCCAGGTCGGGCCCGGTGAACCCGGCGCCGGCCAGGATCGTGAGCCCGGCCTCGCTGAGCGCCAGCGCGTTCGGGCCGAGGGAGGGCCGGCCGGACAGTCCGGACAGCACCCAGGGGTGGCGCAGCAGCATCGCGCGCTGCGTCCGGGCCAGGGTGCCCAGCGCGTTGCGCCAGTCCCCAGAGGGCTCGGCGCCGCCGCCCGCACGGACCTCCGCGAGCGTCTCCCCGAGGACCTCGTCCAGGGCCAATTCCAGCAGTTCGTCCTTGGTGTCGACGTACCAGTACAGCGAGCCCGCCGTCACGCCCAGCTCGGACGCCACCCGCCGCATGGAGAGCCCGCGCACGCCGTCCGCGTCGAGGATGCCGACCGCCTGGGCGACGATCCGCGCGCGGCTGAGCCGCCGGTCGCGCGACGGACGCTCGGGGCGCAGCCAGACGGAGGGCGAGTCGGTGGGCATGCCCCCACCCTAGCCCCGGGCTGCACGTCGTTCAGCTTCCCTTATACAGTGTTCAGTAACTCTGAACACCGTTCAATGGAGCGCTGATGGTGGCGGACGTGCACGCGACAGTGTGGGACGAGACGGGCGGGACGGGGCCGCGCGCGCTGCTCGTCCACGGCTCCACGGCCTGGGGCGACGACCCCCTTCTCGGCTTCGCGGCGCAGCGGCCCCTGGCCGGGCACGGCTTCCGCGTCCTCGCGGTGGACCGCCGCGGCCACGGCCGCAGCGCCGGCACGGGCTCGGCGGAGTACGCGAGCGACTACCGGGCCGACGCCGCCGACATCGCCGGGCTGATGGGCGACGGCGCCCATCTCGTCGGGCACTCCTACGGCGCCGTCGGCGTCATGCTGGCCGCCGCACGCCGCCCGGAGGCGGTGCTGTCGCTGGCGCTGATCGAGCCCGGCTCGTACCAGGCGGCGGCGGACGACCCGGTCGTGGCCGCCGCGCTGCGCGCCAACCGGGAGGCCATCGCGAACGTCCCCGCGGACATGACCGCCGGCGACTACCTGAGGGCCGCCGCCGACTCTGCCGGGATGCCGCCGCTGGAGCCGACCCCGGAACGGCTGCGGGCGGCCGGCGCGGCGCTCCGCGAACGGCTGTGCTGGGAGGCTCCGATCCCGGTCGCCGAACTCGCCGCGGCGCCGTGGCCGAAGCTCGTACTGTCGGGGACCTGGGAGAGCGCGCCCGCCCTCTACCGGGAGCGGGGCGGCGCACCGCTGATGGCGTGCGCCCGCGTCACGGCCGAGCGGATCGGGGCGCGGCTCGTGCGCATCCCGGGCGCGGCGCACTACCCGCACGTGGAGCGGCCTGACGCGGTGAACGCGGCGCTCCGCGCCCTGTGGACGTCCTAGGGCGGCGCGGGGACGCGAACGGCCCGGCCCCTTCCGGGGAGCCGGGCCGGATGACGCCGATGCGGACGACGCCGGTGCGGTGCGCGTGCGGCTAGCGGGCCGCGGCCTCCATGGCCTGCTTCACGGCGGCGCGCTTCTCGCGGAGCTTGGCGAGCGCCTCCTCCAGGATGGCCTCGCCGTCCTCGTCGCTCCGGCGCTCCTTCACGTACGCCAGGTGCGTCTTGTAGGGCTCGGTCTTCGGCGGCGCCGGGGGGTTCTCCGCGTCCTGGCCGGCGGGGAACCCGCAGCGCGGGCAGTCCCACGTCTCGGGGACCGCGACGTCCGTCGCGAAGCTGGGGCGGGTCTCGTGCCGGTTGGCGCAGTAGAAGGTCACCCAGACACGGGGGGCGGCGTCGCCGCGCTCCGCCTCTCCCATCGGACCGGCCCCGACGCGGCTGCCCCGAATCGCGTTGCCACTACCCACGGAATACTCCTCGCTCGGTGTTCCGCCGCCGTCCGTGACCTCCTGGGACGGCGGCGGCGATCGCAAATGTCAGACGGGTGGCTCAGCCGACGCCCTTGTGCTTGAACAGCAGCCCCAGCACGACGATCGAGGCGAACCACAGCACCCCGACGCCGACCGTCAGCCGGTCGAGGTTGCGCTCGACCACGGACGACCCGCCCAGGGACGACGACACCCCGCCGCCGAACATGTCCGACAGCCCGCCGCCCTTGCCCTTGTGCATCAGGACGAGGACCACCATCAGCAGGCTCGTGACGATGAGCACGATGGACGTTGCGATGATCACGATTCTTCAGCGCCTTTGTCTGTAGGTCGGGGACGGAGGGTCGAGCCGGGCGGTTTACCCGTCAGCTACGAAGGGTACGACGAACTACCCGCTGGTTCGGCAAGAACCCCCAGTTCACGCAGAATTGATCAGTTTTGATCAGACGGGGAGATCCCGGTACCGGCAGATCTTGACGAATTCTCCCGGGTCCAGGCTGGCACCACCGACCAAGGCGCCGTCCACGTCGTCCTGCGCCATGAGCTTGGCCACGTTGCCGCTCTTGACCGAACCGCCGTACAGGATACGCACCTCGTCGGCCAATCCGCCGTCGTACAGCTCGGCGAGCCGCGTTCTGATCGCGGCGCAGACCTCCTGCGCGTCCTGCGGGGTGGCGACCTCGCCGGTGCCGATCGCCCAGACCGGCTCGTAGGCGATCACGGTGCGCCGCACCTGGTCGGCGGGGATCTTCTCCAGCCCGCCGTCCAGCTGGGTCAGGCAGTGGCGGACGTGCTCGCCGGCCTTGCGGACCTCCAGGCCCTCCCCGATGCACAGGATCGGGGTGATGTCGGCGGCGAGCGCGGCCTTGGCCTTGGCGTTGACGACCGCGTCGTCCTCGGCGTGGAACTGGCGGCGCTCGGAGTGCCCGACGACGGCGTAGTCGCAGCCGAGCTTGGCGAGCATCGACGCGGCGATCTCGCCGGTGTAGGCGCCGGAGGCGTGCTGGGAGACGTCCTGGGCGCCGTACTGGATGGCGAGCCGGTCGGCGTCCACGAGCGTCTGCACCGACCGGATCGCCGTGAACGGCGGGATCACGGCGATGTCGACGGCGTCGTAGTCGGCGTCCTTGAGCGCGAACGCCATCTTCTGGACGAGCGCGATCGCCTCGAGGTGGTTGTTGTTCATCTTCCAGTTGCCCGCCATGAGCGGCTTGCGGCCGCTCTGCTTGCCGGAAGAAGAGGTCGCGGGGGCCATCGGTCAGTCCTCCAGGGCCTGCAGGCCGGGCAGCGTCTTGCCCTCGAGGTATTCGAGGCTGGCGCCGCCGCCGGTCGAGATGTGGGAGAAGGCGGCCTCGTCGAAGCCGAGTTGCCGGACGGCCGCGGCCGAGTCGCCGCCGCCGACCACGGTGAACGCGCCGGAGTCGATGAGGCCCTGCGCGACGGCGCGGGTGCCGTGCGAGTACGGCTCCATCTCGAACACGCCCATGGGGCCGTTCCAGAACACCGTCCGGGCGTCGGCGAGGCGCGCGGCGAACAGCTTGCCGGACTCGGGGCCGATGTCGAGGCCGAGCCGGTCGGCGGGGATCGCGTCGGCGGCGACCACGGCGTGGTCGGCGTCGGCGGCGAACGCGGTGGCCGCGACGATGTCGACGGGCAGCACGAACTCGACGCCCGCCTCCTCGGCCCGCCGCAGGTACGCGCGCACGGTGTCGAGCTGGTCCTCTTCGAGGAGGCTCTTGCCGACCTCGTGGCCCTGGGCCTTGAGGAAGGTGAAGACCATGCCGCCGCCGATCAGGATGCGGTCGGCCTTGCCGAGCAGGTTGTCGATCACGCCGAGCTTGTCGGACACCTTGGAGCCGCCGAGCGCGACCGCGTAGGGGCGGGCGACGTCCTCGGTGAGCTTCCTGAGCACCTCGACCTCGGCGGCGATCAGCCCGCCGGCGGCGTGCGGGAGCCGCCGCGGCACGTCGTACACCGACGCGTGCCTGCGGTGCACCGCGCCGAACCCGTCGCCGACGTAGATCTCGGCGAGGGCGGCCAGCCGGTCGGCGAAGGCGCCGCGCTCGGCGTCGTCCTTGCTGGTCTCGCCCGGCTCGAAGCGCAGGTTCTCCAGCAGCGCGACGCCGCCGTCCGCGAGGTTCTCGGCCGCGGCGCGGGCGGAGTCGCCGACGACGTCGGACGCGAACGCCACGTCCGCGCCGAGCAGCTCGCCCAGCCGCGCCGCGACGGGGGCGAGCGAGAACTCGGGCTTGACCTCGCCCTTGGGCCGGCCGAGGTGGGCGCAGACGATGACCTTGGCGCCCCGGGCCCGCAGCGCCTCGATCGTCGGCAGGCTGGCCCGGATCCGCCCGTCGTCGGTGATGGCGCCGTCCTTCAGCGGGACGTTGAGGTCCGCGCGGACGAGCACCCTCCTCCCGGCGACGTCGAGATCGTCAATGGTGCGCATCGGGATGCGATGTCCTTCCGTACACGGCCGCGCCGTGGCCGCGCGCCCCCTCCCGGGCGCGCCGCGGCCACGGCGGCGACGGCTTCGGTTACAGCTGCGAGCCGACGAGCTTGACGAGGTCGACGAGGCGGTTGGAGTAGCCCCACTCGTTGTCGTACCAGCCGACGACCTTCACCTGGTCGCCGATGACCTTGGTCAGCCCGGAGTCGAAGATGCAGGACGCCGGGTCGGTGACGATGTCGCTGGAGACGATCGGGTCCTCGGTGTAGGTGAGGTAGCCCTTCAGCGCGCCCTCGGTGGCGGCCTTCTTGAACGCCTCGTTGACCTCCTCGACCGTGACGTCGCGGGACACGGTGACGGTCAGGTCGGTGGCGGAGCCGGTCGGCACCGGGACGCGCAGGGCGTAGCCGTCCAGCTTGCCCTTCAGCTCGGGCAGCACGAGGCCGATGGCCTTGGCGGCGCCGGTGGAGGTCGGCACGACGTTCAGCGCGGCGGCGCGGGCGCGGCGCAGGTCCTTGTGCGGCGCGTCCTGCAGGTTCTGGTCCTGCGTGTAGGCGTGCACCGTCGTCATCAGGCCCTTCTCGATGACGAAGTTGTCGTGCAGCACCTTGGCCAGCGGGGCCAGGCAGTTGGTGGTGCAGGACGCGTTGGAGATCACGGTGTGCTGCGCCGGGTCGTACTTGTCATCGTTCACGCCCAGCACGACCGTGACGTCCTCGTTCTTGGCCGGGGCGGAGATGATCACCTTCTTCGCGCCGTTGTCGGCGTGCACCTTGGCCTTGGTGGCGTCGGTGAAGAAACCGGTCGACTCCACGACGATGTCGGCGCCGACATCGCTCCACTTCAGGTTGGCGGGGTCGCGCTCGGCGAACGCCTTGATCGCCTTGCCGCCCACGACGATCTCGTCGGCGGTGGCGCGCACGTCCTCGGGGAAACGGCCGAGAATGCTGTCGTACTTGAGCAACTGGGCGAGCGTGGCGTTGTCGGTCAGGTCGTTGACCGCCACGATCTCGATGTCGGCCCCGCTCGCCTTGACAGCGCGGTAGAAGTTGCGGCCGATCCGGCCGAACCCGTTGATGCCTACTCGGATGGTCACGGAACGGCTCTCCCTCACGTCGTATCGCCCGGCATGAACCCGGACTGTCAACTACGGTGATTCCGGGGTTCTCCCCCGCCCTCGACCCTATCCAATGACTCGCGGGTAGCCCGACACCGGTGGTGTGGGTTTTCACGGGTGAGTCCGCCGTCCCCCGGCCGGGGGATTTCTCCGCCCGCACCCCAGCTCACGGCATTCGTCGATCATCACTACACTCGCCCACCATGTGGCGCGCGTGCTCTGCTCTGGTGATCGGCCTGCTGCTCGCGTGCGCGGCGCCGCCCGCGGCGGCGGCCCCGCTGGAGCGCGCCAAGCCGGTGAGCCGCGTCGACCACCTCGCCGCCGAGCTGCGCCGCGACCCGGTGTACGTGACCGACCACGCGCCGCGGGCGCTGCCGCCGGACGCCGCCCAGCGGATCAAGAAGGCGGTCGCCCGCCTCGGCGTGCCCGTCTACACCGCGGTGACCCCGGCCTACCTCGTCGACCGCTACTCGACCGACGACCTGGTCCCGCTCCTGCACGACAGCCTCGGCAAACCGGGCGTCTACATCGTCGCCGACCCGGCCCAGACGTCGCTCTCGGCCGTCCAGTACGGCGGGGCGACGCTCCCGGTGAAGGACGCGATGCGCGCCGCGATGTACGAGCTGCCCAACGACGCGGGCGCGGTCGCGGCGATCGAGCGGTTCGTGGAGATCGCCCTGTCCGGGCAGGCCAAGGAGCGGTACGAGAACGCGGGCCCGCGCCCGAAGTCCAAGGTCCGCATCGCCCTGGACGCCCGCGAGCGCTCCGAGCGCGAGGCGGCCCGCGCGGAGCGCAACGCCTTCGCCACCGGGACGGCCCTCAGCGGCGTCCCCCTCCTGCTCCTCCTGCTGTGGCTGCGATGGCGGCGCCACAGCAGGCGCCCGGCAGTGAACGCGAAGAAGGCCGGAAAGCAAGGGAAGCGCCGGTGAACACCGTCATCCGGATCCTCGCCCTCGCGGCCGCGCTGCTGGCCGTCCCGCTCCTCACCGCGCCCGCCGCCGCGAGCGAACCCATCCCCGCGTACGCGCAGCACCGGCTGGACCGGGTGGCCGCGGCCCTCGCCAAGGACCCCCTCTTCATCGACCCCGACATGGTCTCGGCGCTCGACGAGGCCGGACGCGCCCGCGTCCGCGCGGCCATGAAGTCGGCGGCGGACGCGCTCGGCGCGCCCGTCTACGTGGTGGTGATCCCGAACAAGTCCGAGTCGGAGAGCCAGGGCAGGGACGACGTCTTCCTGCACGGGATCCACGACCGGCTCCGCCGCGACGGCCTCTACGTCCTGGTCAACTCGTCCGCGTGGTTCGAGGAGAAGGCGTTCGGCGTGCCGCGCCGGCTGTACGCCATCGACGACGACCGCGCGCAGCGCCCCGCCGACCCCGAGCGCCGCTTCGCCGACCTGGCCGACCGCCTCGCCACCCGGCTGAGGATCATCCAGGACGCCCCGTCCCGCACCCCGGAGACCCCGCGCCTCTACAC
>NZ_VCKZ01000739.1 GCF_005889745.1 Actinomadura geliboluensis
GGCGAATGGCGTAGGGGTCGGACGGCGGGGTCGCGGCGGGCTCTGGTGGCGCTTCGGGGACGTCCTCGATCCGGGCCAGGAGAGCCTCCAGGCCCGGGATCTTCGTGGTGTCGAGGGGCTTGACGGAGGTGGAGAGGTTGCCGGACGCGGTGGTCCGGACTGAGCAGTCGACGTCCTCGGCGACGTCGAGGAAGCGCAGCGCGTCTTCCGGGCGGCGCCACGGCGCGGATGCCACGGCCTGGCGCGTCCAGCGGCCGTAGGCGACGATGCCGAGACGCTGCGTGTCGGGCATGCGGGTCAGGACGGCGAGGTCGATCGCGGTGACGCCGGGCGCGGTCGTGAACGCCTCCTTGAGCGTGGCGACGATGTTGGAGCCCATCGACGTGAGCCACCACAGCAGCCGGTCGCGCTTCGTCATCGTCTTCAACGTGGGGCGGCCGGCGGTGGTCAGGCCCGGTGCCTGGGTCGGGAGCGCGTCCAGGTCGGGCTGGCGCATCACGATCGACAGGACCGCCCCGTCGAGACCGACCGCGCTCCCGGCGGCCGGGTTGTCGGAGAACGCGGTGTTGACCGCTTCGCAGACGGTGTCCTCGTCGTTGTCGTTGAGGGCCCGCCACCACTCGTCGGCGGCCGCGCGGAACTGCCGGCAGAGGTCGTTGAGGCGGGCCTGCTCGGCGGCCAGGTAGACGGGCGCGTCCTGCTCGGCGGCGTGGCGGGCCGCGGCGCGGTCCGCGCGGGCGAAGCGGCCGATGCCCGCGAGATGGAACGCCTGGGCCTCCGCCAGGGCCCAGGGGAGTGCCAGCTGCGGCGGGGGCGGCACGAAGGGCGGTTGCGCCTGCGGGAACGTCTGGAGGTGGACGCTGGTCGTCTGGCGCCGCAGTTCCTCCAGGTGCGCGATCGCGGCGTCCCGCTGCGCCTCCTGCTCGGCGCGTTCGGCTTGGCGGCGGGCCCGTTCGAGCTGGGCCGGAGTGGGTCCGGTGTTGCGGGGGCGCGCCGGGCGCTTCGCGGTGGAACGACGCCGCGCCCCGCCCACCGAGGTCGAGGCGAAGAACGGCCCCATGCCGCTGGAGACGGTCGTCCTGCGCCCGCCGCCGACATGGACGCGTGCCGCGCGGGGCCCGACGGACGTCCGCACGCCCCGGCTCGACACCCGCACGCTCATCCCCGGCACGCCCACACGGAACCCGAAACCCATCGTTCCACCTCCGTCGTCCCTGGTGGGACGCCCGACGGAACAGGTCGGTGTACTGGGTGGCCGATGCGTGCAACCTTTTGTGGCGCTTGGTGCATCAGGGATGTGTGGGGCAGGGGAGGGG
>NZ_VCKZ01000740.1 GCF_005889745.1 Actinomadura geliboluensis
TCACACCCCGCCGTTACCAGCGACGCATGTGAGCGCGGGAACGGATCCGAACACTAATCCGGGGGCAGCAAATATCTCCCTTCTCCGTAGCTTTCCCACTTGTCGTGTGCGACTTCGTGTCGCACTTCGAGCCGGTTGATGCCGCACTAGCGGGGGTGGCGCCAGCGGTGGACGGCCGGATTCGGAACTGCGCCGGCCGTGCCGTCGCAGTGCCAACGGCGGAACGGTGAGGACCCCACCTCCCAGGAGCCATGTAGGCGGGCACGTCCCGCCACAGGACACCGACCCGGACTCGCCCGCGAACGCCGTCGAGCTGCCGTTTCGTCCATTGCGAGGACAGGCCCGCCTCGTCACCGCCAGGGCGGCCACGAGGTCTCCGGTGGGGTGGCTACCGAAGACCCATTACTTAACGATCACGACACCCGTCACACAACCGACTCCGAAGCAGGCCCTGGGCCCCGCCAACCTCGCCTCGGCCGTCATCTAGCGGCGTCGGTGGGGCAAGCCGTCCGGAACTATGTGAGGTCGGCCGGGTAAGCGCTCCTCATCGCGCCGAAGTAGGCCTCGGGTGGACCTTCCACATGCTTGGGCAGCTCGTCCATGAAGGCGCGCAGCAGCGCGGTCGCATTGTGCCGATCGAGGTCCTCTTGCGAACGCCAGACCTCGTACAGGAAGAACCGGCCGTCCTCCTGTTCGTGAAGGTGGTACTGGAGATTGCCGGTGTGCTTCCGGGACGGTTCGACGAGGTTCAGCAGGAGATTGCCGAGTTGCTCGGCGTGCCCGGGCTTGGGGGTCAGGAATCCGTAGAGCGAGACGGGCGCCGGTTCAGTCGAATTAGTTGTCATGCGAGCAACGTTAGGATGTGACATCAGTGTGAGGTTCAAGGCGCGTGCCTATGGGGTGGGTCACATGAAGATCGGAGAGCTGTCCCGCGAAACGGGCGTGGCCGTCCGTCTCCTGCGCTACTACGAGGATCAAGGCCTGCTCACCTCCCACCGCAGCCCGGGCGGACACCGCCACTACGGCCCCGAGGCCCCCGCTGCGGTCGCCCGCATCCGCACACTGCTCGCGGCAGGGCTCCGCACGCGAGTCATCCGCGAACTCACGCCGTGCTTCGTCGGCGACGGCACAGAGGTCCAGGCATGCGTCCTCGACCACCTCCGAACCCAGTGCGCCGAGTTGGACACGTGGAGCGCCCCGGGTTGGGTGGAGGCCCTGAAACCTGGAAGGGTGAGGGGCTATGGCACCCCCGAGAAAGTACTCCGTTGAGCTGCGTGAACGCGCGGTCCGTATGGTCTTTGAGCTGCGCGAGCAG
>NZ_VCKZ01000281.1 GCF_005889745.1 Actinomadura geliboluensis
CCCCGGTCCCGCCCCGTTCCGGTGCGGGCGTCGTGGCAGGCCGGGGCGGTGGCCCCCGGCCGGTTTCAGGGTCGGTCCCTGAGGCGACCCCGGGGTCGGCGCCGCGAGGACTACTCCCGGAGGACGACGGGTGGAGGGTCCCTCCTGCCTCGGGTGGACCGGCAAGTCCGTTCCTGGGGCGCATCATTCGGGTCCGCGGGGCTTCTAGGGTTCTGGGTGTCGGATCGCCCGGGGGCTCGGTGCGCGGTCCGGTCCCATCCAGTCCACTCACTTACGGGAGTCTCCAGTGACGAACACCGCCCCTTCGACCGCCGGCGCGCAGTCCGCGCCCGGGGCGGGCGACTTCGCCGCACGGACCCAGCAGATCGCGAAGGTGTACGGGCGCGGCGACGCCCAGGTCGTCGCGCTCGACGGGGTCACGGTCGGCATTCCCCGCGGCCGCTTCACCGCGATCATGGGCCCGTCGGGGTCGGGCAAGTCCACGCTGATGCACTGCATGGCGGGGCTGGACTCGGTCGACTCCGGGCAGGTCTTCATCGGCGGCACCGAGCTGACGGCGCTGAAGGACAAGCAGCTGACGCGGCTGCGCCGCGACAAGATCGGTTTCATCTTCCAGGCGTTCAACCTGGTGCCGACGCTGACGGCGCTGGAGAACATCACGCTGCCGATGGACATCGCGGGCCGCAGGCCCGACCCGGAGTGGCTGGACGTGGTGATCGACACGGTCGGGCTGCGGCCGCGGCTGAAGCACCGTCCGGCGGAGCTGTCGGGCGGTCAGCAGCAGCGGGTGGCGTGCGCGCGGGCGCTGGCGTCCCGCCCTGAGATCATCTTCGCGGACGAGCCGACGGGGAACCTGGACTCGCGGTCGGGCGCGGAGGTGCTCGGCTTCCTGCGGGACTCGGTGCGGCGGATGGGCCAGACGATCGTGATGGTGACGCACGACCCGTCGGCGGCGGCGTACGCCGACCAGGTGCTGTTCCTGTCGGACGGGCAGATCGTCGACACGATGGCGGAGCCGACGGCGGAGCGGGTGCTGGAGCGGATGAAGGGCTTCGACGGCGCGGCGCCGGCGGCGGGCGCGGAGGTCTCGGCGCGATGATGCGCAAGGTCACGCTCCGCAACCTCGCGGCGCACAAGATCAGATTGGTGCTGACGGCGGTCGCGGTGATCCTCGGCGTGGCGTTCGTCGCGGGCACGCTGATCTTCACCGACAGCATGAACAAGCAGTTCGACGACCTGTTCAGCCGGATCGGCACGAACGTGGCCGTGGACGTGCGGGCCAAGAAGGTCGGCGGCGGCGACACCGACGGCTACGCGGCGCAGCCGGTCCCGGCGAGCGTCCTGAAGGCCGTCCAGGGCGTCGAGGGCGTCAAGGACCCGAAGGGGAACGTCAACGGGTACGCGGCGGTCGTCGGCAAGGACGGCGAGCTCGTCGGGACGGCGCAGAACGGGCCGCCGCAGCTCGGCGTGAACTGGACGGGCGGCGACGGGACCTACGCGCTGGCGTCGGGCCGCGCCCCGCGCGGGCCGGGCGAGGTCGTCATCGACGCCGCGACCGCGAAGAAGGGCGAGCTCGCCCTCGGCGACACCACGCAGGTGCTCACCGCGGGCCCGCCCGCGCGGATGACGGTCGTCGGGCTGATCGACACCGGGAACCTGATGGGCGCGACCGTCACCGGGTTCGACACGCCGACGGCGCAGAAGCTGATGCTGAAGCCCGGGTACTTCTCCGACATCGAGATGGGCTCGTCGGGCCCGTCGCAGGAGGAGCTGCGGGACCGGGTCGCGAAGGTGCTGCCGCAGAACATGGAGGCCGTCACCGGCGAGGAGCTCCGCGAGGAGTCCAAGAGCGACATCGCGCAGATGATGGGGTTCTTCCGGACGTTCCTGCTGGTGTTCGCGCTGATCTCGATCTTCGTCGGGGCGTTCATCATCTTCAACACGTTCTCGATGCTGGTCGCGCAGCGCACCCGTGAGCTGGCGCTGCTGCGCGCGATCGGCGCGGCGCGCGGGCAGGTGACGCGGGCGGTGATCGGCGAGGCCGTCGCGGTCGGCGTGGTCGGGTCCACGCTGGGCCTGGCGGCCGGTGCGGGGCTGGCGTCGCTGCTGCAGACGCAGATGGGCGACGCCGGGCAGGGCGGCCTGACGTTCACCGTCACCCCGGTGATCTGGTCGTACGCGGTCGGGATCGTGGTGACGGTGGTGTCGGCGTACTTCCCGGCGCGGCGCGCCGCGAAGATCCCGCCGGTGGCGGCGATGCGCGACGACGTGGCGCTGCCGCAGCGGTCGCTGCGGATCCGGGTGGCGCTCGGGTCGCTGCTGACCCTGGCCGGCGCGGGCCTGATCGGGGTGGGGCTGGCCGGTGGCGGCGGCAACCCGGTCGCACTGGTCGGCACGGGCGCGTTCGGGGTTTTCATCGGCGTCGCGATGCTCGCGCCGGTGATCAGCGTGCCGGTGCTGAAGGTGCTCGGGGCGCCGTTCGCGCGGCTGATGGGCTCCCCCGGGCGGCTGGCGCGGCAGAACGCGCTGCGCAACCCGCGCCGCACCGCGGCGACGGCCGCGGCGCTGATGATCGGGCTGGCGCTGATCACCACGGTGAACGTGCTCGGCGCGACGATGCGGGCCTCGATCGACGAGCAGGTGGACGCCCAGTTCGGCGCGGACTACCTGGTGCAGTCGCAGGGCCCCGGCGGGGTGAACGCCGAGGCGCGGCGCAAGATCGAGCAGACGCCCGGGGTGGTCTCGGTGTCGCCGACCTACGACGCCCGCGGCGAGATCAAGGGCAAGGATGTCTACTACCTGGCGGGCGACCTGCCGGCGCTGGCGAAGGCCGCGCGGCTGAAGATGGTGTCGGGCACGGCGTCGGCCGGGCCGGCGTCGATCATGGTGGACGAGGGCACCGCGGAGGACCAGGGCTGGAAGGTCGGGACGGCGGTGCCGATGCGGTTCACCGACGGCCGGACCGAGCAGCTGACGCTGACCGGCGTGTACGCCAAGAGCGACATGATCGGGCCGCGGCTGGTGTCCGAGCAGGCGTACCTGCGGCACACGGTGCGGCCCGCGGCGTCGATCATGGTGGTGGACGCGGCGCGGACGGACGCGGCGACGAAGTCGGCGCTGGACGCGGCGGTGAAGGCGTACCCGAACCTGGAGGTCGCCGACCAGGCGAAGCTGAAGGACGACGCCCGCAAGCAGGTCGACGGGTTCGTGACGTTCCTGACGATCCTGCTGATCATGTCGGTGATCATCGCGGCGGTGGGGGTGGTGAACACCCTGGCGCTGTCGGTGATCGAGCGGACCCGGGAGATCGGGCTGCTGCGCGCGATCGGGATCTCCCGGCGGCAGCTGCGCCGCATGATCCGGCTGGAGTCCATCATGATCGCGGTGTTCGGCGCGGTGCTCGGCATGGGCATCGGGGTGGCGTTCGGCGCGGCGCTGCAGAACGCGCTCGCCGACCAGGGCCTCGGGGTCCTCGCCGTCCCGTACGGGACGCTGGGGGTGTACCTGGTGGTCGCGGCGCTGATCGGCGTCCTGGCGGCGCTGTGGCCCGCGTGGCGGGCTGGGCGCATGGACGTCCTGAAGGCCATCTCCACCGAGTAGCCGTCGGGCGCGCCCGGCGCCCGTAGCCGGGAAGCCGAAAGGACCCGGTCCCTCCAGTCGGAGGGGCCGGGTCTTCCTCGCCTGAGTTCTTCCGTACCGAAAAGGGCCCGGTCCCTCCGCGTGGAGGGGCCGGGCCCTTTTCGTTCGGGTTCTTCCGTGCCGTTCGGCCGCCTGCTGTGCGGCCGGGGCGGCGCGGGCGTGCTACTCGGTCTCGTCGGCCGCGGCGGTGGCCGCGCCGGGCGCCACCGCGGCCTTGGCGACCGCGTCGGTCGCGCTGACCGTGGTGTTCTCCGGGAAGTGGCAGGCGGCCTGGTGGCCGGGGCTGAGCTCGACCAGCGGCGGCTCGACCTGCTTGCAGATGTCCTGCGCCTTCCAGCACCGGGTGTGGAACCGGCACGCGGGCGGCGGGTCGAGCGGGCTCGGCACGTCGCCCTGCAGCCGGATCCGCTCCCGGCCGGCGCGCTCGCTCGGGTCCGGGATCGGCACCGCCGACAGCAGCGCGTTGGTGTAGGGGTGCATGGGCCGCTGGTACAGGTCCGCCCGGTCCGCCACCTCGACGATCTTGCCGAGGTACATGACGGCGACGCGGTCGGAGATGTGCCGGACGACCGACAGGTCGTGCGCGATCACCACGTAGGTGAGGTCGAGCTCGTCCTGCAGGTCCTCCAGCAGGTTGACGACCTGCGCCTGCACCGACACGTCCAGCGCCGACACCGGCTCGTCCGCGACGATCAGCTTCGGCTTGAGGGCCAGGGTCCGGGCGATCCCGATGCGCTGCCGCTGCCCGCCGGAGAACTCGTGCGGGTACCGGTTGTAGTGCTCGGGGTTGAGGCCGACGAGCTCCAGGATCTCCTGGACGGCCTTCTTGACGCCCTGCTTGGCCTCGATGTTCTGCAGCCGGAACGGGGCCCCGACGATCGCGCCGACGGTCTTGCGCGGGTTCAGCGACGAGTACGGGTCCTGGAAGATCATCTGGAGGTCGCGGCGGAGCGGCCGGAGCCGGCTCTGCGACATCCGGGTGATGTCCTGCCCCTCGAACTTGATCGTCCCGAAGCTCGGGTCCAGCAGCCGCATGATCATGCGGCCGGTGGTGGACTTGCCGCAGCCGGACTCCCCCACCAGCCCGAGGGTCTCGCCCTTGCGGACCGAGAACGTCACGCCGTCGACGGCCTTGACCGCCGCGACCTGCCGGCGCAGCAGCCCCGCGGTGACGGGGAAGTGCTTGCCGAGGTTGTCCACCTCCAGCAGCGGCTCGCCCTCCGCGGGGCGCGCCGCCGCGGGCTCGGCGGCCGCGGCCGGGGTCGTGCCGGCCGGGGTCTCGCCGACCGGGGTCTTCGATGTGCTCACAGTCTCGTTCCCACCCGTGCTCGTCACAGCTTCGGCCGGATCTCGTCGTGCCAGATCTCGCGCTTCTTCTCCAGCGGGAGGTGGCACGCCGCCTTGTGGCCGGGCTCGACCTCGACCAGTTCGGGTCGCTCGGTCGTGCTCTTGTCGCCGTTGAGGTCCTTGTAGGGGCAGCGCGGATGGAACGCGCACCCGGACGGGACGTTGATCAGGCTCGGCGGCGACCCCTTGATCGGCATGAGCCGCTCGCTGCGCTCCCGGTCCAGCCGCGGCATCGAGCCGAGCAGCCCCCACGTGTAGGGGTGCAGCGGCCGGTGGAAGGCGTCCTCGACGGAGGCGTACTCCACGGCGCGGCCGGCGTACATCACGAGGATGTCGTCCGCCAGCTCGGCGACCACCCCGAGATCGTGGGTGATCATGATGACGGCGGAGTTGAACTCCTGCTGCAGGTCGCGGATCAGGTCCAGGATCTGCGCCTGGACGGTCACGTCCAGCGCCGTCGTCGGCTCGTCGGCGATCAGCAGCTCCGGGTCGCAGGACAGCGCCATCGCGATCATCGCGCGCTGCCGCATGCCGCCGGAGAACTGGTGCGGGTAGTCGTCGACCCGCTTGTCCGGCTTGGGGATGCCGACGCGGCCGAGCATGTCGATGGCGTGCTTGCGCGCGACCTGCTTGGACACGTCGTTGTGGACCCGGTACGCCTCGATGATCTGCGCGCCGACGGTGTAGAAGGGGTGCATCGCCGACAGCGGATCCTGGAAGATCATCGCCATGTCGCGGCCGCGGAGGCGGCGCACCTCGGTCTGCGAGGAGCCGACGAGCTCCTTGCCGTTCAGCCAGATCTCCCCGGACACGTCGGCGTTGCGCTTGTTGTGCAGGCCGAGGATGCCGAGGCTGGTCACGCTCTTGCCCGAGCCGGACTCGCCGACGATGCCGAGGGTGCGGCCGCGCTCCAGCTGGAACGACAGGCCGTCCACCGACTTCACCAGGCCGTCGTCGGTCGGGAAGTGGATCTTCAGGTCGCGGACGTCGAGGAACGCGGTGGGGGCCTCGCCGGTGTCCGCGGTGCCCGCGGCGGGCGCGGTGCCGGTCATCAGCTCAGCCTCACTCTCGGGTCGACGACGGCGTACAGCAGGTCGACGATCAGGTTGATCACCACGATCGAGGTCGCCGTGAGCAGCGTGATGCCGAGCACCATGGGCAGGTCGCCGCCGTTGATCGAGGTGATCGCGAGCTGGCCCAGCCCGGGGATGCCGAAGGTGTTCTCGGTCAGCACGGCGCCGCCGAGCAGGAGGCCGAGGTCGAGGCCGAAGATCGTGAGGATCGGCGTCAGCGAGGCGCGAAGGGCGTGCTTGGTGACGACGGTCTTCTCCGGCAGGCCCTTGGCGCGGGCGGTGCGGATGTAGTCCTCGTTCATCGTCTCCAGCATGCCTGCTCTGGTGAGCCGCGCGTACATCGCCGCGTAAAGGAACGCGAGCGTCACCCATGGCAGCACCAGCGACTGGAACCAGGTCACCGGGTTGGTGGTGAGCGGCAGGTAGCTGCCGCCGCCCGGGAAGATCTTGAAGGTGTAGGAGAACAGCGCGAGGGAGACCAGGCCGGTGAAGTAGATGGGCAGCGACACGCCGCTCAACGCGATGATCATCGCGGCCCGGTCCCACAGCGAGCCCCTGCGCAACGCCGACACCACGCCGGTGGTGATGCCGCCGACGAGCCACACGACCGCCGCGCCGAGCGCGAGGGACGCCGTCGCGGGCGCCCGGTCGAGCAGCGTCTCCAGCACCGGCTGGCTGCTGCGGTAGGAGTAGCCGAGGCAGGGCGCCGGGCAGTGGTCGGTCACCGGGCCGGCCTTGTAGTCCTTGCCGACGACGATGGCCTTCAGGTACTCGCCGTACTGCACCACGACCGGCTTGTCGAGGCCGAGCCGCTCCTTGGTGTCCTGGATCGCCTCGGCCGTCGGCGCCTTGCCGACGTAACCGGCCGCGATCTGGTCGGTGGTCTGACCGGCCAGCTTGGGCAGCCAGAAGAAGATGCCGAAGGTCACCAGGCTGACCAGCATCAACATGAGCACGGCACCGATGAGGCGCCGGATGAGGTATGGGAACACACTGCGCGGCCCCACCCGCCGGCCGTGGCCGGGCCTGTAGGCCCGGTCACGGCCGGGGGGCTTTCGCCTTCACCTGCCTTCAGATGGACTCACGGACGAGCGGAGTGTTACTCCACGCCCATGTTCAGGTAGTCGTACATGCCGCCGTAGGCGTAGGTGATGCCGGCGTTGGTGACGCGCTTCGGCCGGTACATCAGCGCCTTGGCGTAGATCAGCGGCACCTCGGTGGCGGTCCCCATGATCAGCTTGTCGACCTCGCCGTACGCCTTCATCCGGGCCGCCTTGTCGGGGTTGGCGATGGCGGCGTCGAGGCCCTCGTTGACCTTGGGGTCGTCCAGCTCGGCGAGGTTGTTGCCGCCGGACGGCTTGATGGCGTCACCGTGCGCGATCTGGGCGAGGAAGCCGTAGCCGGTCGGCCAGTCCGCCGCCCACGCCATGATCATCATGCCGACGCCGTGCTCGTGCACGTACTTCGGCACGCCGACGTACTTGCTGAAGTAGTCACCGGCCGGGAACTGCACCAGGTCGACCTTGATGCCGACCTTGGCCAGGCTCTGCTGGATCGCCTGGGCCATGGCGACTTCCTTCGGCCGGTCGGACCGGGCCGAGATCTTGGTGCTGAAGCCGTTGGGCTGGCCGCAGGCCTTCAGCTCCTCCTTGGCCTTGTTCATCGTGGCGTCGTCGAGGCCGTTGCCGCCCGCGGCCTGCTTCTGCGGGTACAGGTCGAACTTGGTGTAGCCGTCGACCGAGGGGGGCAGCACCGTGGTGGCGACGTCACCGCCGGCCAGCGGGCCTCCGTAGGCGGTCTGCGCGGCGACCTTGTCGGTCGCGTACTGCACGGCGATCCGGCAGTGGACGTTGTCGAGCGGCTTCACGTGCACGTTCAGCGACATGAACCGCAGGAAGCCCTGGACGGGGTTGTCCACGTACGGCTTCTGGTCGTCGGCCAGCACCTTGGGCTGGGTGCCCGACTGGACGCCGACACCGGCCATGTCCATGTCCAGCGAGCCGGCGAGCAGCCGCTGGTCGATGTCGTCCGCGTTCTGCTTGAGCTGGATCTCGATCTTGTCGGGCAGGGCCTTGCGGATCGGGTCCGTGCTCTGGTTCCAGTGCGGGTTGCGCGACATCGTCATGGACTTGCCGCGCGTGTAGTTGTCGACCTTGTACGGGCCGGACGAGACGATCGCGTTCTCGTACTTCAGGCCGGTGTCCTTGGCCTTCGGCACGGGCATGGTCTGCGACATGGCGACCAGGTAGTCGAACTCGGCGAACGGCTCGTTCAGACGGAAGACGATCGTCTGGTCGTCCGGGGTCTCGATCGACTTCAGGCCCTCTTCGGACTTGTCCTTGTAGGGGCCCTTGTAGGCGGGCTTGTTGTCGACGAGGTACTGCTTGAAGTACTTCGGCCCGGACTGCAGCTCGGCGCTGAAGTTGCTGCGCTCGACCGCGTACTTGACGTCCTTGGAGGTGACCGCGGTGCCGTCGTCGTACTTGACGCCGGTCCGCAGCTTGTACGTCCAGGTCTTGCCGCCGTCGCTGGAGGTGCCCAGGTCGGTGGCGAGGTCCGGGATGACCTCCAGGCTCTCCTTGCCGGCGGCGGGCTTGAACGTCGTCAGGCCGCGACCGTACAGGCGGGAGAGGTTCTGCGAGTAGGCGTAGTACGTGTTGCCCGGGTCCGGCGAGTCGAAGTCGTCGGACTCGGCGAGCTTGAGGGTGCCGCCCTTCTTGTCCGACTTGTTGACGACCTCGTTGACGCCGGCGTTGTAGCCCGGGCCGCTGCCCGAGCCGCCGCCCGAGTCGCCGCCGCCGCAGGCGGCGAGCCCCGCGGCCGCGACCACCCCGGCCGCGAAGACCGCGATTGGTCTCATCTTGTTCATGTGCAGGCGCACCCCTTCAAATAGACGGGTCCGATGGACCCGAGTCACTTGGACCGAGGGTCGAGAGCGTCCCGCAGCCCGTCACCGAACAGGTTGAAGGCGAGGACGGTGATGAAGATCGCCATACCGGGGATGATCATGTACATCGGGTCCGAGGAGTAGATCGGCACGGCGAGCGTGAGCATCCCGCCCCACGACGGGGCCGGCGGGATGACGCCGACGCCGAGGAACGACAGCGCCGCCTCGAACAGGATGTTGGTCGGGATCAGCAGGGTCGAGTAGACCAGGATCGGCGCGACCAGATTCGGCAGGACTTCCTTGAACAGCACGTAGGAGTTCCGGGCGCCCATGCTGCGCGCGGCGTCCACGAACTCGCGCTCGCGCAGCGACAGGGTCTGCCCCCGGATGATGCGGCCGATGTACGGCCAGTTGAAGAACCCGATGACCACGATCAGGACCGAGACGCGCAGCCCGTTGCCCGACAGCCCGAAGGCCCCGTCGGACATGACGCCGACCAGCGCGATCGCGAACAGCAGCAGCGGGAAGGCCAGGAAGGCGTCCATGGCGCGGCTGATGAGGTAGTCGACCCAGCCGCCGAAGTAGCCGGCCAGGATGCCCATCACGGTCCCGATGAGCACCGACAGCAGCGTCGCGAGGAACGACACCAGCAGCGAGATCCGGGCGCCGTGGACGATGCGGGCCAGCAGGTCGCGGCCGGTGCCCGGCTCGACGCCGAACCAGTGGTCGCTGCTGATGCCCGAGTGCCAGAAGCCGCTCTTAGGCCGGTTGTAGGTCGGGTCGATCAGGTTCTGGTGGTAGGCCAGCGGGTCCTGCACGAAGTACGGACCGAAGATGGCCAGGAGGATCAGCAGGATGACCACGACGGCGCCGGTCAGCGCGACCTTGTCGCGCTTGAGCCTCATCCAGGCGATCTGACCGAGGGAGCGTCCCTGGATCTTCTTGCTGTCGACACCGACGAGGACCGATTCCGGCTGCGCCTCGGTGTCGGACCCGGTCACCTCAATGGGTGCGGCCACGCTCCATACCTCCTACCGTTCGGCCACTGGTTCGGCCTTGCCGCCGGCGTCCGGCCGGCGGGGCCGCGGAGATCATCCGCTGCCCCCGTGCCCGTTACGCCGCGTTTGCTGAAGGGAAACGTAGTCCTTCGGGCAAGACTGTCCATCCGTGAAGCGGGCTTCGCCAGTACCCGTATCTGACTTGTGATCTCGTCGTCATCTGGGGCACACGCGTCCGCACACCACTTCGGACAAATCGCCCGAATAGTACGTTCAACTCCACCCGGACAGGCAACTCGACAGCGGTCTAGACCGCCAAGCTTTACCGTACCGAGTCCGATCTGAGACCGATTCTCCGCAGGTCAGCCCACTGGAGCAACACGCGGCACAGGAAACCGGCGGACCGGGGCGCTCCCGCGGCGCGCGAGCGCCGCACGGAAGCACCCCGGCCCGCCGGTCCGCCGGGCGCGTCGCGCGCGCCCGGCCGCCCGGCCCGGCCGGGCCGGGTCAGGAGATGCCGCGGTCGCGCAGGATGCGCTCGATCTCCGCCATCTCCGGGTCGCCGCCGCCCTGCGCGGGCCCCTCCACGGCGCCCTTGGACCTGCCGCGCCCGGCGGCCTTGCGCCCCCCGTCCCCGGCGGCCCGGCCCGCGCCCGCGGCGCCGGCCTCCTCGCCGCCCGCGCGGCGGCTCAGCATCGCGCCCGAGGTCAGGTAGAGCAGGACGGCCAGGCCCGCCACCCCGACGCCCGCCCACTTCACCGGGCTGAACGCCAGGTCGACGAAGAACTCCGTCACCCCCGTCATCGCCGCCGCGAGCGGCACCAGGGACAGCGCCGCGCCGCGCAGGCCGGTGCCCGCGCCGCGGCGGCGGTAGGCGCCATAACTGATCACCAGACCGACCAGGGTCACCCCGAGGCTGATCGCGAAAATGGCTGCGTCGCTCATGCCGGCCCCTCATTCCGAACGGTGGTCCTCCCTCCCATCGTCACACGCGGGACGGCGGTACCGCTCCTCCCGGCGGACGGTTCCCGGCCTGGTCGGCCTCCTCCTCCGGCGGGAGCCCGGTCCTGCAGAACGCTCCCCCGGAGGCAGCCCTCGGGTACCGGTCGGGCGTGCGCCGGCCGGCGGACGTCAGCCGGCGGACGTCAGCCGGCGGACGGTTCCCGGCGGGCGGCGGGCGGGGCGCGTGTCAGCCGGGCGCGGGCTCGCCGGCCGCCAGGGCGCGCAGCAGGTCCACGTCGACCTCGCGCAGCGAGGCGACCACGGTGCGGCCCGGCGCGGGCGGGATCGGCAGGACGCCCGGGACGGCGATGGTGGCGCAGCCCGCCGCCTCCCCCGCCGCGACCCCGTTCGGGGAGTCCTCCAGGACGACGCAGCGGGCCGGGTCGGCGCCGAGGCGCGCGGCGGCCGTCAGGTACGGCTCGGGGTCGGGCTTGGTGCGGGCGACCTCGTCGCCGGCGACGCTCAGCGCGAAGCGCTCGCGGCCGATCGCGTCCAGCACCGGCTCGATCAGCCGCCGGTGGCTGGAGGACACCAGCGCCGCCGGGACGCCCGCCGCGCGGACCGCGGCGAGCAGCTCCTTGGCGCCGGGCATCATCGGGACGCAGGCGGTGAGGCGCTCGGCCATGCCGTCCAGCATCCGCCGGGCGATCTCCGCCGGGTCGGCGGCCGCGCCGGTCAGCTCCAGCATGTAGTCGACGGCGATGGCGATGGAGCCGCCGACGAGCCGCTCCTGGTGGGCGGGGCTCCACTCGCCGCCGAGCCACGCCATGACCTCCGTCTCGACCTCCAGCCAGACGTGCTCGGAATCGATGAGGAGGCCGTCCATGTCGAACATCACGGCCTGCAGGCCGCCGCGGTCTCCTGCGCTCATGCGCGCCGTCCCGGATGCGGGGGACGCGAGATGGGGGTGCTCATGTATCCCCACCATAACCGCGTGATCGCGGGCGCCGTCCGGCCCCCTCACCGGCCGCTTTTGGACGAGGTGTGCAAGGAGACGGTGACGGATGGGTCACCGGCCCGATACCGTGCCTGCAGTGACTACCAACGGGTAAGGAACGGCATGAGCGCGTACCGCATCATCCTCGTCGGCACCGACGGCTCGGACTCCTCGTTCCGCGCGGTGGACCGCGCCGCGCAGCTGGCCGCCGCCACCGGCGCCACCCTCCTGCTGGCCTCCGCCTACAGCCCCATGCCCGAGCGGGAGCGCGCCAGCGCCGCCGACCGGCTCGGGGACCTGGCGTACAAGGTGCAGGGCTCGACGCCCGCCGACGACGCGCTGCGGGCGGCGCGCGAGCGCGCGGTCGCGGCCGGCGCGCTCGACATCGACCAGGTCGCGGTGGAGGGCGACGCCGTCGACGTCATCTCCAAGCTCGCCAAGGAGCGCGGCGCCGAGCTGGTCGTGATCGGCAACCGGGGCCTGAACAGCCTCGCGGGCCGGATCCTCGGATCGGTCCCGGCGAACCTGTCGCACCGGGCGCCCTGCGACGTTCTGATCGTGCACACCACCGACGGCAAGTGACCCCCCGACCGGCCCCCGCCG
>NZ_VCKZ01000741.1 GCF_005889745.1 Actinomadura geliboluensis
TGGACCGCCCCGGCGATGTTGGAGGCTCAGATTGTTGGTTCTCAGCCGGTCTAGGTCGCTGTGCCACGTGACCGGTTGAACGCTTCCTCGTACTCGCGCGGGGGAATGTTCCCGCAGTAAGAATGTATCCTTTCGGTGTTGTACCACGCCACCCATTCCATTGTGGCGAGCGTCACGTCCATGACGTTTTCCCAGCCTCTGTGGAAGTCGATGAGTTCCTTCTTGTAGAGGCTGTTGAGCGACTCGGCGGCGGCGTTATCGTAGGAATCGCCCTTGCTGCCGACCGAACGGGCCGCGCCGATCTGGTCCAGCCGCTCGGCGTACCGGATCGCCGTATATTGCACACCCCTGTCGCTGTGATGCACCAGGCCGTCGTCGATACCACCACGCGACCAGATCGCCATTTCCAGCGCATCCAATGCCAGTTCGGCACCCAAGTGATCGGAGACCTGCCACCCCACAATCGCCCGAGAGAACAAGTCCTGCACGAACGCGGCGTACACCCACCCGGCGGCGGTGTCGACATAGGTGATGTCAGCCACCCACCGCCTGTTGGGGGCATCCGCGGTGAAGTCGCGTTCCAGCAGGTCACCCGGACGCTCCACGCCCGCCACCGTGGTCCGGGGCCGCTTTCGGGACGCGCACACCCCGGCGATGCCCAACTCGCGCATCAGCCGCTCCACCGTGCACCGGGCAACCTGCACTTCCTCACGATTCAGGTGCGTCCACACCTTCCGCGCCCCGTACACCCGCCGGCCCGGACCTTCCCACACCCGCACGATCTCCTTCTTCAACCATTCGTCACGCACCGCACGAGCCGACGGTTGCAGCTCGCGTTTCTTGGCCGCCCAATACGTCGACGGCGCACACTCCAGCACCGCGCAGATCGGGTCCACTCCGAACTGCTCCCGGTGGGAATCGATGAACTCGACTAGCGCGGCAGTTTCGGGTCGAGTTCCCGGGCGAAATACGCGCTGGCGGCCTTCAAGATCTCGTTCGCCCGCCGCAACTCGCGGTTCTCGCGCTCCAGCTCGGCGATCCTTTGCGCATCGCTGGTCGTAGTCCCTGGACGCTGCCCGCCATCGACCTCGACCTGCCGGATCCAGGTCCGCAACGCCTCACGGTGCACCCCGAGCTGGTCGGCGACACGGGCGATCGTCCCGGTCCGCTCACCTGTCTGCTCGCGCAGCTCAAAGACCATACGGACCGCGCGTTCACGCAGCTCAACGGAGTACTTTCTCGGGGGTGCCATAGCCCCTCACCCTTCCAGGTTTCAGGGCCTCCACCCAACCCGGGGCGCTCCA
>NZ_VCKZ01000742.1 GCF_005889745.1 Actinomadura geliboluensis
GGCCTGGACGACGGGCGGGGGCGAGGCGCAGGGCGCGCCGGCGGCGCTGAGCACCGCCGTCGTGACCCGGGGCGATCTCGTCGACACCGAGAAGGTGGACGGGAAGCTCACCTACGACGACGTGCGGGAGGTGTGGAGCGGGGTGTCCGGTGTGGTGACGTGGGCGCCGGAGCAGGGCGCGGCGGTCAAGCGGGGCGGGACGCTGCTGAAGGTGGCGGGCGAGCCGGTCACGCTGATGTACGGCGGCAGCCCCATGTACCGGACGTTGCGGAACGGCGTGTCGGGCAAGGACGTCCGGCAGCTCGAAGAGAACCTGCGGGCGCTCGGGTACGGCGGGATGACGGTGGACCGCGAGTTCACCGGCGCGACCGAGGCCGCGGTGAAGGAGTGGCAGGACGATCGCGGCCTGGACGTGACCGGCGCCGTCGGCCCTGAGCAGGTCGTCTTCCTGGACGGGGCCGTTCGCGTCCGGGACGTGAAGGCGCCCGAGGGCAAGCGCGTCGGGCAGGGGCAGCCGGTCCTGACGGTGGCCGGGACGAGGCGCGTCGTCCATGTCGATCTGGACGCCGACAAGCAGGACCTCGCCAAGGAGGGCGCCGCCGTCACGGTGGAGCTGCCCGGCGGAGAGACGGTGAAGGGGAAGATCACCAAGGTGAGCCGGGTCGCGCAGAGCAGCGGGACGGGGCAGGACAAGAAGACCACGGTCGGCGTCGACATCTCGATCGGCGGCGCCGGCACGGGACGGCTCGACGAGGCCCCGGTCGGCGTCGAGCTGGAGAGCGAGCGGCGCGAGGACGTCCTGACCGTGCCGGTCGAGGCGCTGCTGGCGCTGCGGGAGGGCGGTTTCGGTGTCGAGTCCGCCGACCGGCGGCTCGTGCCCGTGCGGGTCGGCGCGTTCGGCGGCGGACGGGTCGAGATCAGCGGAGACGGTGTCCGCGCGGGCATGAAGGTCGGGGTGCCGGCCGAATGAGCACGCGGGAGACGGGCGATCCCATCGTCGAGCTGACCGGGGTCACCAAGGAGTACGCGGGCGGCGTCGCGGCGCTGAAGGGCGTCGACCTGCGGATCGCGCCGGGGGAGCTGGTCGCGATCGCCGGGCCGTCCGGGTCGGGCAAGTCGACGCTGCTGCACATGGTCGGGACGCTGGACCGGCCGACCGGGGGACGGGTGCGGGTCGCCGGGCACGAGGTCGCGGGCCTCGGCGACCGGGAGCTGTCGGCGCTGCGGGCCCGGCACATCGGGTTCGTGTTCCAGCAGTTCCACCTGGCGGCGGGCGTGAGCGCGCTCGACAACGTCGCCGACG
>NZ_VCKZ01000282.1 GCF_005889745.1 Actinomadura geliboluensis
TGCCCGGGCCACCCCTCGTCCCACCCATGTTGATCTCGTGTTACGTGATTGTTACCGCCGACAACAAATCAACATGCCGACAGGTCTGGCGTGACGGACAAGCGCGACATAAGTTGCGGGACACAACATTCACCCCGGTGGACGTGTGATCTCGCTCACCGGGTCGGAAGACCCGGCCGCGGCACGGCGGCCGCCCCCCAGAAAGGACCCGGGCAATGCGCAAGGGCATCCTCGGCCTGATGGCCCTCACGACGGCCGCGGCGCTCAGCCTCACCGCGTGCGGGGACGACGGCAACGACTCCGGCGGAGACGCGGCGAAGGGCAAGGTCGGCGTGATCCTGCCCGACACGGCCTCGTCCGCGCGGTGGGAGAACTTCGACCGCCCCTACCTCCAGCAGGCCTTCAAGGCGGCCGGCATCCAGAGCGACATCCAGAACGCCGAAGGCTCCGCGCAGCGGTTCCAGACCATCGCCGACCAGATGCTGACGAGCGGCGTCACCGTCCTGCTCGTCACCGGCCTCGACTCCAACTCCGCCGCCGCCGTGCAGCGCAAGGCGCAGGCGCAGGGCGTCAAGACCATCGACTACGACCGGCTCACCCTGGGCGGCGTCGCCGACTACTACGTCTCCTTCGACAACGTGAAGGTCGGCGAGACGATGGCCGCCGGCCTGCAGAAGTGCCTCGGCGAGAAGGACGCCAACATCGTCTACCTCAACGGCTCGCCCTCCGACAACAACGCGACCCTCTTCGCCAAGGGCTCGCACAACGTGCTCGACAAGGTCTCCACCTACAAGAAGGTCGCCGAGCAGCCCGTCCCGGACTGGGAGGCCGAGAAGGCCGCCACGCTCTTCGAGCAGATGTGGACCGAGCAGAAGGGCAAGATCGACGGTGTGCTCGCCGCGAACGACAACCTCGGCAACGCGGTGATCTCGATCCTGAAGAAGAACCAGCGCGCGGGCAAGGTCCCGGTCACCGGCCAGGACGCCACCGTGCAGGGCCTGCAGAACATCCTCGACGGCACCCAGTGCACGACGGTCTACAAGCCGTCCAAGCTGGAGGCCGACGCGGCGGTGAAGCTGGCCGTCTCCCTCATCAAGGGCGAGAAGGGCGAGACCACCGCCACCGAGCACGACCCGATCGGCAAGCGCGACGTCCCGTCGGTGCTGCTGGAGCCGATCGGCATCACCAAGGAGAACGTCAAGAAGGTCGTCGACGACGGCTCGGTCAAGGCGGCCGACCTCTGCAAGGGGGCGTACGCGGCCAAGTGCGAGGCCGCCGGCATCACGGTCCAGTAACGACCCCCGCCGACCTCGTGGCGGGCCCCACCCGCTGAGGGCGTCCCGGGCACCCGGAAGCCCGGGGCGCCGGGGGCCCGCCACGGGCGCGCGACAGACAGTGGAAGGAACCACGTGGCTGAAAACGGAGACCCCGTCCTCCGCCTGACCGGGCTCAACAAGAGCTTCGGTGCCGTCCACGTCCTGCACGACGTGGACTTCACGCTGCGGCTCGGCGAGGTCATGGCCCTCGTCGGCGACAACGGAGCGGGCAAGTCGACCCTGATCAAGTGCATCGCCGGGATCCACCCGATCGACTCGGGGCAGATCGAGTTCGACGGGCGCCCGGTGACGATCGACGGGCCGCGCGCCGCGGCCGACCTCGGCATCGAGGTCGTCTACCAGGACCTCGCGCTCGCCGACAACCTCGACATCGTGCAGAACATGTTCCTCGGCCGCGAGCGCAAGCACGGCCTCATCCTGGACGAGGCGTCGATGGAGGAGTCCGCCCGGGAGGTCCTCGCCCGGCTGTCGGTCCGCACCGTCAAGTCCGTCCGCCAGCAGGTGTCGAGCCTGTCCGGCGGGCAGCGGCAGACGGTCGCCATCGCCAAGGCCGCGCTGTGGGAGTCCAAGGTCGTCATCCTGGACGAGCCCACCGCCGCGCTCGGCGTCGCCCAGACCCAGCAGGTGCTCAACCTCGTCCGGCGCCTCGCCGACAGCGGCCACGCCGTCGTGCTGATCTCGCACAACATGAACGACGTCTTCGAGGTGGCCGACCGCATCACCGCGCTGTACCTCGGCCGGGTCGCCGCGGACGTCGCCCGCTCCGAGGTCACCCACGGCCAGGTCGTGGAACTCATCACCGCCGGCCGTTCCGGTGATCTCGGCCTCGCGCCGACGACCGCCGCAGAGAGCATCTGAGGGGGGACCACGTGTCCACCGACATCCCGACTCCGAAGGACACCGCCATGACGCTGGCGGACGCGGACTTCGCGACCGACCGGCGCGAGCACGACATGAGGTCGGCGGCGCTGGACTACTGGAACAAGATCAAGGCCGGCGAGCTCGGCGCGCTCCCCGCCATCCTCGGCCTGATCTCCCTCGTCATCCTGTTCACCGCGCTGAAGCCCGACACCTTCCTCAGCAAGGCGAACATCGCGAACCTGTCCACCCAGGCGCTGCCCATCACGATCCTCGCGATGGGCCTGGTGTTCGTCCTGCTGGTGGGCGAGATCGACCTGGCCGCGGGCGTGGCGAGCGGCCTGTCCGCCGCCGTCATGGCCAAGATCCTGGTGGACGGCGGCCAGCCCTGGTACGTCGCGATCATCAGCGCGGTGGCGACCGGCGTCCTCATCGGCACCGTGATCGGCTGGCTCGTCTCCGTACTGCGAATACCGTCGTTCGTCGTCACGCTCGCGTTCTTCCTCGGCCTCCAGGGCATCACGCTGCGGCTGATCGGCGAGGGCGGCACCGTGCCCGTCCGCGACGAGGTCATCGTGGCGATCGCCACCAAGAACATGCCGATCTGGCTCGGCTGGACCCTCGCCGTCGCCTGCTCCGTCGGCTACGCCGCGACGCAGGTGCTGCGCTGGCGCCGGCAGCGCGTCCGCGAACTGCACTCCAAGCCGCTGGAGTTCGTGCTCGCCCAGTCCGGCGTCGTCGCCGCCGCGCTGCTGATCAGCACGTTCGTGCTCAGCCAGGACCGCGCCCCGAGCCCGCTGATCACGCTCGGCGGCATCCCGTGGGGCGTCCTGCTGGTCGGCATCCTGCTGATCGTCTGCACGTTCGTGCTGGGCCGCACTGCCTACGGCCGGCACATCTACGCCGTCGGCGGCAACGCCGAGGCCGCGCGCCGCGCCGGCATCAACGTCGTCCGCATCCGGATCTCCGTCTTCATGATCGGCTCCGGGCTGGCGGCGGTCAGCGGCATCGTGGCCGCGTCCCGGCTCAACTCGGTCGCGGTCAACGCGGGCGCGGGCAACACGCTGCTGTACGCGGTCGGCGCCGCCGTCATCGGCGGGACGAGCCTGTTCGGCGGCCGCGGCAAGGCCCGCGACGCCGTCCTCGGCGGGCTCGTCATCGCGATCATCGAGAACGGGCTCGGCCTGCTCGGCACCAAGGCGTACCTGAGCTTCCTCATCACCGGGGTGGTGCTCCTGCTCGCCGCCACGATGGACGCGCTGGCCAGGCGGCGGCGCACGGCCGCCGGGCGATGAGCCCGCGGGCGCGGTGACCCGGTGAACGCGGCCGGGGACGCCTGGGAGCCGGTGGCCCGCACCACCGGCTCCCAGCCGTGGCCGGGCGGGGATTCCGCCGGTACGTCCGCCGGGACCGCTGCTGATACGCTCACGGATCACGACCGCCTGGCGCGCGGCGGCGGTGTGGCACGGTGGGAGCCCCTCGGCATGTCAGTGACGCCAGCCATCGACCTGCGCGGCATCGAGAAGAGCTTCGGTTCCGTGAAGGTTCTGCACGACGTCTCGTTCTCCGCCTACCCCGGCGAGATCACCGCACTGGTCGGCGACAACGGCGCCGGCAAGTCCACGCTGGTCAACTGCATCGGCGGCATCCACGCGTTCGACAGGGGCGAGTACCGGTTCGAGGGCGAGCCGGTGCGGATCGGCAGCCCGCGCGCCGCGGCCCGGCTCGGCATCGAGATCGTCCACCAGGACCTCGCGCTCTGCGAGAACCTCGACATCGTGCAGAACCTCTACCTCGGCCGGGAGCGGCGCAGCGGCCCCGTCCTCGACGAGGACCTGATGGAGGAGACGGCGCGCACCGCGCTGTCGGGGCTCGCCGTCCGCACGCTCGGCTCGGTCCGCCGCCGGGTCGCCACGCTGTCGGGCGGGCAGCGGCAGATCGTCGCCATCGCCCGCGCCGTCCTGCAGGACGCCAAGGTCGTCGTGCTGGACGAGCCGTCCGCCGCGCTCGGCATCGCGCAGAGCCAGCAGGTGCTGGAGTTCGTCCGGCGGCTCGCCGACAAGGGCCTCGCGGTGGTGCTGATCTCGCACAACATGAACGACGTCTTCGCGATCTCCGACCGGATCGCCGCGCTCTACCTCGGCCGGATGGTGGCCCAGGTCAGGACCGCCGACGTCACCCACCGGCAGGTCGTCGAGCTGATCACCTCGGGCACCGGGGGAGAGCCGGGGCCGCACCGATGATGAAGGCGGGCCCGTCGCAGGAGGACGTCCGGCGGCACAACCTCGGAACCCTGCTGCGCTTCGTGCACCTGCGCGGCCCGGCGTCGCGGGCGACGCTGGCCGAGTCGCTCGGCCTCAACCGCAGCACGATCATGGCGCTGACGTCCGACCTCACCGCGGCCGGGCTCGTCCGCGAGGAGCTGCCGCGCGGCCCCGGGCGGCGCGCCGGGCGGCCCTCCCTCGTCGTCCGGCCCGAGTCGACCCGCGTGTACGTGCTGGCGTTCGAGGTCGGCGTCGACCGGCTCGTCGTCGCCCGCGTCGGCCTCGGCGGCGTCGTGCTCGACCGCCGGGAGGGCGTGCGCGCCCGCGACTCCGACCCCGCCGACCTGCTCGGCGTGCTCGTCGCGGGCGCCCGCGCGCTGGTCCGCAAGGCCGAGCGCGACGCCGTCTGCGTCGGCGCCGCCCTCGGGTTCCCCGGCACCGTCCGCCGCGCCGACGACACGATCATGTTCGGCCCGAACCTCGACGTCGGCGACCTGCGGCTCGGGGACGCGCTGTCGCGCCGCCTCGGCCTCGGCATCCCCGTCTCGGTCTGCAACGACGCCAACCTCGGCGCCCTCGCCGAGCACGAGCGCGGCGCCGGGGTGAACTGCGACAACCTCATCTACCTGCACGGCGACGTCGGCGTCGGCGGCGGCATCATCGCGCACGGCCGGCTGCTCGGCGGCGACGAGGGGTTCGGCGGCGAGATCGGCCACATGATCATCAACCCGGGCGGGCGGCGCTGCGCGTGCGGCTCGAAGGGCTGCCTGGAAGCCGAGGTCGGCGAGCGGGCCCTGCTGGACCACGCCGGCCAGGCGGAGCACCCCGGGCAGGCGGGCCGGGACGCGGTCCGCGCCGTCCTCGCGTCCGCCGACGCGGGCGACATCGCGGCCCGGGAGGCGCTGCAGCGGGTCGGCACCTGGCTCGGCCTCGGCGTGGCCAGCCTCGTCAACGTGTTCAACCCCGGCATGATCGTCTTCGGCGGGACGCTCCGCGACATCTACCTCGGCGCCGCCGCGCAGATCCGCAGCGTCCTCGCCACGGGCGCGCTCGCCGCGCCCCGCGAGAAGGTCAAGCTCCGCACGGCGGCGCTAGGCGACGACACCACCCTCGTCGGGGCCGCCGAGTTCGCCTTCGCCGAGGTGCTCTCCGACCCCGTCCAGGTGTTGACCAGGCTGCGGGCCCCCGAGGACAGCCCCGTCTGAGCCTTAGCTAGGGGCGCCGCGCCTCGGGCGCGTGCAGAGGCACCGTGGTGTACGGGGTGACGAACGCGAACGCCATCATGCCGTCCATCAGGAGGCCGCCGGCGGCGGCGAGCCGCGACTTGAGGCGCGCGCCGAGGCGGGCGTGCTCGTGCAGGGTCGCCCACGCCAGCCAGCCGACGGCGACGACGGCCCAGTAGGACACCAGGCGGTACAGGCCGACGGCCGCCGCGGCGGGGGAGAGGGCCGCGCCGAACGCCACCAGGGACGCGGCCATGCTGCCCTCGATCGCGCCGAGGCCGCCCGGAAGCAGCGGCAGCGCGCTGCCCGCGGCCTGCGCGGCGAAGTAGGTGAGGGCGACCCCGTTCGGGGAGACCTCGATGCCGACCGCGTTCGCCGCCGCCAGCAGCGCGAGGATGTCGAACACCCAGTTCAGCAGGGCGAGCGCGGCGAGCGCGGCCCAGTCGCGGCGGGTCGGGCGCAGCACGGCGCGGACGCCGGCCAGCCGCTCGGCGTACGGGGCGATCCGCGGGTGGGCGAGCGCCCACCGGTGGGCGCGGCGCAGCGGCGCCGTGAGCACGGCGCGCGCCCGCGGCCGCCGCAGCGCCGGGACGAGCAGCACCGCGAGGACGAGCGGGACGGCCAGCGCGGTCAGCGCCGGCCCGCGGGCGTGCGGGTCGGCGAGCAGCGCCAGCAGGCCCACCAGCGAGTACGCGGAGGTGGTGATGACGCCGCCGGCCAGGATCACCGCCGTGGCGAGCGGCGCCGACGCCCCGCCGCGGCGGAACTGCCGGAACGTGTAGACGACGCTCACCGCGGGGCCCGCCGGAAGCGTCGTGGACAGCGCGTTGCCCGCGTAGGTGATCGCGAACGCGCGGCGCAGCGGCATGCGCAGCCCGCCGACGCGCAGCAGCCGGCGCTGCAGCCTGGCGAACGCGCCCATCGACCCGGCCACGGCCAGCACGACCATCGTGAGCCAGCCCGGATCGGCGTGCGCCGCGGCCGACCAGATGGCGCCGAGGTCGGGCAGTTCGTCGCGGTAGAGGGGGAAGGCGGCGAGCGCGCCCAGGACCAGCGCCCACTGGACGAGGAGACCCGCTTTGCGCCGCCACCACGGGCGCGGCGCCGCTCGGTCGTCATGCCCGCCGGGGAGCGGGAACGGAGATTCGGCGTCTGCCGAAAGGGGCGCGGTGCTGGCCGAAGGGGGAGCGGCGCTGGCCGAAAGGGGCTTGATATCGGCCGGCGGGGGCTCGGCGTCGCTCGGAGGGCGGACCGGTGCCGTGACTGTCTCATGCATGTCCCGGTCACCTCGCAAGCTCGCCCGCAATGCGCAACCTACGGCCCGCCTATGGCATTCCCCCGGGTCCGGAAACGAACCGCAAAGAGACCCCTGCCACACGCGTCACCGGCGGCCGCGGCTCACGGGCGGCGGACGCGCGGTCAGGGCCGCCGCGTCGGGTTGACGGCGTCGGACTCGGCGGCGGTGTCCGGGCGGGGGCGCTCGTCGTCGCCGTCCCGCGCGGCCTGCCGCTCGTACTCGGTGATGCCGAGCCCGTCCCTGCTCTGCTCGGGCTCCTCGATCACCAGGTCGTCGGGCGGGTCGGTCACGTACTCCTCGGTCAGGCCGATCTCCTCGTCCTGATCGTTGTCGCCCATGTCGTCGATGTCGTCGCGGAAGTCGCGCGACTCACCGGGCCTGCGTGCCCTCATCATTCCCTCCCGGTTCGTCTGGTTTTCACCTGATCGAACCGGTATCCCCGCTGACCGGAGCCCTACTCGTGATCGCGGACGGCTCTGTCCGCGGTCGCGGAGCGCCCTATCCGCGGTCGCGGACCGCCCTACCCACGGTCGCGGACCGCGACGAGCCCGCCGATGACGCCGATGTACGCGCTCCCGTCCGGACCGATCGTGATGGGCGCCCAATTGTTGTCGAACCACTTGCCCGTGCCCGTGAGCACCTTGTAGGCGGTCTTGCCCGTGTGGACGTCCACCGCGGTCAGGTACCAGGCGTCGATGAGGTCCCGGCGGGGCTCCTTCGTGTACAGGTACAGCAGCCCGTTGGGCACCGACACCTTCGGCACGGTGGACGGCGAGCGCTCCTGGCTCGTCCAGACGGTCTCGCAGCCGCTTCCTCCGGACTTCACGTCCACGCGGCTCACCCCGCCCACGGACGACCCTCCCGGCGGAAGCTCGAAGAAGTTGCGGTAGCCGTAGTTGTTCTCGACGAACAGGCTGTTCCCGTAGCCGATGAGGGAGTTGTCCGTCGCGCTGGCCCCGCTGCCGAACACGGGGATCTGGCAGACGAGTTCACCGTCGTCCCTGCGCCGGACGATGACGTGCATGCGGTCGTCGGCGTTGTCGGTGATGGCCACGTAGCCGTCACCGAAGAACGTGGGAGTCGTCCCCGAACCCTGGTCGATCTGGCCGGGCTTGCGTCCGGTACCTCTGTCATAGGGCTGGCGCCACACGACCGTGGGCATGCCGCTCGCGTCGGCTCGCATCTGGTACAGCGCGTGGTCGGAGACGATGGAGACGCCGTCCTCGCCCGCGGCGAAGGAGTTCTGGATGCTCTCCCCGGTGAGCCGCGTCATCCGGACCGTGCCCGACTCCGGGTCCACCGTGCCGACCCGCCCGTTCCGGGTGATCCACCAGATCAGGCCGGCCCAGTCGGGCCCGACCGCGGTGATCGGGTCGCATTCGCCCTTCGGCCACGGATTCGTCCACGTGGCGCAGTCATGGGGCAGGTGGCCGCTCAGGTCCCAGTCGTCGGTCACCGTGAAGCGCCACGTGCCGTCCGGCCCCTTCTCGTGCGCGAACCGGCGCAGGTGGAAGGCCGAATCCGCCAGGACGGCGCGGTCCTGCGGGTCGAGGTAGTAGTACGCGCCGCCCGACGTGTCGGTGAGCACCTTGTCGAGGCTCAGCGAGAACACGGCCTGGACGGTCGACGGCCGCGGCGGCAGGTCGTAGGTCGCCAGGTCCTTCAGCGTCTTCGGGTCGATCAGCCGCAGGACGAAGTTCTGCCCGCGCGTGCACTGCGCGACGATCAGGCCCGTCCGCCGCGCGAACGTCACCGTCGAGCACAGCCCCGGCAGGCCGCCGCCCTTGGCCTCGTTGAGAACCTCGGGATCGCGGCCGAGCGGCCCCGGGAACGGGTAGGTGTCGGACGCGTAGCTGTCGGCGTGCATCGACGACGTCCCCACCGGCCCCTGGTGCGGGTTGGCCGGAACAGGCCGCCCGGCGAGCGGCCGCGGCGTCGCCGGCCCGCCCACGTACGCCGGGACGAAGCCCTTCCCCGGGCCGTCGGGGATCGGGGCGGCCGCCGCGGGGGCCGCGAGGCCGGCGGTGGTGAGGCCCGCGGTCAGGAGGGCGGCGAGCAGGGGTCTGCGCATGACGGGCTCCAAGACGGACGACGGCGGCCCGGTCGCGCCCTCCGGGGTGATCCACAGCGTAAACGGTGATCGTCGATCGCGCTCGGATGGTTACGATCCGGTCATGGGCGTACAAGCTGTGATCTTCGACTGGGGCGGCACCCTGACCCCGTGGCACGACCTCGACCTCACCGACATGTGGCGCGCGATCTGCTCCGCCCACCTGCCGCCGGACGCCGTCGAGAAGGCCGCCGCCGCGCTCGCCGAGGCCGAGCTGGAGCTGTGGCGCCGCGGCACCGAGGAGCACCGCAGCGCCACGCTCGCCGAGGCGTTCGAGATGGCCGGGGTGGAGCCCACCGAGGACCTCCTCGCGGCGCACTTCGAGACCTGGACCCCGCACACCCACACCGACCCCGCCGTCCCCGGCCTCTTCCAGGCCCTCCGCGAGCGCGGCATCAAGATCGGCGTCCTGTCCAACACCATCTGGACCCGCGAGTGGCACGAGCGCGTCTTCGCCCGCGACGACGTCCTCGGCATGCTTGACGGCGCCGTCTACTCCAGCGAGATCCCCTGGACGAAACCGCACGCCGAGGCGTTCCGCGCCGCCATGGACGCCGTCGGCGCCACCGACCCCGCGTCCTGCGTCTTCGTCGGCGACCGCCCCTACGACGACATCCACGGCGCCAAGTCGGCCGGGCTGCGCGCCGTCCAGCTGTGGCACCAGACCACCCACGCCTTCCAGCGCCCCGGCCTCACACCGCCCGACGCCCTGATCCACACCCTGGACGAACTGCTCCCGCACGTAGAGCGCTGGTACGCCTGACCGGCGCCGGGAGCGGAGCAACAGGCGGAGCTCAGACGCTTCGGGGGTCAGGGGCGGCGCGCCACGATCAGGTCGCGGGTGATGGCCTGGTCCACGCGGTGGCGGAAGCTCCGGTAGGCGTCGGAGTCCTGGACGTCCAGGCCGGCGGTGCGGAGGATGTCGGCGAGTTGCTCGCGGCGGCCGACGAAGGTGTTCCAGGAGATCCCGATGGCGCCGCCCGGGCGCAGCAGCCGCGCCCATTCGGGGACGGCGGCGGCCAGCAGGTCGACGGGGCTGCGTGACAGCTGCGGCTTGCCCTTGCGGCCCGGCTGCGCGCCCTTGGGGCGGCTGCCGTGCTGGACGCCGTACGGGGCGTCCGTGACGATCAGGTCGAACGAGGCGGGCCGGAAGAACTTGCCGGCGCCCACGGAGTCGGCGTTCACGACGGTGATCTCCATCGTCTCGCCGCTCTTGTAGCGCTCCTTGGACGCCCCGAACGTCACGTGGAGGCGGCGCCCGAGGACGGCCTTCTCGCGCCGGATGTTGGCCGTCTCGGCCTGGTGCTTGACCCGGTTGTTCTTCAGCCAGGTCTTGATGAAGGCCGCGTAGGCGTCGAAGTCCTTGGCGTCGATGTCGATTCCGGCGGCGTCCAGGCCGTACATCATCGCCTGGTTGAGGGTGGTGCCCCGCCCGCACATGGGATCCAGGACGCGGGGGCGGCCGGTCACCAGGTCCATGGGCGAGTCCATCGCCATCGCGGTGACGTTCAGCAGCAGCTTGGTGAAGTACTCGTTCGTCTTGCCGGAGTACTTCTGGATGGTCAGCAGGTCGCTGCCGAACAGGTCGAGGGGCTGGAGCGCGACCGGCCGGAGCAGCTCGCCCTCGATCTGGAACAGCGCGTAGAGACCCGACAGGTTCGACAGGAGGCGGACGTCCTGCTCCGTCAGCTCGTCGGCGGAGAATGTCACATAGGGGACGCCGCCCATGGCCGTCTCGCGGATGTCGCCCAGGCGCCCGCCCAGGGCCTGTTCGCTGAACACCGTCAGCTCCGCCTTCAGCAAGTCGGCGGCGGCCTGGGCGTAGACGCGGTTGTGCGAAGGGGTGACGAGGAGGCCGTACGCGGTCATTCGCAGAACCCTATTGGAAGGTCGGAGCGGAGACCGCCGGGACGATGGCCCGGCGGTCTCCGCGCGGCCCTTGGACGGGCCGCTCCTCCCCGGTCAGGCGGCCCGCGCGGGACGGTCCGAAGGCGCCGCGTCGTCGGCGGGAGCGTCTGGTGCGGCGGGAGCGTCCGGTGCGGCGGGCAGCGCCCGCGCGCGCTCGTCCGGGCCCTCGGCGGCGGGCAGGTCCGGGAGGTGCCGCGCGGCGGCGGCCAGCAGCTCGTGCACCCGGGCCGTGAGGCTCGCGAGGTCGGCCCGCGCCACGTCCGCCTGCGCCTGGGCGATGCGCGCCTGGCGCCGCGCGGCGTCGCGCTCGGCCGCGAGCCGGTTCAGCTGTTCGTGGTAGGCGTCCCGCAGCTCGTCGAGGGCGCTGCGCCCGCCCTCCGTCGGAGTCGTGGTCACGTCTGGGCTCCTCCCCCGAGTAGTCCCCTCTACCGGGACCAACGCGATCGGTGCCGCGCTTCGTTCCCGCCGTGCGGAAGATCACTCACCCGGTTCGGGGCGGGGCGCGAGGGCCGCGGGCGGCAGCCCGGGGAACGCCTCCGGCGGCGCCGCGGCGCCCGCCCGCGCCCGCCACCGGGCCGACCGTGCCATCGCCCGCTGGGCGCTGTCGGCGGCGAACGCCCGCAGGTCGGGGGCGGAGAGGCCGGCGAGGCCGACGTAGGCGGCGGCGAGGTCGTCCTCCAGCGCCGCCGCGAGCCGGGCGGCGCTGCGCGCGTCGGTGACCCGGACGGGCAGCCGGTAGGCGGCCGCCGCCGGGTCCGGGTCGCCGGACAGGATCGACGCCAGCTCGTCGCGCTGGGCCCGGTGGCCGTTCCACATGTCCTTCGCGGTCTGCCGCAGCGTGCCGCGCAGCCGGGCCCCGAGCACCCCGTACCCGTACACGGCCGCGTGCTCGGCCGACACCGCCGTCCGCAAGGCTTCGGCGTCGGACCTGGAGCGGACGGCCGGGACCTCGCCCCTGACCGTCCTGGCATGGCCCGCTTCACAGGCGCCGATGCTGGCGAGCAACTGCGCCAGCGCGGGGCTTACCTTGGCGGCGTCGGCCGTCCGCGCGCGCGCCGCGCCTTCCTCAGCGTCGCGCAGGAAGGCGAGCGCCTGCGCGGAGCCGGCGGGGACCGGGGGAGCGGGACTGGCGGACGGCATCGCGCCGCCCTCGCCCGCCCTGTCGCCCGAGCCCGGCACGTAGTGCCTCTTCAGGACCTCCAGGTGCCGGCGGTGGTGCGCGAGGACCGGATCGAGCCGGTCGGCGGGCACCGCACCCGATGACCGCGCCGCCTCGTAGGCCGCGATCAGGTGCTGCTCGGACGCGATCGCGCCGACGAGCACCGCGACGCCGGTGCGCCCGGCCGGGGACGACGCCGACGACTCCGCCGCGCAGCCCGCCAGCCACGGCAGGAGCAGGGCGCCCCCGCCGATCGCCCCGCCCAGCAC
>NZ_VCKZ01000743.1 GCF_005889745.1 Actinomadura geliboluensis
GGGTTCTGATTCCGGGTGGGTGGAGGCGGTAGGTGTAGCGGCCGTCCAGCGCTTTGGTGATCTGGATGCGGTCTGGGTTGGTGTGTTTGTAGCGGTTGTGCCAGCCGCAGGTGAGTGCGAGTTGGTCGATGTCGGTGGGGCTTCGGCCGAGGGCCCAGCCGTTGACGTGGTCGACCTCGCACAGCGTCCCGGGCACCTCGCACCCCTGCACCGCGCAGGTGGAGTACAGGGTTTCCAGGACCTGGCGCTGTGGGGCGGTGGCGAACCGGACCCGGTGGCCCAGGTACAGCGGGGTGTTACCCCGACCGAGCAGGAGCGGAGACACCCCTGCGCTGAGCGCGATGCGGCGGGCTTGGGCGGCGGGGATGGGGGTCCCGTCGGTGAGGCGTGCCGGGGCCTGGCCGCCGGTGAGGGTGTCCAGGTCGCAGATGACGGTGACCTTGGTGGCCTTGTGCCCGCCCGACAGGACGGTGGTCAGCGCTGCCGCGGTGCGTTCGGACAGGTCGCGGTGGTCGTCGGTTCCGGCGGGTTTGGCCAGCGGCCCGAGGGTGCCGTCCCAGATCGCGGCGTCTTCGGCGTTCAGCCAGCCCTTGATGTAGCGGCCGCCGTCGAGGGACCGTGTCGAGTCGATCCAGGATCGCTCGTAGCCGCGCGCCACGTCCTCGGGTGCTTGCTCGGTGCCGTCGCGTTCGGCGATCACGTCGCGGATCCGCTTGCCGAAGGAGGCGACCTTTCCGGCGGAGAAGCCCTGGTCGACCATGCCCAGCAGGATGCTCTCGGCCGCGGGGCAGTCATCGTCGTCGAGCCGGGTGACGGCGTCGGCGATGGTGGCGGCATATCCGGCCGACAGGTCACCGGCGGTCCACCGCTCGGTCATCTCGGGGACGCGGTGGCGCTGGCGGGCCAGGGTGAGGCGTTCCTTGGCGCGGGACTCGCGCATCCCGAGGCGGGACCGCAGCCAGGACCGGGTGGAGGGGTATCCCCACCGTTGCACTTCGCGGGACCGGTCGACCATGCCGATGAATCCTGCGAGTGCGGCTTCCTGCAGATCGCCTGCGGTGGCGAGGGTTTCGGTGAGTTCCAGGCACGCCGCCGCCGATTCGGGGGCGGCGCGGGAGGCGAGTTCGGCGGCGATCGCCGATGCCGCGTTCACCAATTCCATGGTGCAATGCCGTTAAATTAAGCTGCTGGGCAGATCAATCGGATCGTGGCCGGCGAGTCGTGGGTGATGTTCTCGTCCGTCTCACGTTTAACTCGGTATGAGTTGTGCCGTGCGCGTTTCAGCTTGCGAGG
>NZ_VCKZ01000283.1 GCF_005889745.1 Actinomadura geliboluensis
GTCCCGCCCCGCGGTCCCGCCGCGCCGCCGGCCGGACTGTCAGGTAGCGATGACTTCAGGTCAGAACGTCTAGATGTAAGAACAAAGTATTGACTGACGTTCCGGCGCGGGCTACAAATGTGCCTCAAGCCACACGAAGATGACGAGCGGATGAACGGACGGTGTCCACCACCGGTCGCTCCGGTGAACTCGCCATCAGACCGAACGGGCCAGTGGGAGGCACCATGCGGGTCGGACTGTTGGGCGCGGGGCGGATCGGGGCGTGGCACGCCCGGTTCCTGGGCGGGCACCCCCAGGTGGACGCCCTGCTGATCGGCGACGCCGACGTCCGCCGGGCCGAGGCGCTCGCGGGCCCGATCGGGGCCCGCGCCGGCGACCCGGACGCGGTGCTCGGCGCCGGGCTCGACGCCGTCGTCATCGCCACCCCCACGGCCACCCACGCCGAACTGCTCGGCCGCGCCTGCGACGCGGGCGTCCCCGCGTTCTGCGAGAAGCCCGTCGCGCCCGACCTGCGCACCACGCTGCAGGTCCGCGACCGCGCCGCCAAGGCCGGCGTCCCGGTGCACATCGGCTTCCAGCGCCGCTTCGACGCCGGCTACGCGGCGGCGCGGCGGGCCGTCCTCGACGGCCGGCTCGGCGCGCTGCACCGCGTCCACCTCGTCACCGCGGACCCGGCGCCGCCGCCCGCCGAGTACGTCCGCTCGTCCGGCGGGATCTTCCGCGACTGCCACATCCACGACTTCGACATCCTGCGCTGGGTCACCGGCCGCGAGGTCGAGTCCGTGACCGCCGCCGGCGCCAACCGCGGCGACTCCTACTTCGCGGCGGCCGGCGACGTCGACACCAGCGCCGCCGTCCTCGCCCTGGACGACGGGACGATCGCCACCCTCCAGGGCTCCCGCTACAACGGCGCCGGCTACGACGTCCGGATGGAGTTGGCCGGCACCGCCGCCACCTGGGTGGTCGGGCTGGACGAGCGCGCCCCGCTGCGGTCGGCCGAACCCGGCGTCGACTGGCCCTCCGGGGACCCGTGGACCGACTTCCAGGAGCGCTTCGACCCCGCCTACGCGAACGAGATTGGAACGTTCCTAGAAGTGGCCAAGGGCAACGTGCCGAGCCCCTGCACGGTGGACGAGGCGCTGGAGGCGTTCCTCGTCGCCGAGGCCGCCACGCTGTCGCTGCGGGAGGGCCGCCGGGTCGCGCTGGCGGAGCTGCGATGATCTGGGCGATGGCGTTCGCCGCGGTGGCGCTGGCCTTCGTCTGGGTCACCGGCGTCAACGACGGCGCGGCCCTGCTCGGGCTGAGCGGGCGCTACCCCCGCTCGTCCGGGCCGCTGCTGATGGCGCTGGTGCTGCTGCCGCTCGTGCTCGTCCCGCAGCTGACCGTCGCCGTCGCGCGGACGTTCACCGAGGGGCTGACCGACCTCGGCGACCGGCGCGGCGCGCTCGCCTTCCTGCTCGGCGTGACCGTCGCGCTCGCCGTCGTCACCGCGCTCACCCGGCGCGGCCTGCCGACCAGCCTGACCCTCGCGATCGTCGGCGGCATCGGCGGCGCCGGCCTCGGCATGGGCCTGGACGTCTCCTGGGGCGGCCTCGGCCTGGTGTTACTCGTCGGCGCCGCCGCGCCGCTCGTCGGGACGACCGTCGGGTACGGCCTCGGGCTCGCCTCCCGCCGCATCCCGTCCTTCGCCGGCATGCCCGGCGCCGTGCGGACCGCCCACGTGCTCGCCTACAGCGCCCAGTGCGCCGCCTATGCCGCCAACGACGGGCAGAAGATGCTCGCCGTCGTCAGCGTGGCGCGGCACGTGGTATCCACCCGGCGGCTCGGCGCGATCGGGCCCGTCCAGCCCACCCCGTTCGTGCTCCTCGCGATCGGCGTGGTGTTCTGCGCCGGCGCGCTCAGCGCCGTCCACCGGGTGGGGGACCGGCTCGGCCGCGGGCTCGTGCTGGCCCGGCCGCTGCACGTCGTGTCCACCGAGGCGGCCGCGGCCGCGTCCGTCGCGGCCAGCTCGCTCGCGGGCGCGCCGGTCAGCATGACGCAGTCGGTCACCGCCGGGGTCGTCGGCGTCGCCGCCAGCGAGGGCGCCGCGCGGGTGCGCTGGCAGAACGTCCTCGGCATCGGCGCCGCCTGGCTGCTCACCCTCCCGCTCGCGTTCGCCGGCGGCGCGCTCTGCGGCCTCGCGGTGAGGGCGCTGTGAGCGCCGCCGTCCGGCCCGTCCGCCGGTTCCGGCTCGTCTGGGACGACCTGCGCGGCCGCTCCGGCGACCGGGTGATCGGGCAGGTCGCCCGGCAGGTCCGCGCCGCCCGCGACGGCGCCGAGCTGGCCCGCGAGATGGCCGCCGGCCGGGTGCCCTCGGCGGACGCCCGCGCCCGGATGGCCGAGATCGAGCACGCCGGCGACGCCGAGCGGGCCGAGCTCGCCGCGATGCTGCGCGGCGTCCTCGCCACCCCCATCGACCGGGAGGACCTCTACCGGCTCTCCCGCTCCGCCGACGACGTCCTGGACAACCTCCGCGACTTCGTCCGCGAGGCCGACCTGTTCGGGCCGCCCGGACTCGGCTTCGCCGTCCCGCCGCTGGACGCGGTGCTGGAGGGGCTGACCGCCCTCGACGCCGCCGTCCGGAAGGTCCTCGCCGAGCCCGCCGCGGTCACCATCGCGGCGCTGGGCGCGCGCAAGGCCGGCAACCGCGTCCGCGAGTACCGGCAGGCCGCGCTCGCGCGGCTGTTCGCCGGGCCGCTCGACATCGACGTGCTGCGCAGCCGGGAGCTGCTCGACCGGCTCGACGCGGTCGGGCGGCGGCTCGGCGAGGCGGCCGACGCCCTGTCGGACGCGATGCTCAAACGCAGTCACTGACCCTCTCATCCACCCCCATCGAGCCGCAGGTCCGGGGCCCGCCGGCGAAGCGCAAGGAGAGAACCGACCATGATCCGCACCATCCCGAGAGGGCGCCGGGGCCGTACCGGCGCCGCCGTGCTGGCCGCGCTCGCCACCGCGGCGCTCAGCGCGTGCGCCCCGTCCAGCGGCGGCGAGGCGGGCGCGGGCGACCCGCTGCCGACCGTCACCGTCGAGGACGCCGCGTCGTTCGACCTGAACGCGCTCGTCGAGGCGGCGAAGAAGGAGGGCGGCCTCCTCGCCTACGACGGCAGCGGCGACGTCAAGGACATGGCGGCGGCGTTCGAGAAGAAGTACGGGATCAAGGCCGAGGGCGTGAAGTCCAAGGCCGCCGCCACCGCCGAGAAGATGACCCGCGAGGCGCAGGCCAAGAACGTCACCATCGACGTCAGCCTGTTCGAGGACGGCCCCATGCTGGTCGGGCAGCTCCTCCCGCAGAAGATCGTCAAGACCTGGATCCCGCCGGACCTCGCCGGGAGCATCGCGGAGAAGAACCGCAACCCGCTGATGATGATCTCCAAGGCGTACGTGTTCGCCTACAACCCCAAGCTCAACCCGAACGGCTGCCCGGTGAAGAACATGTGGCAGCTCACCGAGCCGGAGTGGAAGGGCAAGGTGATGCTGCAGGACCCGCTGGGCAAGGAGGTCTTCACCCAGTGGTTCACGCAGATGTCGGAGCAGGGCTCGGACAAGCTCGCCGCCGCCTACGAGCAGCTCGGCAAGGGCAAGCTCAAGCTCGATGAGAAGGACCCCGCCTACGAGTGGGTGAAGCGGTTCGCCAAGAACGACCCCGTCCTCACCACCGAGGACGAGGACGTCGCGACCGCCGTCGGTGCCCCCAACCAGACCCGCACCACGATCGGGCTGTTCTCCATCGCCAAATTCCGCGACCTGGAGGACAAGAAGTTCAACATGAAGGTCTGCGAGGGCCTGGCCCCGTGGACCGGCTTCGCCTACCCGAAGTTCGCCACGATCGCGACCGGCTCCAAGCACCCGAACGCCGCCAAGCTCTTCGTCCACTTCGCGATGGAGAAGGAGGGCTTCGACCTCGAAGCCCACTCCGGCGGCGTGTCCGGCAACGACAAGGTCGGCGTGAGCCCGCACAACCCGCCCGGCCTCACCGACTGGAACACGCAGCTGTACTGGTTCTCCTCGGACCAGCTGCTCGCCGACTTCCGCGCCCGCCAGGACATCAAGGACTTCTGGCGCGTCAACCACTCCTGAGCCGAGCCTGAGCGGAGCGAAGGCTCGGCTCAGGACCGTGCTCGGGGCGCCTGGGGGGTCGTCCCCCCAGATGAACACACCCGTCCGGCGGGCCGCTCGGCGCGGCCCGCCGGGGCCCTCACCCCCGGAGGAACTGCCCATGGCGGTCGCCGCCCCCGCACGGCCGGCGTCTCGCGGCCGGCGCGTGCTGTACCGGTCGCGCGTGCTCCTGCGTGACCCCACCGTGCTGCTCGGCCTCGCGCTGAGCGCCGTCCTGCTCTACCTCGTCATCGCCCCGCTCGTCTCGGTCATCTCGGACGCGGCCCGCGTCCAGTACGGCGACGAGGCCCGCTCCGGCCAGGAGTCCGGCTCGTGGACGGGCTACTACCTGTGGCGGGTGTTCCGCTCGCCCGTCAGCAGGCTGCTGTTCTGGGAGCCGCTCCTCCACACCGTGACGGTCGCGCTCGGCGTCATCGCGTTCGCCCTCGTCGTCGGCGGGTCGATGGCGTGGCTGGTGACCCGCACCAACGTGCCGGGGCGCAAGTTCCTGGCCGGCGCGCTCGTCGTCCCGTACATGCTGCCGTCCTGGACGTTCGCGCTGGCCTGGCTGTCGCTGTTCAAGAACGAGCGGTCCGGCGGGCAGGTCGGCTACCTGCAGGGCGCCGGCATCAGCACCCCCGACTGGCTCGCCTACGGGCCGCTGCCGATCATCGTCACGCTCGGGCTGCACTACTACCCGTTCGTGCTGCTGCTGTTCGGCAACGCGCTGCGCCGCATCGACTCGCAGCTGGAGGACTCGGCCCGCATCCTCGGCGCCGGCGGCCGGACGGTCGTCCGCCGCATCACGCTGCCGCTGATGCTGCCCGCGCTGTCGTCGGCGGTGCTGCTCGTCCTCGGCCGCGTCCTCGGCACGTTCGGCACCCCCTACATCCTCGGGCTGCCGAGCGACTACAACGTGCTGTCCACCGGCCTCTACCACGCGATCCGCGACCGCAGCACCGGCGTCGCCTCGACGCTCGCCGGCGTCATCGTGCTGATCGGCGTGCTCGTCGTGGTCGTCGACACCCGGCTCGTGCGGGAGCAGCGCCGGTTCGTCACGGTCGGCGGCAAGGGCGCCATGGACCGCCGCAGCGACCTGCGCCGCTGGCGCTGGCCCGCGTTCGGGCTCGGCATGACGGTGTTCGCCGCGAGCGTCGTCGTCCCCGTGCTGACGCTGCTGCTGTCGACCGTCACCAAGACGCCGGGCGTGTTCAGCGCCGACAACTTCACGCTCAAGTACTGGTTCGGTTCGAAGATCGAGGGCGCCGTCGGGTTCCCGCACGGCGTGCTGCGCGGCTCCGAGCTGTGGGAGGCGGCCTGGAACAGCCTCCGCATCGTCGGGGTCGCCGCGCTCGTGTGCGGGTTCCTCGGGCTGCTGATCGGCTACGTGGTGGTGCGCGGCGCCGGGAGCCGGGTCTCCACGTTCCTGCGGCAGGTGTCGTTCCTGCCGTACCTGGTGCCGGGCATCGCGTTCGCCGCCGCGTGCCTGTCGCTGTTCGCCGTCCAGCGCGGCCCCGTCCCGGCGCTGTACGGGACGATCACGCTGCTCGTCCTGGTGATGGTGGTGACGCACCTGCCGTACTCGTCCCGGTCGGGGATCTCGGCGATGATGCAGCTCGGCCGGGAACCGGAGGAGGCCGCGCAGATCAGCGGGGCCCGCTGGGTCACCCGGATGACGCGGATCATCATGCCGATCCAGCGGGGCGCGCTCGTCACCGGCGTGGTGCTGCCGTTCATCTCGGGGCTGAAGGAGCTCAGCATCGTCATCATGCTGACCACCGCCGGCACCCAGCTGCTGACCACCCTGTCCATCGGGCTCGTCGAGTACGGCTACACCCAGCTCGCCAACGGCGTCGTGCTCATCATCGCCCTGCTCTCGTTCACCATGACCTACCTGGCCCAGCGGCTCACCAAGAGCAGCCTGGCCTCGGGCATCGGAGGTTGATCAATGCCGGCCATCACCCTCAGCGGAGTGGTCAAGACCTATCCCGGCGGCACCCGCCCGGCGGTGAAGGACCTGGACCTCACCATCCCGGACGGCTCGTTCACCTGCCTGCTCGGCCCGTCCGGCTGCGGCAAGACCACCACCCTGCGCATGATCGCCGGGCTGGAGCAGCCGACCCTGGGTGAGATCGCCGTGGGCGACCGCGTCCTGGACTCGGTGGAGCGCGGCGTGTACGTCCCGCCGGAGAAGCGCGACATGGGGCTCGTCTTCCAGAACTACGCGCTCTGGCCGCACCTCACCGTGCGCGGCAACACCGAGTTCGGGCTGCGGATGCGCAAGGTCCCGGCCGAGCAGCGCAAGGCCCGCGCCAAGGAGGCCCTGGAGAAGGTCCACGTCGCCGACTGCATGGACCGGTACCCGTCGCAGCTGTCCGGCGGCCAGCAGCAGCGCGTCGCGCTGGCCCGCATGCTCGCCGTCGACCCCGACGTCCTGCTGCTGGACGAGCCGCTGTCCAACCTGGACGCCCGGCTCCGCCTGGAGATGCGGACCGAGCTGAAGCGCATCCACGACGAGACCGGCGCGACCGTCGTCTTCGTCACGCATGATCAGATGGAGGCCATGACGATGGCCACGCACATCGCGGTCATGTCGGAGGGAGAGCTGCAGCAGGTGGCACCGCCGATGGAGATGTACGAGCGACCCGGCAACCGGTTCGTCGCAGAATTCGTAGGAAGCCCGCCCATGAACATCGTTCCGATCGGGGCCGAGCCGGAGGGGCTCGCCGGGTCGCTGCTCCGGTTCGCGGAGAAGCGCGGCATCGGGTCGCCGGGCTGCGTCGGCGTGCGGCCGGAGGCGCTCCGCCTCGTCCGGTCGACGGACGGCGTCCCGGACACCGCCTGGTCGGACGAGGCCGTCGTCGAGGCCGTCCTGCCGACCGGCGCGAGCTGGACGGTGCAGCTCCGCGTCCTCGACACCGAGCTGTTCGCCGTCACCCACGAGGACCCGGAGGCCGGCCCCGGCGACCGGCTGACCTGCTGGACGCGGCCCGGCCGCCTGCACCTGTTCGCCGAGGACGGCGCCCGCATGGCCGCCTGGGACGAGGCGACCGCCCCCGTCGAGAAGGCGGTGCCGTGAACGCGCCGATGCGCAGGCCCCGGGCCCTCCTGCTGGACTTCGGCGGGGTGCTGGTCGAGACGTCCCGCCGCGAGGGCTGGTCGGCGGCGCTGGCGAAGGAGGTGCACGCCGCCCTCGTCCGCGCCGGCTGCGGCGACCTCGACGTCACCGCCGTCGAGACCGACATCAAGGCGGGCGTCGCGGCCGACAAGTGCTGGAAGGACGCGATGTCCCGGCTCTACGCGCCGGCCGAGATGACCCACGCCGGGTTCTGGGGCGACTACGTCGCCGCGGACTGGCCCGCGCCCGCCCGGCAGCTGGTCGTCACGCACGCGACGCCGCTGTGCCAGCGGATGGGGGAGCTGCGGCAGGAGCGGCGCATCAGGCCGGGCATCCCCGAACTGCTGGACGCCGCCGCGGACCACGGCATCCCGTGCGCCGTCGTCAGCAACTCGCTGTCGGCCGCCGTCCACCGGAACTTCACCGCCGCGACGGGCCTGGCGGAGAAGCTGGCGCTGGAGGTCTACAGCGACGAGGCCGGCGTGCGCAAACCCAACCCGGAGATGATCTGGATCGCGACCCGCGCGCTCGGCGTCGAGCCGGGCGACGCCTGGTACGCGGGCGACAACTTCGACCGCGACGTGCTCTGCGGGCATCGCGCCGGCGTCGGCGGGAACGTGCTCATGGTCGCCGGCGGGACCTACGACGTGCCGTACGAGGTCCGCTGCCGCCCCGACGCGGTCGTGGACGACGGGCACGGGCTGCTCGAACTGCTCACCAACGCCATGGAAGGAGACGCATGAGGGTCGATGTGCCCGCCTCGCGGGAACTGGCCGGGATCGCCGAGCTCGCCGCTCGGGCCACGGGGGACCGGCTGCGGGCGGCGTTCCGCTCGCGTCCCGAGGTCGACACCAAGCGCGACATGCACGACCCCGTCACCGAGCACGACCGCGCGGCGGAGGAGACCATCCGGGAGGTGCTCGCCAAGGAGACCCCGGGCAGCGTCGTCGTCGGCGAGGAGGGCGGTGCGCAGGGCGAGCAGGGGGTCCAGGGCGCGGACGGCGACATCCGCTGGTACGTCGACCCGATCGACGGCACCGCGAACTTCGCCGTCGGCCTGCCGTTCTTCTGCGTGTCCATCGGCGCGGTCGCGGGCGGCGAGGTCGTCGCGGGCGCGGTGTACGACCCGGTCCGCGACGAGATGTTCAGCGCCTCGCTCGGCGGCGCGACCTGCGACGGCGAGCGGATCCAGAGCCGCGGCGCGGGCCGCGACGCGACCGCCGTCGTCGCCACGTCCTACCCCAACGCGCGCGAGCTGGCGGCCGACCGGGCGGAGGCGCTGCGCCGCTTCGGCCTGATGGTCGACGCGTTCGCCACGCTGCGCCGCCCCGGCAGCGCCGCGCTCACCCTCGCGCACGTCGCCGCCGGCTGGACCGACGTCGCCTACGACCCGTCCATCAACGCCTGGGACGTCACCGCGGCGCTGCTGCTGGTCCGGCAGGCGGGCGGCACGTACCTGCCGCTCGGCGGCGAGCCGGGCGCCCCCGACCACGAGGCGCCCGGCTACCTGGCGCACGTCGGCGGGTTCGACCTCGCCGGGTCCGTCATGCGCGAGGTGGCGGGCCTGCCGGCGCAGGGGAGCGGGGCATGAGCACCACCGGCGTCCGCACGGTCGACTGGATCGTCACCGACCTCGACGGGACGCTCGTCGCCCGCGACAAGCAGATCGTCGCGTCGAGCCTGGCGGCGCTGCGCCGCTTCATGGACGCGGGCGGCACCGTCGTCATCGCCACCGGACGCAGCGAGGCGGCCGCCCTCCCGTACTACCGGGCACTCGGCCTCACCACCCCCGCGATCCTCTACAACGGGGCGCGCGTGGTCGACCTGAGCACCGGCACCGTCCTGTACCGGCGCTGCCTGGGCGTGGCCGCGTGGGCGAAGCTGACGATGCTGTTCGGCTCCCTCCCCGAGGGCGTGTGGCCGGTGGCGTTCAGCGGCGGCTGTGCCCACGTGGTGTCCGATTCACCGGCGCTGCGGGAGTACGCCCACCGGGACGGCATCACCCTCACCCGCATCGGCGCGTGGGGCGACCTGCCGTTCGACGACATCGTCAAGGTCATGATGATCTGCGACCGTCCCGAGCTGATGGACCCCGCCGAGGAAACGGTGTCGGTGAACGTCCCGGACGTCACCCTCGTCCGGTCGGAGAGCACCTACCTGGAGGCCCTCCCACCGGGCGCGACCAAGGGCGCGGCGCTGCGCGAGCTGGCCGCCGCGCGGGGAGTGGCCCTCGGCGACGTCGCCGCGATCGGCGACAACCCGAACGACCTGGACATGATCCAGGCCGCGGGGCTCGGCGCCGCCGTCGGGGACGGCGCCGAGCCCGTCCGCGCCGCCGCGGACATCGTGGTCGCCGCCTGCGCGGAGGGCGCGGTCGCCGACCTCGTCTCCCGCGTGCTGCCGTGATCCTGACCGTCGCCGGCTGCGCGGGGACCGTCCCGGGGCCGGACGCCGCGTGCTCCTGCTACCTGCTGGAGCACGCCGGCTTCCGGCTCCTGCTGGACGCCGGGACGGGCGCGCTCGGCCCGCTGCAGCGCTTCACCGACCCGTGCGCGATCGATGCCGTGGTGATCAGCCACCCGCACCGCGACCACTACGCGGACCTGGCGCCCCTCGCGTACGTGCGGGACCGGCGCGGGCAGCGGGCGCCGCTCCCGGTCCTGGCTCCGGCCGGAACCTCCGACCGCCTCGGCCTCTCGCCCTCCTACGCCGACGCCCTGCGCTGGTTGGAGCCCGTGTCGGGCCCGATGAGCCTCGGGCCGTTCACGGTGGAGACCGCCCCGGTGCGGCACTCGGTCCCGGCGCTGGCCGTCCGCGTGACGGCCGGCTCGCGCGTTCTCACCTACTCCGGCGACTCGGGTGAATGCCCAGAACTACTGGAGCTGGCCCGCGGTAGCGACGTCCTGCTCTGCGAGGCGGCCGCGTCCGTGGAAACGCCCGGCGCCGCCGAGGCGCACCTGACACCCGCCCAGGCGGGCGACCTGGCGAAACAGGCGGACGCGGCGCATCTCGTCATCACCCATCTGCGCCCCTGGGCCGACCCGCACGCCGCGCTGGCCGAGGCGAGGCAGGTCTACGACGGCCCGCTCACGCTGGCGGCCACCGGGCTGCGCCTCATCGCCTGACCGGGGCGGTGGTGGCGCGCTCGTCCAGGCGCGGGGGGACGGTCACGCGTCGCGGCTCCGCCGAGACGCCGTCGCGGATCCGGTCCAGCAGCGCCGCCATGGCGAGGCGGCCGAGTTCGGCGGCGGGGGCGGCGACCGTGGTGACCTGGGCGCTCAGCGCGCCGGGCGGGTCGCCGTGGACGACCAGCGACACGTCTTCGGGGACGCGCCGTCCAGCCCGCAGCAGGGCGGTCAGCGCCGCCGTGCCCGTCGTGTCGCCGAGCGCGAGCACGGCCGTGGCGGACGCCGGTAGCTCGTCCGCACCGGCCACCGTGGTCAGGCCGGCGGCCTCGCAGGCGCGGCGGAGCGAGGAGGGGCGCGGGCCCACGTCCAGGCAGGCGATGACGCGGTGCCCGAGGGCCTTCAGCTGCTCGACGGCGTGCGCCACCGCCGCCGCGTCGTCGCCCGTCACGCAGTCGACGCGGCCCGAGCGGACGGACCGCCCGGCCACCGCGACCGGGCAGCCCGCGGCGGCGCGGTCGATGTCGGCGGCGGGGACGCGCGGGCCCACCAGGACCACCCCGTCCGGGCGCAGGTCGAGCAGGTCGTCCAGGGCGGCCGACTCGCGGGCGGGACGGCCGCGCCCCGTGGACACCAGCAGCCGGACGTCGCCGCGCGGCGCCTCGTCGGCGAGCCCGTCGTGGACCGCCGCGCACCACGGGTCGTGCAGGTCGGCGAGGAGGACCCCGACGATGCCGGTCCGCCCCGCGGCGAGGCCGCGGGCCATCATGTTCGGCCGGTAGCCGAGCTCGCGGGCCGCTTCGAGGACCGCCTCCCGGCGCTCCCTGCCGACCTTGGGGGAGCCGCGCATCACCAGGGACACCAGCGCGCGGGACACCCCCGCGCGTGCGGCGACGTCCTCCAGGGTCGGATGGGCCATGTCGTGATCTCCGTAGATGGGGCGAGCCGCCGCCATGGGGGGCATGGCGGCGACTCGCGTCCGGTGCGGTCGTGTCGGGTCGTGTCAGGTCAGGTCAGGTCAGGTCAGTCGCGGGGGTCCCAGTCGCCCGGGGTGATGTCCAGGTCGAGGGGCTCGGCGACATCCTTCCAGTCGACGTACTTGAAGTTGGTGTTCTCGCGGACCTCGCCGTTGCCGTCCACCGCGTCGGGGGTGTTGACGCCGTCGTGGACGACCAGGAGGCCGTTGCGGAAGCCGCCGATCGGGGCGCTGGTGACCATCGCGCCGTCGCAGACCTCGGAGCCGTCCACGGTGGTGCCGGGGGCGACGCGGAACCGGCCGATGTAGTCGTCCGGGTCCTCGCGGTCGTAGACGACGAAGGTGTTGTCGCCCTGGCTGGAGGCGATGAGGTAGCCCTCCCCGTCGTCCTGCTGGTAAAGCGACAGGCCCTCGGCGTCTGCGGTGAGGTGGGTGCCGCCCACGCCCGGGTCGGGCCCGCTCGGGTCGCACTCCTCGGTCCCGGGGTTGTAGGTGGCGGGGACGCCGAACTCCTTGACCTTGTCGATGAGCTGCGGCCCGCCGCCGTCCATCGGGATGCGCCAGATGCCGACGTCCTCCTGCGCGGCGTACAGCGCGTCGTTCTCGGGGTCGGCGACCATGCCCTCGACCTGGGGGCCCTCGCCCGGGTCCTCGCAGGGCGTCCAGGTGCCGCCGGGCACCGGGAACGAGGTGGGCAGGTCCAGGTCGCGGACGTGCCGGTAGCTGATCTTGCCGGCGGCGGTGACCTGGAGGCGGACGAGGCCGAGCCGGGAGGTGTGCCGGCGGCTCAGCGCGACGTAGCCGCCGCCGCGCGAGTCGCTCCAGGACGCGAGCCCGTAGGCCGTCGCCTGGTCGTTGACCTCGTCGAGGGAGGTGGAGAAGACGAACGGCGCGGACGGGTCGGTGACGTCGGTCAGCGGCGCCTGGTGCCGGGCGGCCGCCCGCGGGTCGATCGCGTAGGTGCGGACGGTGTCGCGGCCGCGGTCGGAGACGACCGCGAGGTCGACCTTACGGCCGCCGAGCTGGAAGCCGTAGATGAGGTCGACGTTGTTGAACCGGCCCGGCT
>NZ_VCKZ01000744.1 GCF_005889745.1 Actinomadura geliboluensis
GGGCGTGGTCGGCGGTGCCGGCCTCGCCGACGATCTCGATGTCGTCCTCGGCCGACAGCAGCGCCGCGACCCCGCGGCGGACGACCTCGTGATCGTCCAGCAGGAACACCCGGATCGTCTCGCCGGCCTCGCGGTTCGGGCTTGTCATCGCACCATTCCCTGCTTTAGCGGTGATGTACGGACGTTACCCGGTCGGAGACGATCTCGGCCGGACGCTGGAGGGCCTGTTCCGGCAGCGGAGGTGAGTCCCTGCAGGTCGTCTGGTTGCTCAGGGATGAGCGGGAGGCCGGAGATTCTGGCAAACCCAGGCAGCGGGACGGTGGTCAGGGACCGATGTGGTGGTTGTCGAGGCGCGCCCAGGCGGCGTCCCAGAGTTGGTCGCGTCGTCGGTCGTACCTGCGGCGGGCCAGCCGGTAGAGGCCGAGTAGCGGCGCTGCTGTGGCCAGTGCGACGCCGGCCACGGCCAGTCCGGTCTGGGCGAGGGTCCGCGAATGATCTCGTGGTGGAAGAAGCGACACGGTGCCGGGGCCGGCCCAGACCCTGACGCGAGTCCCGATATCGGGCCCGCGCAAGGTCGTGTAGTCGCCCGTCCGGCGGGTTCCGCCCGGCTCGGTCCAAGCGACGGTGACCTGGTGCCGCCCCTTAACCTGCTTGATCTTCACCGCGGTCGCGTCGACCCGGTGCCATGTGGCGGCCTCGTACCGCTCGGCCCGCACGCCCGAGTCGTGGACGATCCAGGCGGTGTGGACGGCCAGTGGCGGGGCGATGCCGGAGAAGATCATCAGCAGGATGACGCCGAGCCTTCGCTGGGCGCGGTCGACGTCCCGCCGCAGGTCGTTGCCGTCCAGGCCGAGGCTACGGCGCCATCGATCCGCTCGCGCCCGCATCCTCGCCCGTTTCATGACGCCGTCCCCTTCCGACCAGCCTGAAGCGACGCTAAACGCGAGGCAGAGGCGGCCTACAGGGACCGAGGGCCCGTGACCGGTGGGTCTTTAGGCCCTGCGTGCGCCCGGACACGGGGCCCGTTGGTCCCGTTGATCGTGCGCCGAAGGGACCTACAGCGCGTCCCGCGATGAGGGTTGAGTAAGGGGTGATGGAACCGGCGATGTGATGGAAGGTGAGACGGCGATGGCAGTCTCCGAGCACAAGACGCACGCGGGGCGCGGCACCCTGATTCGGGTGGTGGCGCCGAGGCCGCTGACCGAGACGCCCGCCGCCCGCTACGCCTGGGCTGCGGCCCGGTTGGCGCTGGGCTGGATCTTCGTGTGGGCGTTCGTGGACA
>NZ_VCKZ01000284.1 GCF_005889745.1 Actinomadura geliboluensis
GGCCAGTGGATGGCGGGCCAGTCCTCCGGCGGGTAGGGGTGGATGCGGTGCTTGAGCATCAGCTCGACGCGGCGGCGGGTGGCGTCGACCTCCTCCGCGGTGAGCAGCTCGGCGAGGCGGGCGCCGAGGGCGCCGCCGCGCAGGCCGGCCTCGACCCGGCCGAGCGCCTCCAGCGCCTCGGGGGTGAGCGGCTTGCCGCGCCACTGCCACAGCACGGTGCGCAGCTTGTACTCGGTGGAGAAGCACACGCCGTGGTCGCAGCCGTAGACATGGCCGTCGCCCGGCGGCAGCAGGTGCCCGATCTTGCGGTCGGCGTTGTTGACGACGGCGTCGAACACCGCCATGCGGCGGATCGCCTCGTCGTCGGAGCGCGACAGCGCGACCAGGTCGACGTCGGGGTCGGGCTCGACCCACAGCTGCACCATGCCGGGCCCGTAGGGGCCGTCGCGGTGGACGGTCGGCGGGACGGTGCCCCACCCCATGACCTTGGACACCTCGTAGGCGGCGACCTCCCGCTCGGCGAGGGTGCCGTCGGGGAAGTCCCACAGCGGGCGCTCCCCCGCGACGGGCTTGTAGACGCAGTTGGCGGCGGTGCCGCCGTCCTCGATGGAGCAGTACAGGGTGGCGTTGGACGCCTGGACGAGGCGGCCCTCCACGCCGAGCCGCCCGGCCGACAGCAGCCGCTCGGCGGCGGCCGCGTCGCGGGGGGAGACCGGGCGCGCGGGCACGTCCCGGCCGGCGTCGCGGCCGGCGGGCGCCCGGTCCCGGGAGGACTGCGTCATGCGTTCATTCTCCCGGCCGCGTCGTCCATGATCCAGCACGATGAGGGCTCATCTCAGCCCATGTAGCCGTTCTGGCGCGGGCACACGTGCCCCTCGCCGTCCAGCGGCAGGCCGCACAGCGGGCACGGGGGGCGTCCGGCGGCGACGACCTTCAGCGCGCGCTCGGCGAACGCGCGCGCCTGCGCGGCGCTGATCCGCACCCGCAGCACCGCGATCGCCGGGTCGTCCTCGCCGACCTCGGGCTCCTCCTCGGACTCGGTGACCTCCTGCGCCTCGATGACGACCTGCTCGTCGTCGGGGTCCCAGGCGAGCGCCATCGTGCCGACCCGGAACTCCTCCTCCACCGGCTGGTCGAGGGGGCCGTCGTCCTGGAGCTCGGCGGGGGTGACGGCGGGCACCGGGGCGTCGCCGCCGCTGCGCCGCAGCACCTCGTCCAGCAGCTCCTCCAGGCGCTCGGCGAGTAGCGTCACCTGGAACTTCTCCAGCCCGACGCTGGTGACCCGGTGGCCGGAGCGGGCCTGCAGGTAGAAGGCGCGGTCGCCGGGGCGGCCGACGGCGCCGGCGACGAAGCGCTCCGGCGGGTCGTAGGAGATGACGGGCATGACACCGACCCTACGCGCCGCCGCCGACGGGCGCGTCACCCGCACCGAGTCCGGCTTTTCCGGAACCTTCCGCCGGCGGTCGCGGAACCAGCGCGGCGACATCGCCGCCGGTGTCGTTGACGCGGACCACGAACGGGCGCGTCTCGGTGTAGCGGATCACGGTGAGGGACGCGGGGTCGGCCTGGATCCGCTGGAACTGGTCCAGGTGCAGGCCGAGCGCGTCGGCGACGACGGCCTTGATGATGTCGCCGTGGCTGCACACCGCGTAGAGGGCGTCGGGGCCGTGCTCGGCGGCGACGCGCTCGTTCCAGTCGCGGACGGCGGTGACGGCGCGGTGCTGCGCGGCGGCCAGGGCCTCGCCGTCCTCGCCGGGGAAGCGGACGGCGCTCGGGTGGGCCTGCACGACCCGCCACAGGGGCTCCTCGGCGAGCTCCTTGAGGGGGCGGCCCGTCCAGTCGCCGTAGCGGACCTCGCCGAACCGGTCGTCGGTCTCGACCTTCTCGATGGGCGGGGCGTGCCCGGCGGCGAGCGCCGCGGCGGTCTCGGCGCACCGCTGCAGCGGGCTGGACACGACGGCGGCGATCGGGAGCGGCGCGAGCCGGGCGGCGAGCGCGGCGGCCTGGGCGCGGCCGCGGTCGTCGAGGCCCACCCCGGGCGTCCAGCCGGCGAGCACCGGGCCGGTCATCGCGGTCAGGCCATGCCTCACCAGGAGAAGGGTCGTCACAGCGGCCACTCTAGGAGATGCCGGGCATTCAGGCGGCGGGCGGCGCGGATGCGCGACAATGCGTGCCGTGATCGTGGACAAGGCCATCTACGCGGGCGGGACGCGCCGCGACATCGACGGCGACATCAGCGACGCGTTCGACCTGGCCCGCGAGGACGGCGAGTGCTTCCTGTGGATCGGCCTGTTCGAGCCCGACGAGGACGAGTTCGAGCTGGTCAAGGACGAGCTGAACCTGCACCCCCTGGCCGCCGAGGACGCGGTGTCGGCGCACCAGCGGCCGAAGCTGGAGCGCTACGGCGACACCCTGTTCGTGGTGCTGAAGACGCTGTCCTACCTCGACGAGACCTCCGACATCGAGGTCGGCGAGATCATGGTCTTCCTCGGCCGGGACTTCGTCGTCACCGTCCGGCACGGCGCCGGGAACCCGCTCGGGCCCGTCCGCAAGCGGCTGGAGGAGGACGCGGAGCTGATCGCCCACGGCGCGACCGCCGTGCTGTACGCGGTGTGCGACGAGGTCGTCGACCGGTACGGGCTGGTCGCCCACGAGGTGGAGGTCGACATCATCGGGCTGGAGCGGGCCGTGTTCGACCCGGGCGCCCGAGACGTCACCGCCGCCATCTACTCGCTCAAGCGGGAGGTGCTGGAGTTCCGCGGCGCCGAGGACCCGCTCGTGCCAGTGCTGCAGGAGATCGTCAAGGGCCGCGTCGCCGAGTGCGGCTCGACCCGCGAGTACTTCCGCGACGTCCTGGACCACCTGCTGCGCGTGGACGAGCAGGTCGACGCGCACAACGAGCTGCTGAACAGCGTGCTGACCGCGCATCTGGCGCTGCTCGGCAAGCAGCAGAACGAGGACATGCGCAAGATCTCCGCGTGGGCGGCGATCATCGCGGTGCCGACCGCGATCGCGGGGATCTACGGGATGAACTTCGACCACATGCCCGAGCTGCACTGGAGCTTCGGGTACCCGCTGGTCATCGCGGTGATGGCCGTCGCATGCGTGCTGCTGTTCCGGCGGCTGCGCAAGAGCGGCTGGCTCTGACGCCCCGCGCCGGGGGTCCAGGCCGCGGGGGTCTAGTCCAGGCCGCGGGGTCTAGGACGGTGGCTGGGACGCGTCGTCGCGGGAGGGCGTCGGGGCGGCGAGCAGGACGGCCCACAGGTGCGACTCGGCGCCCCGCGCCTCCAGCCGCCGCCGCATCCGCTCCACGCCGCCGCGCGTGGGCAGCGCCAGCCACACCAGCAGCGGGTAGCCGACGGCGAACCCGGCGAGGAACACCGCCTCGCTGTTGCCGGCCATCGCCAGCGGCAGCCCGAGCAGGATGACGCCCTCGGCCAGCGCGAACCGCAGCAGGACCGCCTGCCGGAACACCAGCAGCGCCGCGCGGGCCGCCACCGCCGGGTCGGCGGGCGCGGCGCCCGGCGGGATCGGCCGCGGCGCGAGCGGGCCGGCCGCCAGCGCGACCAGCGCGGCGGCGGCGAGCGGCGCGTACAGCCACGGCGGCGCGTCCCCGCGGCCGTCCTGCACGATCAGCGGCATGATCGCCAGGATGAGGACGGGCGCGGCGAGCAGCACCAGCATCATCGCCCGCAGCCGGCCGAGCTCGGTCCCGGCGCGCAGCGAGGCCAGGTACCCGGGGTCGTCGCCCGGCCCCGCGCCGAACACCGGCGCCACGTCCGGGCCGCCGTCGCCGTCCGGCGACTTCGGCGAGTACATGGAGAACGGGGGTGGCGCCATGGCTGCGCACTTTAGCCCGGCGGCGGCCCCCGGCAATAGAGCTCACCAGGATCTTCGCGCCGGACGAAGATCCACGCGGCGGGCCGCTCGCTTTCCGCGCGCCGGGCGCGGACCGCTACATTGACCGCCTATGAAGGAGCGTCACCTCGGGAGGAGCGGGCTGCTGGTGTCCCGGCTGGGCCTCGGCACCATGACCTGGGGGCAGGACACCGACCCCGACGAGGCCGCGGCGCAGCTCGCCGCGTTCGTGGACGCCGGGGGCACGCTGATCGACACCGCCGACGTCTACACCGGCGGCGTCGCCGAGCGGATCCTCGGGCACCTGCTGCGCGAGACCGTCGACCGGGACGGCCTGGTGGTCTCCACGAAGGCGGCGATCCGGCCGAACGGCCGCTACGACGGGTCCCGCCGGCACCTGCTCGGCGCCCTGGACGCCTCCCTGGACCGGCTCGACCTCGACCACGTCGACCTGTGGCAGCTGCACGTCTACGACCCGGCGACGCCGCTGGAGGAGACGCTGTCGGCGCTGGACGAGGCGGTCGCGTCCGGCCGCACCCGCTACGTCGGGGTGGCCAACTACGCCGGCTGGCAGGTCGCCAAGGCCGCCGCGTGGCAGCGCGCCTGGCCGGGCCGCGCCCCGGTGGTGTCGGCGCAGGTGGAGTACTCGCTGCTGGCCCGCGACATCGAGCGGGAGGTCGTGCCGGCCGTGCTGGACGCCGGGGCGGGGCTGCTGCCGTGGTCGCCGCTCGGCCGCGGCGTGCTCACCGGCAAGTACCGCACCGGCATCCCCGCCGGGTCGCGCGCCGCCGCCCCGCACTTCGCCGACTTCGTCTCGCCCTACCTGGACGAGGAGTGCGCCCGGATCGTGGAGTCGGTGGTGACCGCCGCCGAGGGCCTCGGCCGGTCCCCGCTCGCGGTGGCGCTGGCGTGGGTCCGCGACCGGGAGGGCGTCGCCGCGCCGATCGTCGGCGCCCGGACCGCCGCGCAGCTCGGCGCGATCCTGGAGAGCGAGGACCTGACTCTGCCGGCCGAGATCCGGGGGGCGCTCGACGACGTCTCCGACACCGCGACGGGAAGCCCGTGACCGACATCCCCGAACCCGCATCCGACCAGCCCTCCCCCGCCGAGCGGGCCGCCCGCGCGGCCGCGGCGCTGCGCGCGGCCGAGGCCGCCGCCGGGGCCCTGGACGACCGCGCGCCCGCGGGCGCGCCCCCCGGGCCCCAGGGCGCGCCGCCCGGGCCCGCCCGGCCGAAGCCGGCGCCGCCGGTCGCGGCCGGCCGGAGCGCGCACGACGGGCTGGCCGCCCTGACCGAGCTGTTCGCCGCGGCGGGCGCGCCCGCGCCGCTCGCGGCCGGCGCCCTCGCCCGGCTCGGCCCGGACGCCGCGGACCGGCTGCGCGCCGACCCGTGGCTGCTGCTGCGCGTCCCCGGCGTCCGGCCCCCGCAGGCCGACCACTTCGCGCGCGCCGTCCTCGGGGACGCGGCGGGGCCGGGCGACGTGCGGCGCGGCCGGGCGCTGGTGCTGCACCTGCTGACCGAGGCGGCGCGCGCCGGGCACACCGTCACGCCGGCCGCCGACGTGGTCGCGGCGCTGGAGCGCGCCCGCGTCCCGGACCCGCGCGCCGCCGTGGAGGCCGCGCTGGACGAGGCCGAGGTCCTCTCCCTCACCGAGGAGCCGGAGTTCGACGAGGAGTCCTTCGCCGAGGACGCGGAGCCGGAGGAGCCCGAGGAGATGCTCGGCGCGGCGCGGTGGGCGCTCGCGGAGGAGGCCGCCGCCGAGGGGTTCCAGCGGCTCACGCTCACCGCCGCGCCGCTGCTGGACGACGCGGCCGTCAAGGAGCTGCGCGACGGGCTGCCCGAGGACCGGTCGCTCGCGCTCACCGCCGCGCTGCGCACCGGCGTCAGCGTCCTGCGCGGCGGCGACGCCGACGGGCTCGCCGCGGCCGCCTCCGGGATCGCCGGCGCCGCCGCGGCCGCCGGGCTGCGGGTCGCCGTCGCGGCGCCGACCGACCGCGCCGCCGCCGGCCTGCCCGCCCCCGAGGGCGTGGCGGTCACCGGCCTGCACCGGCTCCTGGAGCCGCGGGAGGCGCCCGGCGGAGGCGTCGTCTACGGGCGCGGCGAGCAGCACCCCCTCGACCTCGACCTGCTCGTGGTGGCCGACGCGTCGGCGCTCGACGTCGAGCTGTGCGCGGCGCTGGCGGAGGCGTGCCCGGACGGCGCCCACCTGGTGCTGTGCGCCGAGCCCGGCGCCGCGCCGCCCGCCGGGCCCGGCCGGCCGCTGGACGACCTGGAGGCGTCGGAGACCGTCCCCGTCGTCACGCTGGACGCGGCGCCGCCGTCCGGCCCGCTCGGCGTGCTCGCGGCGGCGGTGCGCGGCGGCGACCTGCCCGCCGTGGACGCGCCGGACCGGGAGGTCGTCATCGTGCCCGCCGCCGACCCGGGCGAGGCGGTGCACCGGGCGGTGCAGCTGCTCACCGACTCGATCCCCCGCGCGCTCGGCATCCCCGCCGAGGACGTCCAGGCCGTCGCGCCCGCGGCGGGCGGCCCGGCGGGCGCGGGCGCGCTCAACGCGGCGCTGAAGGCCCGGCTGAACCCCGGGCCGGGCGCGTTCGGCGGGATGGACCCCGGCGACCGGGTCGTCGTGGCCGCGCCGCTCCCCCAGGCCGCGGTCGGCGAGACCGGCACGGTGACCGGCGGCGGCCCGCACGGCCTCGACATCGACTTCCCCGCCGGGCCGGCCACCGTCGCCCCGGCGGACGCGGCCCGGCTGCGGCACGGCTGGGCCGTGCCGGTCGCGCTGGCGCGCGGGACGCGCCGCCCCGCCGTCGTGGCGGTGCTGCCCGCCGAGGGGCTGTCGCGGCCGCTGGTGGCCACCGCGTTCGGGCTGGCGCGGCGGCACCTGTCGGTCGTGCAGGCGGCCGGGCCGGCGCTGGCCGCGGCCGTCCGCGAGGGGGGTCCGGCGCCGCGGCGCACCCGCCTGGCGTCACTCGTCGCCCAGTGAGGCCCGCCGAGGCCAACGCGAGGTAAAGAAACCACCGTGTCGCGGTTTACGGGCGGGCCCGTATGGGACACGATGTCAACAGGGTCGGGCGCGTGAAGGCCCTGCAGGGCAGCGGTTTCAGGCACGCCGGCTGTTTCAGGCACGGCATCGGGTGGAGGAAGAACATGCCCCAGGGGCTCAGGCGGCTCGGTTCGGCTTCGGCGGCGGTCTCGGCGGGGGCGCTCGTCCTCGTGCTCGCGGCCCCGCCGGCCGACGCGGCGGCGGCGCAGGAGTGCACGAAGGGCACCGACCCCGAGAGCACGATCGAGAACTGGAAGTGCAACCTCGGCAACCTGCGCGAGGCCCTCACCCCGAAGACGCCGACCCCGACACCGGCGCCGACGAAGACCACCGCGAAGCCGGCACCGAAGAAGACCACCTCGCAGAGCACCAAGAAGTCCACCGGCAAGAAGACGGCGGCCAAGCCGCGCCGGCCCGCCGCGCCGCCGAGCGGCGCCCGGGCCGCCGACCCGTCCGGGCCGTCGCCCATGACCGGCGGCGCGGGCCTGCGGCCCTACAACGGCCAGGTCCCGGCCGCCGGGCTGCCCGGCGTCCTGCCGACCCCGGAGATCGCCGCGGACCCGAGCGCCTACCGCACCGGCGCCGGCGGCGCCGCCCCGATGCCGCAGACCCGGCTGATCTCCCCCGTCGCCGCCGGGTCCGGCGCGGGCCAGGACAACCGGCAGCTGCTGCTGGTCGCCGCCGCGGCCGGCGCCGCTGGAGCGGCCGGAGCCCTCAACCTCAGCGCCGCCGGACGCGTCCTCCGCCGTCGGCGCGCAGGCCGCTGACACCCGGCCCGGGGCACACACTTCCGGCACGCCGACACGCGAAGGCCGGCGCCGGTGCGACGAGCACCTGGCGCCGGCCTTCGGGACGTCCGGGGCTAGTACGCGCCGCCGATGGCGTGGATGCCGCCGTCGACGTGGACGATCTCGCCCGTGGTGGCGGGGAACCAGTCCGACAGCAGCGCCGCGCAGGCGCGGGCCGTGGGCTCGCTGTCCTTGATGTCCCAGCCGAGCGGGGCCGCCTTCGGCCACATGTCCGTCATGCCCTCGAAGCCGGGGATGCTCTTGGCCGCCATCGTCGCCAGCGGACCCGCCGCGACCAGGTTCACCCGGATGCCCTGCGGGCCCAGGTACTTGGCCAGGTAGCGGGCGCACGACTCCAGGCCGGCCTTCGCCACGCCCATCCAGTCGTACACCGGCCACGCCTTCGTGGCGTCGAAGTCCAGGCCGACGACCGAGCCGCCGTCCTTCATCAGCGGCAGGCACGCCATCGTCAGCGACTTCAGCGAGTACGCCGACGCGTGCACGGCGGTCGCCACGTCCTCCCACGGCGTCTCCAGGAACGCGCCGCCGAGCGCGGTCTGCGGTGCGAACGCGATCGCGTGGACGACGCCGTCGAGATGGTCGAAGCCCTGCTCGCGCAGGTTCCCGGCCAGGGCGTCCAGCTGCTCGGCGCTCGTCGCGTCCAGCTCGATCACCGGCGGCGGGTTGTCCGGGCCCGTCGGCAGCCGCTTCGCGGTCCGCGCCGTGAGGGTCGGGCGCGGGTAGGCGGTCAGGACGACCTCGGCGCCCTGCTCCTGCGCGACCCGCGCGATGTGGAAGCCGATCGAGGCGTCGGTGAGGACGCCGGTGACCAGGATCCGCTTGCCTTCGAGAATGCCCATGCCGTCAGTGCCCCATTCCCAGTCCGCCGTCGACCGGGATCACGGCCCCGGTGATGTAGGCGGCGTCCTCGCTCGCGACGAACCGCACCGCCTTCGCGATCTCCTCCGGCCGCGCGATCCGCCCGAGCGGGACCGCCGCGGTGATGGCCTTCTGCTGGTCCTCGCTGAGCACCGCCGTCATGTCGGTGTCGACGAACCCGGGCGCCACCACGTTGACCGTGATGTTGCGGGAGCCGAGCTCGCGGGCGAGGGACCGGGCGAACCCGACCATGCCCGCCTTGGACGCCGCGTAGTTCGACTGCCCCGGCGACCCCATCAGCCCCACGACCGACGACACCAGCACGATCCGGCCGGACCGCTTGCGCATCATGCCCTTCACGGCCCGCTTCGCGACCCGGAACGAACCCGTCAGGTTCGTGTCGAGCACGGAGGTGAACGTCTCCTCGCTCATGATGGCCAGCAGCGTGTCCTTCGTGATGCCCGCGTTGGCGACCACCACCTCGACCGGGCCCTGCTCGGCCTCGACCTTGGCGAACGCCGCGTCGACGTCCTCGGCGTCCGTCACGTCGCACCGGACGCCGAACAGCCCCTCGGGGGGCTCCCCAGACCGGTAGGTGACGGCGACCGCGTCGCCCGCCGCGGACAGCTCACGGGCGATGGCGAGGCCGATGCCCCGGTTACCGCCGGTCACGAGGACAGAGCGACTCATCAGGACCCTCTCGTCGACTTGCGTGCTCAGAAGACGTTCGTACTCGGAAGACTGGGCACGACCCTAGCGGCCCCCACCGCGCCCTGCGGATGTGCCGAACCGACAAGAACCCGCGACCCGCATTTGTTCTCGGCCCCGCGCGGGCGCGGCGGGTAGGTTGCGGAAGGTGCATGACATCGATCCCGCCTTCACGGCGCTGCCGCTCCGCGCGCTGGCCGACGCGGCCCTCACCCGGGCCCGCGAGCTGGGCGCCGAGCACGCCGACTTCCGCCTCGAACGCATCCGCAGCCAGACCCTCCGGCTCCACGACGCCGCCCTGGAGACCGCGCTGGACGCCGACGACGTCGGCCTGTCCGTCCGGGTCGTCAAGGACGGCACCTGGGGCTTCGCCGCCGGCATCGACCTCACCCCCGACGGGGCCGCGCGCGTCGCCGCGCAGGCCGTCGAGGTCGCCGCCGTCGCGAGGCCCGTCAACCGCGAGCCCATCGAACTCGCCCCCGAACCCGTCCACGGCGAGCGGACCTGGGTGTCGTCCTACGAGACCGACCCGTTCGACGTGCCCACCGGCGACAAGGTCGCACTGCTCGCCGGGTGGAGCCGCCGGCTGCTCGGCGACGACCGCGTCGACCACGTCGACGCCACCCTGCTGCAGGTCAAGGAGAACAAGTTCTTCGCCGACCTCGCCGGGACCGTCACCACCCAGCAGCGCGTCCGCCTCCACCCCGTCGTCAACGCCGTCGGCATCGCCGGCGGGCTGTTCGACACCATGCGGACGGTCGCGCCGCCCGCCGGATACGGGTGGGAATGGCTGACCGGGGACCACTGGGACTGGGACGGCGAACTCGCCCGCATCCCCGAGATGCTCGCCGAGAAGCTCGCCGCGCCGACCGTCGACCCCGGCTCCTACGACGTCGTCGTCGACCCCTCCAACCTGTGGCTGACCATCCACGAGTCGATCGGGCACGCCACCGAACTCGACCGGGCCCTCGGCTACGAGGCCGCCTACGCCGGCACCTCCTTCGCCACCCCCGACAAGCTCGGCGCCCTGCAGTACGGGTCCAAGGTCATGAACATCACCGGGGACCGCACCACCGAACACGGCCTGGCCACCATCGGCTACGACGACGAGGGCGTGCAGACCCAGTCCTTCGACATCGTGACCGGGGGCCTGTTCACCGGATACCAGACCGACCGGCGCATCGCCCGCCTCACCGGCGCCGCCCGCTCCAACGGCTGCGCGTTCGCCGACGCCGCGTCCAGCATGCCGATCCAGCGGATGGCGAACGTCTCCCTCAAGCCCGCCGACGGCGGCCCCTCCACCGACGAGCTGATCTCCGGCGTCGACCGCGGCATCTACATCGTCGGCGACAAGAGCTGGTCGATCGACATGCAGCGGTACAACTTCCAGTTCACCGGCCAGCGCTTCTACAAGATCGAGAACGGGCGGCTCGCCGGGCAGCTCCGCGACGTCGCCTACCAGGCCACCACCACCGACTTCTGGAACTCCATGGAAGCCGTCGGCGGCCCCCAGACCTACGTGCTCGGCGGCGCGTTCAACTGCGGCAAGGGCCAGCCCGGGCAGGTCGCGCCCGTCAGCCACGGCTGCCCGTCCGCGCTGTTCCGCGGCGTCAACATCCTCAACACGCTGAAGGAGGCCGGCCAGTGACCACCATGCGGCCGCAGGAGGCCGTCGAACGGGCCCTGTCGCTGTCCCGCGCCGACGACTGCATCGTCATCGCCGACGAGACCAGCACCGCGAACCTGCGGTGGGCGGGCAACACCCTCACCACCAACGGCGTCACCCGCTCCAGCCGGCTCACCGTCATCGCCCTGCGCGAGACCGCCGGCGGCGTCGCCGCCGGCGTCGTGTCCCGGTCCGCCGTCGGCGCCGGCGGCATCGAGGAACTCGTCCGCGCCGCCGAGGCCGACGCCGCCGGCAACGAACCCGCCGAGGACGCCGCGCCCCTCGTCACCGAAGGCCCCGCCGGGGCGTCCGGCTGGGACGACGACCCCGCCGAGACCGGCATCGGCGTGTTCGAGGGCCTCGCGCCCGCGCTCGGCGAGGCGTTCGCCGCCGCGCAGTCCGCCGACCGCCGCCTCTACGGATTCGCCAACCACGTCCTCACCTCGACGTTCCTCGGCAGCTCCGCCGGGCTGCGGCTCCGCCACGACCAGCCCACCGGGCTCCTGGAACTCAACGCCAAGGGCGCCGGCGGCTCCGCCTGGGCCGGCGTCGGCACCCGCGACTTCACCGGCGTCGACGTCCCCGCCCTCACCGCCGACCTCGCGCGGCGGCTCGACTGGGGCGAACGGCGCGTCGACCTGCCCGCCGGGCGATACGAGACGATCCTGCCGCCGTCCGCCGTCGCCGACCTCATGATCTACCTGTACTGGTCCGCGGGCGCCCAGGACGCCCACGACGGCCGCACCGTGTTCAGCGCCCCCGGCGGCGGCACCCGCGTCGGCGAACGCCTCGCCAGCCTGCCCGTCACCCTGTCCAGCGACCCCGCCGCGCCCGGCATGGAGAGCAGCCCGTTCGTCGTCGCGCACGCCTCCGGCCGCGAATCGTCCGTCTTCGACAACGGGCTCCCGCTCACCGCCACCGACTGGATCCGCGACGGGGAACTCACCTCCCTCACCCAGACCCGGCACTCCGCCGCACGCACCGGGCTCCCCGTCACCCCCGCCATCGACCACCTGGCGCTGGTCGGGCCGGACGGCGGCGCCACCCTCGAGGAGATGGTCGCCCGCACCGAGCGCGGGCTGCTGCTCACCTGCCTGTGGTACATCCGCGAAGTCGACCCGCAGAGCCTCCTGCTCACCGGGCTCACCCGCGACGGCGTCTACCTCGTCGAAGACGGCGAAGTCGTCGGAGCCGTCAACAACTTCCGCTTCAACGAGAGCCCCGTCGACCTGCTGTCCCGGATCGCCGAGATCGGCGAGACCACGGCGACACTGCCGCGGGAATGGTCGGACTACTTCACCCGGGCGGCGATGCCGGCGCTGAGAGTGGGCGACTTCAACATGTCGACCGTCTCTCAGGCGTCTTAGGTGTGGGGGGGCGACCCCCCACGCCCCCCGGTGCGGGGTGGCCGGTGCCTTGCGGGTTCAAGGCGACCAAGGACGGCACCTGGCGCGCGTACACCCCGGCGA
>NZ_VCKZ01000285.1 GCF_005889745.1 Actinomadura geliboluensis
GTCCCTGCTCGCCGCCGGTGCGCTCGTCCTCGGCGGGCTGGCGCCCGCCGCCGCCCTGCTCCCCGACTCCGTGCTCCCCCACTCCGAGGCCCGCGCCGCCGCCGCGCTCAACGCGAGCGACGTCACCGCCAACCTCTGGGAATGGAACTGGCCGTCGGTCGCGGCGGCCTGCACCGGCCACCTCGGTCCCGCCGGGTACGGGGCCGTCCAGGTCGCGCCGCCCGCCGAATCGGTCAGCCTCGCCAGTACGAGCGACGGCGCGCACCCGTGGTGGGAGGTGTACCAGCCCGTCTCCTACGGCCTGACCAGCCGGCTCGGGAACCGCGCCCAGTTCGCCGCGATGGTCGCGGCCTGCCACGGCGCGGGCGTCCGCGTCTACGTGGACGCTGTCATCAACCACATGGCGGGCCACAACAACACGGTCAGCACCACCTACGGCGGATCGTCGTTCGATCCCGCCGGCTTCTCCTACCCGGCCGTCCCGTACGGGTACGGCGACTTCCACCACGCGAACGACGGCTACTGCAACGACGACGACGCCGGCATCGACGACTGGAACGACACATCCGAGGTGCAGAACTGCGAACTGGTGTCGCTGTCGGACCTCAAGACGCAGTCGGCCTACGTCCGCGACAAGATCACCGGATACCTCAACGACCTGATCGGGCTCGGCGTGGACGGGTTCCGGATCGACGCCGCCAAGCACATCGCGCAGAGCGACTTCGCCGCCATCAAGGGCGCGCTCAGGGCCACGATCGCCGAGGGCAAGGCGCCTTACATCGCTCAGGAGGTCGTCCCAGGGGCGACCACCGACGCGCTGAAGCCCTCCGCGTTCACCCAGAACGGCGACGTGCTCGGCTTCTCCTACGCGCGGGGGCTGAAGACCCAGTTCCAGAACGGCACGCTGGCGAACCTGGCGGGCATCCCGTCGTGGTCGCTGGACGCGAGCGGCGACCGCACGTTCACGATGATCACGAACCATGACACCGAGCGGGACGGGTCGACGCTCAGTTACAAGAACGGCACCGACTATGTGCTGGCCAACTACTTCCTGCTGGCCTACCCGTACGGGAGGCCTTCGGTGTACGACGGGTTCGCGTGGTCGTCGGCCGGGCAGTCGCCGCCGGCCGACTCCCGCGGCTTCGTCACGGACGCCTCCTGCTCGGGCGGCTGGCAGTGCTTCACGCAGTCGACCGGGATGAAGGGCATGGTCGCCTGGCACAACGCGACCGCGTCCGCCACGGTGGTCTCCGACTTCACCGCCACCGCCGGCGGCGTCATCGGGTTCCGGCGCGGCGACCGGGGCTGGGTCGGGCTCAACGACACCGCGAGCCCGTCCACCGCCTCCTACCGGACCGGGCTCGCGGACGGCGTCTACTGCGACGTCATCACCGGCGGCGCCTCACCGGTCACCGGGGACGGCTGCGCGGGGACGGCGGTGCCGGTGTCGGGCGGCACCGCGACGGTGACCGTCCCCGCGCACGGCGCGGTCGCGATCCACGCGGACGCCAAGACGGGCGCCACCCCCACCGCCACACCCACCGCCACGCCCACAGCCACACCCACCACGACGCCCGCGACCGTGTCGGACGCGTTCAACGTCTACGCCACCACCACATGGGGGACGAGCGTCTACGTCGTCGGCGACATCCCGGCGCTCGGCTCCTGGGACACCTCCAAGGCCGTCAGGCTCTCCCCCGACCGGTACCCGACCTGGAGCGGGACGGTGTCGCTGCCGACCGGTACGAGGATCGAGTACAAGTACATCAAGAAGACCGACGCGGGCGCCGTTACCTGGGAGAACGGCGCGAACCGCAGCTACACGACGGGGACGTCCCCGCACGTCGCGAACGACACCTGGAGATAGCCGCCCCCGCGGCGCGCGGCCGGCCTCCTCGTGTGCGGAGGCCGGCCGCGCCCAACTCACCGCCGGCTCACCGCCCGCTACTCCGCGGCGCTCTCTCCCGCAGGCTCCCCGGCCGACGCCCCATCCGACGCCCCATCCGACTCCCCGGCCGGCTCCTTGGCCGGGCGCCAGAAGACCGCCAGCAGCAGCGCGGCGCCGATGCCGCCGGCGAGCGCGGTGACCGCCAGGCCCGTCCAGCCGGACAGGTCGCCGTCGACGCCGAGCGCGCGGTCCAGGGACACGGCGCCGCCGCCGAGCGCGCCGGCCGCGCACGCCACCATGATGATCATCAGGACGTACTCGTAGCCCTGCCCGGGCCGGAAGATGAAGAAGCCGTTGCGCAGGTGCGCGGTGATGAGCGCGACCGCCATCGTGCCGACCGCCCCGGCCGCGGCCAGCGGCGTGAGCAGGCCGAGGATCAGCAGGATCCCGGCGCCCAGTTCGGTGCCGGTCGCCATCAGCGCGTGCAGGCGGCCCGGCCGCAGCCCCATCGACTCGAACCAGCCCGCCGTGCCCTCGATCTTCCCGCCGCCGAACGCGTGGTTCCAGCCGTGCGCGAGCAGGGTGCCGCCCACGGAGACCCGCAGCACCAGCGCCGCGATATCGCCACCAACCGCCTCAACAGCCATTTATGGCCCTTCCCTCCGCCGTTCCCGCACCGTACGGACGATCTGCGCTTTGCGCGTACCGGTGCCAACCCTCCGGACGGCCTTCCTCATCCCGTCCGCATCTCGCCGCAGGTCAGCCGGTCCACCATGTCGGCACCCATCAGTACAGGCCCCGAACTGCCGAAGGGAAGCCCCAGGAGATTCGGAAACGCCGGGAGCCCGGCTCCGGCGGCCCTCCGCTCACCGCCGTCCGCACCGCATAGATCGGCCGGCGTGGGGCACGTCACAAGGGTCAGACTCCAGATCACGTCACGTTCGGAGGCGTCCCGCGCGTCTATCTGTGCGACGGCCGGCTGTGGGACGGCCGTCCGCGACGGCACCGGTGCGGAGGTCGAGGAGGCGGCATGGAAGGCGTGGCCAGGAAGTACGACCTGACGATGCTGTACGCCGTGGACGACGCGTTCCGCCGTGACGCGGCCCGCCTGGAGGCCGCGCCGGGGCCGAACGGGGCGGCCGTCGCGAACAGCTGGTCGCTGTTCGCCCACCACTGGCAGCTCCAGGACAACGCGGAGAAGCGCGCCCTCTGGACGGTGATGTACGCCAAGGACGCGGGCGTCCGCTCTCCCGGCCGGCTCGGGCGCGTCAGCGCCGTCCTCGACGACCTGGCGCTGCGGACGCTGCGGGTCGTCCCGCTGATCGACGGCCTGGACGCCGCGCTGGAGCACCACGACCTCCGCACGTTCACGCAGTGCGCGCGCGACCTCCGCACGCGGCTCGGCGCCCTGCTGGACTTCAAGGAGTCCGACGTCCTGCCCCTGATCCAGGAGACCCTGACGCCCTACGAGTGGGGCACCTACGACGTCGAACTGCGCCGCGAGCTGGGCGTCCGGGGGCTCGGCACGTTCCTGCCCTGGCTGCTGGACGGCGCCCCCGACGCCACCCGCCGCGCGGTGCTGCGGCTGCTGCCGCCGCCGATCCGGCTCGCCTACCGGACCACCTGGCGGCCCCGCTACCAGCGGCGCACCCACCTGGCCGTGCCCGCCTGCTGACCTCCGCGCGGAGCGCCCCGGTCGACACCGGCGCGCTGTGACGCGGTGCACATCCTGGGATGTCACATCCGCCACCAAATCCCCGTCTTATTCGCAGATGCGGAACATCCGCGAATGTGCGACGGAGGGATGCTCACGATGGCGGGGACGACGAGGCCCCAGGCCCGGGGCAGGGCAGTGGACCGCTCGGCGCGGGCCCTGGACGATCGGCTCGGCACCACCGGCTTCGCGCGCAGGGCGCTGCGCAAGGCGTTTCCGGACCACTGGAGCTTCCTGCTCGGCGAGATCGCGATGTACTCGTTCGTGATCATCCTGCTCACCGGGGTCTACCTGACGCTGTTCTACAAGCCGAGCATGCAGGAGGTCGTCTACAACGGCTCCTACACGAAGCTGCGCGGCGTCGAGATGAGCGAGGCGTACGCGTCGACGCTCAACATCAGCTTCGACGTGCGGGGCGGGCTGCTCGTCCGGCAGCTGCACCACTGGTCGACGCTGCTGTTCATGGCCGCGATCCTCGTGCACATGCTGCGGAACTTCTTCACGGGGGCGTTCCGCAAGCCGCGCGAGCTGAACTGGCTGATCGGCGTCCTCATGCTCGTGCTCGTCATGTTCAACGGGCTGTTCGGCTACACGCTGCCGGACGACCTGCTGTCGGGCACCGGCCTGCGCATCCTGGAGGGCGTCACCGCCTCCATCCCGCTCGTCGGGTCGTACACGGTGATGTTCCTGTTCGGCGGGGAGTTCCCCGGGACCGACATCATCCCCCGCCTGTACGTCATCCACATCCTGCTGATCCCGGGCCTGCTCGCGGCGCTCATCCCGCTGCACGCCATCGTGCTGACCTGGCGGCAGACGCACACGCAGTTCCCCGGCAAGGGCAGCTCCAACGGCACCGTCCACGGCTACCCGTTCTTCCCGGTGTTCATCGCCAAGACCACCGCGTTCTTCCTGTGGCTGCTGGGCGTGACGACGCTGCTGGCGGCGTTCGTCCAGATCAACCCGATCTGGCTGTTCGGCCCGTACGATCCGGGCGCGATCAGCTCCGGGTCGCAGCCCGACTGGTACATGGGCTGGCTGGAGGGCGCGCTGCGGATCATGCCGTCGTGGGAGATCACCCTCTGGGGCCACACGGTGGCGCTCAGCGTGCTCGTTCCCGCGCTCGTGGTGCCGGGGGTGCTGTTCACGGGCCTCGCCGCCTACCCGTTCCTGGAACGCTGGGTGACCGGCGACGACCGGATCCACCACCTGCTGGACCGGCCGCGCGACGTCCCGCCGCGGACCGGCATCGGCGTCGCCGGGGTCGTCTTCTACGGGACGCTGTGGCTCGCGGGCGGCAACGACGTCCTCGCCGACCGGTTCCACGTCTCGCTGTTCTGGACGACCTGGTTCTTCCGCGGCCTGATCATCCTGGGCCCGGTGCTGGCCTACATCATCACCTACCGGATCTGCGTCGGCCTGCAGCGCCGCGACCTCGGCCTGGCCCGGCACGGGCTGGAGACCGGCATCATCCGGCGGTCGGTGGAGGGCGGGTACAGCGAGGTGGAGCGGCCGATGCCGGACGAGGCGATCGCCGCGATCACCGATCCGCGCCCGGCGGTGGCCGTCGACCTGGACGTCCCGCCGCCGGTGGACGGGATCGACAGCCCGCGCGGCCGCACCGCGCGGGGCCGGCTGCGCGCCGCGCTCAACCGCCGGTTCAGGGCCGACCTGGCCGTCGTCCCCGAACGCCGTCCCGAGCTGAACGCAGGCAACGGCGACGGCGATGGCGAACGGCGGGCCGTCGACGAAGCCGCCTCGCGGCACTGATACCGGCGCGGCGGGGCCGCGCTCAGGGACGGAAGAGGTGCGCTATCACGGGCGCGGCGGCGGCCACCGGGTCGTCGCCGAGCTCGGGCGGCAGCGCGCCGCTCAGCCACAGGTGCGCGAAGCCGTGCACGATGGACCAGGCCGCGATGCCCCGCGTCCGGTCGTCCCCGTCCCCGGGCGCGGCGCCCTGTGCCCCGTCCTGTTCGCCGTCCTGTTCTCCGCCCTGTGCGGTGCCCCGGACGCTCGCCGCGAGCACCCGGCCCGCCCGGTCGCGGGCGGCGGTCACCTCCGGGTCGCCGGCGCGGTAGAGGCCGGGGCTGAACATCACCTCGAAGTGCGCCCGGTGCTCGACGGCGAAGCGGACGTAGGCCAGCCCGACCGCGTGCAGGTCGTCGCCGGCCGCTTCGAGGGCGTCCGCGAACAGCGCGTACCCCTCGGCGGCGACGGCGGTCAGCAGGCCCGTCTTGTCGCCGAAGTGGTGCGCGGGCGCGGCGTGCGACACCCCCGCGCGGCGGGCCAGCTCGCGCAGGCTCCACCCGGCCGGGCCCGACTCGGCGATCGCCGCGACGGCGGCGGCCATGACCGTCCGCCGCAGATCCCCGTGGTGGTACCCGTCGCCGCTCACGCCGGAGATCCTAGAGCGCGCGCCCCCACCGGCCCCGCTTGCCCCGCGTCAGTCTTCTTCTTTGGCGAACTCGCGGAGCCCGGGCAGGTCGACCACGGTGATCTTGCGCCAGCCGGTGCGGATCAGGCCCTGGCGGCGCAGGCCGTTGAGGGCGCGCGCGACGGTCTCCCGGGACGCGTCCATCCAGCTGCCGAGCTCCTCCTGCGACAGCGGCGGGCCGATCTCGATCGACCCGTCCGGCGCGGGCGGGGCGTGGTGGGCCGACAGCTCCGCGAGATGCGTCAGCAGCGCGGCGAGGCGCTGCGGACCGCGGCTCGCGACGTGCGCGGTGAGGCGCCGGTCGGAGTCGTCCATCCGCTGCACGAAGGTGCCGGTGACCAGCATCCACACGTCCGGGTGCTCGTCGAGGAAGCCGGTGAAGCGGGCGGCGGGCACCACCAGCGCGCGGATCGGCGACAGCGCGGTGACGGTCGCGGCGCGCGGCCGGCCGCCCAGCACCGCGCTCTCGGCGATGAGGTCGCCGGGGCCGCGGACGGCCAGCACCACGTCGTGGCCGTCGGCCGTGGACGAGGTGACCTTCGCCCAGCCGCGCTCGATGACGATCACATGGTCGGACTCGTCGCCCTGGTAGACCAGCGGCGCCTTCACCGGGTACTGCCGGGGACGCGCGGCGTCGCGCAGGGCCGTCCGCTGCGCGGGGTTGAGCGCGGCCCAGAAACCCGGCCGCGGGGAGGACGCCCCGTACCCTGCCAACAGCCCGTCTCCTTGCCTGCCGCGCACTCGCTCGCCGCCGTGCCCGTCTTCCGCGGCGCCTGCCCCGGTCACTGCCCACGGTCAATGGCACTGTAAACCGGACGGCGGCGCCTTGGGCACCGCGAGAACCCGGAAGCGCGCTCCGCGCGCGGCCGCGGGGCCGTCAGGCGCCCGGCGGCGGCTGGGACTCGATCGTCAGGGCCTCGTGGTCGAAGCTCAGATAGCCCGCGATCTTGACGGCGTCCTCCAGCGGCTCGTCGTACGACCAGGCGGCGTCCTCGGCGCCCTCCAGGGACCAGTACGTCGTCTCTCCCTTGTACGGGCAGACGGTCCGCTTCCGGCTCCTGGTCAGCAGGTCGCGGCGGACGTCGTCGGCCGGGATGTAGTACCGGTTCGGCAGCCCGGTCTCCGACAGGACGATCGGGTGCTCGGTCTCCGCGACGACCTCCCCGTCCCGCAGCACCCGCACGTGGCGGCGCGCGCGCCGCGCGTCGACCCGGTGGAAGGGGTCGCGCAGATGCCCGTGGACCTCCTCGTCCTCGTCGTACCAGGCGTCCATCGGCTCCCAGTAGAAGGCCATCAGCCCGCGCAGCCACGGCGCCTCGTCGTTCGGCTCCGGATAGGCCCACACCGCGTTCTCGGCCTCGCGCTCGCCCACCCGGATCGTCCAGTACGCGGCGTCGCCCTTGAACGGGCAGTGCGTGGTGTGGTCGGTCCTCACCAGGAGGTCGGTCCGCACGTCCTCCTCGGGGACGTACAGCACCGGCAGCAGGCCGGTCTCGTGCAGGAACTCGCCGCGCTCGGTGTCGAGGACGATCTCCCCCGCGAACCAGGCGTGGACGCGGCGCGGGAACCGGTGCATGAACAGCCGGTGCTTCGGCCCGTCGATGGTGAAGTTGACCTCGTCGCCGGGCGAACCCGCGAGCGGTCCCGGCCGCATCGTCAAGGACATGGACGACTCCTCGTGCTCGGTCGGCTCGGACTGGCGCCGGCTCAGACCCCCGTCGGCATCGTCTCCAGTTCACCACAGTGCGCCGCCTCCGCGTGCAGCGGCTGGAGGGCGGAGGTGATCCGGAACCAGCAGAGCGTGTCGTAGCGGTCGGCGAGCCGGGTCGGGACGTACTGGCGCGGGTCGCGGTCCGGGTCGTACACGACGCCGATCGCGCGGTGCCCGAGCGTCCGGGTGAGGAACGGCGGCTTGTCCGGTTCGGGCGGCACGATGAACATGCCGCGGTGCAGTTCCGAGCCGGCCAGGGCGTCCTCGAGCGACCCGTGCGCCGGCGGCGGGACGTGCATGACCTCCATCGGGCCGCCCCAGCGCGGCGAGGCGACGACCTCGCCGGGCCCGCCCGCGAAGCCGACCACCACGACGTCGTCCCGGCCGTGCCGCTCCCGGGCCAGCTGGCCGAGGTTGACCATCCCGGCGCCCGCCATGTCCGTCGCCCGCGCGTCGCCGACATGGGTGTTGTGCGCCCACACGACGGCCTTGCCCTCGCCGCGCCGCGCCTCGTGGAACTCCAGGAGCCGGTCGAGGGTGTCGGCCATGTGGACGTCCCGGACGTTCCACGACTCCGGCCCGCCGCCGATCATGGCGCGGTAGTACCGCTCCGCGCCCGCCGCCACCTCGGCGTTCTGCCGGGCGTCGAACTCCGCCGCCGGGTCGCCGCCCCCCGCCGTCCCGGCGGGCGCGCGCAGCCGCGTCAGCAGCGCCAGGACCTCGTCGGCGCACCCTTCCGGGACGAGCGCGGTGTTCCAGCCGTAGGCCTGCGGGTCCTCGCCGTGCGGTTCGAAGCAGCGGTACGCCTTCAGGGCCGTGCCGAGGTACTCGGGGCGGTGCTCGGCCAGGTGGTCGACGACGGCCCGCAGCGACTCCCACAGGCTGTAGACGTCCAGGCCGTAGAAGCCGGCGCGGTCGTCCGGCGGCAGGTCCGCGTTGTGGTCGCGCAGCCACCGGCAGAACTTGGCGGTCTCCTCGTTGGCCCACATCCACGTCGGCCAGCGCTCGTAGGCGTCCAGGACGTCGCGCGGGTCGGCGGGCGCGCCCGGGGCCAGCGTCACGCTGCGGCCGACCCGGCGGCAGTCCGGGTAGTCGCCCTCGACCGCGACGAAGGAGAACCCGCGCTCGGAGACCAGCCGCCTGGTCAGCGCGGCCCGCCACGCGTAGTACTCGTGCGTGCCGTGGCTGGCCTCGCCGATCAGCACGCAGCGCGCGTCCCCGATCCGGTCCATGAGCGGATCGAGGTCCTCCTCGTACTCCAGCGGCAGCACGGCCCCGAGCACGTCTGCGGCGTCGGCCGCGTCGTGGTTCATCGCGGGGCTCACCGCGCTCCCCTCCGCTCCCCCTTCGGACCCGCGCCGCGCTCGCTGGCGCGGCGGGGCCGGTGGTGCTCGTCCAACTGCAGCTCCCGGTTGGCGCGCTCGCCCGCCTCGCGGTCGCTGGCGATCCCCTGGTCCTCCATCTCCTTGCGGAGCCTGCGGCGCTCGGCGTCGTACTTGTGGCTTCCGGGTCGTGGCATGGCGGCGGTCCCCCTGTCCCCCCATTTCTCGTCGTCACTCCCCGCGTTCCCCCGATCCCAGAATCAATGCAGACAAACGGGGCATTTTGCCGAGCAGGACCGCTCTCCGCAGCGCTAGTCGTCGCGCTGCAGGCCGGTGGCACGCGCCCGGTAGGCGCTCGGGGTCTCGCCGTAGGCGGCGCGGAACGCGCGGCTGAACGCGGCGGCGTCCGGGAGGCCCCAGCGGTTCGCGATCGCGCCGATCCGCTGCGTGCCGAGGAACGGGTCGCCCAGCTCGCGGCGGCAGTTCTCCAGCCGCCGGGCGCGGACGTAGCGGGCGACGGTCGTCCCGGCCGGCCGGAACACCCGGTACAGCTGCCGGACCGAGACGTGGTGCGCCGCGGCGATCACGGCCGGGGACAGCGCCGGGTCGTGCAGCCGCGTCTCGATCCACTCCTGGATCGCGCGCAGCATCTCCGCGCTCTCCGGGGACGCGGCGGGCGGCGCCCCCAGCCACTCGCCGGCCGCGCCGGTGACCAGCTCGACGATCGCGCCGCCGAGGTGGTGGGCGTAGGGCTCCTCCCCGGCGCCGGCGGCGACGGCGGCCTCCTCGGCGCTCTCCTCGGCGAGGGCGCCGAGGAAGGACGAGGCCAGCCGCCCGGTCCGGCCGGCGCCGCCGAGCAGCGTGCCGCCGAACGCGGCCAGCCGCTCCGGCGGCAGCGGGACGGCGCTGTGCGGGATCACGACGGTGAAGATCCGGTGGGCGCCGAACACGATCTCCACCGGGCGGGTCAGGTCGTAGAACACCACGTCCCCGACCCCCACCTCGGCGCAGCGGCCGTTCTGCCGCAGCACGCACGAGCCGCACAGGACGAGGCCGAGCTTGTAGCACTCGCGGGTGTCGCGGGCGATCTGCCGGGCGCCGCGGCGCACCGCGTGCGCGGGCGCGTCCACGTCGCCGGCCTCGACCGGGCCGAGCGAGCGGGCGGACAGCCGGGCGGCGAAGCCGCCGGGCCGCGCGGGCCGGACGTGGAACGGCCCGAAGGCGGAGCTGACCAGGTGCCGCCAGTAGTCGGCCTGGTCGCGGGCAGGGAGGTCCGAGGTGTCAACGAGCGTGGGCATGACGCTCCTCCGGTCGGCGGGCGGGGGTCTCGGACGCCACCCGCCAGGCTTCTACGACCCGTCAGGAAGGTCAATGAGCGAGTCAGCACGACGCTCGCGGCGGGCTTTGGCACTCGCCGCCAACGGCCGGGCACGCACCGACAAGACCGGCCGCCCCCGACCGGCTTATACATATCGCGGACGCACCGTGCTCACCCGCCGCGTCCGCACTCCCTGGGAGCCCCGCCAGCCGGAAGATCCCGGACCGACCCCCGAGAGGAACCCCCATGCCAGAGGACGAGCAGGACCGCAGCACCAGCCCCGAGGCCGCCCACGCGGAGACCCCGCAGGACGGCATCAGCCGCAAGAACTTCATCGTCGCCGCGGGCCTCGGCGCCATGGCGCTGCCGGCCGCCGCGTCGCTCGCGGCGGCGGCGCCCGCGCAGGCCAGGACCGAGCCTCCGCGGCTCACCCCGACGCCGAAGTGCGACGGCGGCGACGACGACCCGACCCCGCCGCAGATGGAGGGCCCGTACTTCAAGCCCGGTTCGCCGGAGCGCTCGTCGCTCGTGACGCCCGGGATGCCCGGCACGCCGCTCACCGTGACCGGGATCGTCTACTCCCTGTCGTGCCGGCCCGTGAGCCGCGCGCTGCTCGACTTCTGGCAGGCCGACTACTATGGGAATTACGACAACTACGGCTATAAGCTACGTGGACATCAATACACGGACACAATGGGACGATTCACCCTGACAACGATCGTGCCCGGCCTCTACCCCGGCCGCACCCGGCACATCCACGTCAAGGTCCAGGCCCCGTACCAGCGGATCCTGACCACGCAGCTCTACTTCCCGAACGAGCCCCGGAACTCCACCGACATGCTCTTCGACCCCGAGCTGCTGATGAACGTCCAGACCGGCCCGACCGGACGCACCGCGACGTTCGACTTCGTCCTTCAGGTGCCGTAGCCGGCCCGCGAGTCACGTCTCCGCCGGGGCACCGGCGCGTCCCGGCGGAGACGCCCGCCCGCCGCGCCCGTTCACCGCACCCGTTCACCGCACCGGCCCGCCGCACCGGCCGACCCTGCCCGTTCACCCCGCTCGTTTGGCGCTCTGTGCCCAGAACCTCCCGGAATGCGACCGAGCCGTAACGTGAATCGGCCACGAAACGCCAAAGGAATGGATAGTCTCCCAGGCGATCACTCTTGGTCGGGTAAAAAACTCTGGGAGCACACGCCGCATGAGCGCTGCCAACCGGGCACAGGTCATCACACGGTGGGGGGCCATCGCCTTCATGGCGGCCGCGGTCCTGACCGCCACCGCCGGTGGCTTCGCCCAATCGTATGCCGGTCTCTACCACTGGGCTCTGGAACACGGCCTGCGGGGCTGGAAGGCCGAATCGTTCCCCCTGCTGGTCGACCTGTTCATCATCGTCGGGGAGCTCGGTCTCTTCCTGCTGGCCATCGACGCCTTCGTGATAAAGCGCCGCGCCATCATGAGCTGGCTCGACTTCTGCCTGCCGCTCACCATCGCCCTCGCCGGCTGGACGGCCAGCCTGATCTTCAACGTGGGCCACGTCGGCAACAAGACGTTCTCCTACCAGGCGACGGCCGCCGTTCCGCCGATAGTGTCCATGCTCGGCCTGTTCGTCCTGCTGCGGACCCTGCACCGGTACGTGTCACAGAAGATCGACGACGAGCCGAAGCCGCCGGAGCCGCAGCCGCGCGCCATCGCCGGCCCCGTCACGCTGAACCAGATCACGCTGATGCCGCTGCGGACCACCGGCCCGTTCCCGCAGATCCAGGTGCCCGGCCACTCCGGCAAGGCGCTGGAGTCCGGCACGTCCGCCGAACCGGCCGCCGAGGCGCAGGCCGACCGGACCAAGGCCGACGCCCCCAAGGCCGCGCCGAGCGAGCCCGCCCGCGCGGCCGCTGTCTCTCAAACACAGCTGACCCCTCCGACGCCGCCAC
>NZ_VCKZ01000286.1 GCF_005889745.1 Actinomadura geliboluensis
GTCGAAGAGTACGGCCTCCCGCCCACCCGGCGGGGGTGGGCGGGAGGCCGTACTCTTCGACGCCCGGATCGGTGCCCTCCGGGGCGTCGGCGTCGTGGAAGGCGGCGACCGTCTCCACGGGCTCGTGCTCCGCGGCGGCGGCCGGGAGTGGCTCGAAGTCCTCGTCGCCGGCCTCGGCGGCCCGCACCGACCCGGCCGCGAGCATCGCGGTCTCGTCGGTGCCGCCGGTCCGGGGCGCGGGACGTCCCGTGCTGGCGGCCTCGTCGTGCCCGAGCAGCCGCATCAGCACCTGCCGGGCGCCGGGGCGCAGCTCGGGGTCCTTCTCCAGGCAGTCGAGGACCAGGTCGCCCAGGGGGCCGTCGAGGCCGCCGAGGTCGGGCTCCTCGTGCAGGATCCGGTTGATCACGGCGGGGATGGTGTCCTGCCCGAAGGGGGGCTCCCCGGTCGCGGCGAACACCAGCGTCGCGGCCCAGCAGAACACGTCCGCGGGCGTGCCGACGTCGTCACCGCTGATCTGCTCGGGCGCCATGTAGGACGGGGTGCCGATCACCCGGCTGGTCAGCGTGGTGGCGCCGCTGATCGCGCGGGCGACGCCGAAGTCGATGACGCGCGGGCCGTCCGGGCCGATCAGCACGTTGTGCGGCTTGAAGTCGCGGTGCACGATCTTCGCCTGGTGGATCGCGGCGAGCGCCGTCGCGGTGCCGACGGCGAGCCGGTCCAGCGCGGCGCCGTGCAGCGGGCCCTCGTCCAGGACCTGCTGGTTCAGCGACGGGCCGCGCACGTACTCGCTGACGATGTAGGGCCGGTCGCCGGTCGCGTCCGCGTCGATCACCTGCGCGGTGCAGAACGGCGCGACCTGCTTGGCGACGTCCAGCTCGCGCAGGAACCGGGCGCGCGCCTTGTCGTCGGACGTCAGCTCGGCGTGCAGCAGCTTGATCGCGACCTGCCGGCCGTCCTCGGCGGCGCCGAGGAACACCGTGCCCTGTCCGCCCTCGCCCACCCGGCCGATCAGGGCGTACGACCCCAGCCGATCCGGATCACCGGACCGCAGCGCCCCAATCTCCATGCGTGGAACCGTCCCTCTCTGGATCGACGGGCCGTGCTCCCGGCCCGGATCACCCCTCCGACTGTGTGACGCCCGAACCCCGAGGGAAGTTGACCCGATCCGGCGGGTACCCACCTTAATGGCGTCTGTTCACACAGCGATACCGACGAGCACGATGTCACACCGGGGACACTGGTGGCATGGCAATGCTCGACGGGCGCCGTGTCCATACGCGCGCCGAACTCATGGCCGAGTACGGGCTCGGGCGCAGCACGCTGGAGAAATGGCACCGCGAGCGCGCGTCCAACGGCCATCCCGAGCCGGTCGGGACGGTCGGCTCCCAGCTCGCCTGGGACGCCGCCGACTGGGACCGCTGGTACGCCGCGCACTGCACCAAGGACGTCGCGCCGGGCCTGGCGACGCGCGACGAGCTGGCCGCGCGGCACGGCGTCAGCCGCCACCGCCTCAAGCAGCTCTGGGCCGACCGCGCGTCCAACGGCCATCCGGACGTCGCGCACCGCTCCGGCAAGGCGATGTACTGGGACGAGGCCGCCTGGACGTCCTGGTACCGCGCCCTCGGCGACCGTCCCGCCGACGAGGACCCCGACGATCTCGTGACGCTGGCGGACGCGGCCCGCATCCTCGGCCTCGCCCAGACGAGCGTCACCGTCTACGCCAAGCGGCCGCCCGCCGGCTGGCCCGAACCGGCGCAGGTGGAGCCGCTGCGCGGCGGCCGTGTCCGCCGCCTCTACCGCCGCCGCGACATCCTCGCCTACGCCGCCTCCCGCACCCGCTGATCTCCCGCGCGGGGCGGTCTCCGCCCCGGCGACGCCGCCGGCCGCCGCCTACGGAGTGAAGTGGGTGAGCACCTCCGGGTTGGCCATGGAGTCGCGGTTGGCGGCCTTGTCGACCGGGGTGCCCTGGAGGATCTTGCGGACGGGGACCTCCAGCTTCTTGCCCGACAGCGTGCGCGGGATGCCGGGCACGGCGGTGATCTCGTCCGGGACGTGCCGGGGCGACAGCGACGACCGGATCTCCCGCCGCAGGTTCTGCACCAGCTCGTCGGTGAGGGACGCGCCCTCGGCGAGCTGGACGTACAGGAGCAGCCGGCCCTCCTGGCCGAGGCGGCCGGTGTCGATGACGAGGCTGTCGGTGATCTCCTCGAACGCCTCGACGACGCGGTAGAAGTCGGACGTGCCCATGCGGACGCCGCCGCGGTTGAGGGTGGAGTCGGAGCGGCCGTAGATCACGCAGCCGCCGTCCGGCAGGATCTTGATCCAGTCGCCGTGCCGCCACACGCCCGGGTACATGTCGAAGTAGGAGTCGCGGTACCGGTCGCCGTGCTCGTCGTTCCAGAAGAACACCGGCATGGACGGCATCGGCTCGGTGATGACCAGCTCGCCGACCTCGTCGATGACGGGCTTGCCGTCCTCGGCGAACGCCTCGACCTTGGCGCCGAGGCCGCGGCACTGGATGACGCCCGCGCGCAGCGGCAGCAGCGGCGACGGGCCGACGAAGCCGGTGCACAGGTCGGTGCCGCCGGAGAACGAGCCGAGCAGCAGGTCCGCGCCGACCGCGTCGTACACCCAGGCGAAGCCCTCGGGCGGCAGCGGGGAGCCGGTGGAGCCGATGCCGCGCAGGCCGGACAGGTCGTGGTCCTCGCCGGGGCGGCGGCCCTCCTTGGCGGACGCCGTGATGTACGGCGCGCCGACGCCCAGGTAGGTGACGCCGCTGTCGGCGGCCAGCGACCACAGGTCGAGCGGGGCGCCGTCGTACATGACGATGGTGGAGCCCACCAGCAGGCCGCCGATGAGGTAGTTCCACATCATCCAGCCGGTGGTGGTGAACCAGAAGAACACGTCGTCGGGGCCGAGGTCCTGGTGGAACGACAGGGCCTTGAGGTGTTCGAGCACCACGCCGCCGTGCCCGTGCACGATGGGCTTCGGCAGCCCCGTCGTGCCGGACGAGTACACGACCCACAGCGGGTGGTCGAACGGGACGTCCTCGAACTCCAGTGTGTCGCAGTCGGCGCGCGGCAGCTCGCCGTAGTGCATGCCGACCCGCAGGCCCTCGGGGGTCGCGGCGGGGTCGAGGTAGGGGATCAGGACGGTGGCGGCCAGGCTCGGCAGCGCGGCCTCGATCTCGCCGACGGTCTCCCGCCGGTCGAAGCGCTTGCCGTTGTAGGCGTAGCCGTCCACGGCGATCAGGACCTTCGGCTCGATCTGCGCGAACCGGTCGATGACCGAGGACGACCCGAAGTCGGGCGAGCACGACGACCAGATCGCGCCGAGCGACGCCGTCGCGAGGAAGCAGACCAGCGCCTCGGGGATGTTCGGGACGTAGGCGGCGACCCGGTCGCCCTTGCCGACGCCGAGCCCGGCCAAACCCGCGCGGACCTCCGCCACGTGCAGCGCCAGCTCCCGGTACGTCAGCACGCGGTGCCCGCCCGCCTCCGACCGGAAGATCACCGCGGTCTCGTCGGGGGTCTCGTCCGCGCGCCGCAGCGCGTTCGCCGCGTAGTTGAGGGTCGCGCCGGGGAACCACTTCAGGCCGTCCACCGGCATCGGCCCGCCCGAGCGGACGGGGCCGTCGCCGCGCTCGCCGACGACGTCGAAGTACGACCAGATCGCGTCCCAGAAGGCGTCGACCTCGGTGACCGACCAGCGCCAGAGCTCGTCGTAGGACTCGGTGCGGACGCCCCGCTCCCACAGCCAGTGGATGAACCGGGTCACCCGCGCGTTCGCGACGACCTCCTCCGACGGCTCCCACAGCGCCGAACCCTCGGATACCTCACCGGCCATCTCTCTCCCTCCCCGCCGCGCCACGCCGCGCGGCCATCCCAATATCGGCCCGCCCCCGCACACGGCGCAACCTGCCCGATCACCCCGCCGCTACGCGCTCGACGCCCCGCCACATCCCAGGCGAAACCCCGTCCGCGAGCAACCCCGGCCGCCCACACCGGACGCAGCCGGGACATCCTCACCGTCCACACGACCCGGTTTTCCACAGGGCCCGGTTTTCCACAGGACCGCATTCCAGTTCCGCCCGCCTCCGCCGCCCCCGACACTGCCGGTACGGGGTCACGCCGGGGGAAGGGAACGGATCGGCATGGTGTCAGAGGCGGGTCAGGCCGGCGACGGCGTTGACGACGGCGTCGGTGTCGGCGAGGGTCGCGAGGACGGTGTCGGCCCCGGCGGCGCGGAGCTCGGCCTCGGTGGCGCTGCCGCTGGCGACCGCGATGATCGGGGAGCCGGCGATGTGCGCGGCCTGGACGTCGCGGGGCGAGTCGGCGATGTAGACGGTCGCGGCCTCGGGGTAGGCGGCGCCGTGCCGCTCCCCGGCGCGGGTGCGGGCCAGTTCGAGCAGGGCGGCCTTGCTGTAGACGCCGTTCTCGTAGCCGCCCGCGGCGAGGTCGAGGCGGCCGGCGAGGCCCAGCTCGGTGACCTTCAGCATGGCGTTCGGCTGGATCGAGCCGGTCAGCACGGACTGGACGACGCCGGGGACGTGCGCGAGCGCCTCGACGGCCTCCGCGGCCCCGGCGAGCACCCGCCCGTGGGCGCGCAGGTCGGCGCGGCGGGACGCGAACGCCTCGGCGAGCGCGTCGAAGAAGGCGGGCAGGTGGTCGTCGGTGGTGACGACGTCGTTGAACGCGAGCGTCTCGAAGATGATCTCGGACTCGGTGCGGCCGGGGGTGGGGGCGAGCCGGACCAGCGGCCGCCCGATGGTCCGCTGGAACGCCTCGGCGTAGGCGTCCCGGGTGACCCGCCCGACGTCGACCAGCGTGTGATCGATGTTCCACAGCACCAGACGGTTCAGCGTCGACATCCCGTTCCCATGCGCGGTCGGAGGAGCACCGGCGGGCGCCGGAGCCGGTGCCCGCCACGGTCAGCGACCTTATCGTCCGGTCTCCCGCCCCCGACCGCAACCGCCCTGTCAGGGGCCCATGTGGGGGTAGCGGTAGTCGGTCGGCGGGACGAACGTCTCCTTGATCGAGCGGACGCTCGTCCAGCGGGTGAGGTTGAAGACGGAGCCGGCCTTGTCGTTGGTGCCGGACGCGCGGGCGCCGCCGAACGGCTGCTGGCCGACGATCGAGCCGGTCGGCTTGTCGTTGATGTAGAAGTTCCCGGCGGCGAAGCGCAGCCTGTCGGTGGCCTCGGCGACGGCGGCGCGGTCCTCGGCGATGACGGCGCCGGTGAGGCCGTACTCCGAGACGCCCTCCATCTGAGTGAGGACAGTGTCGTAGTCGCCGTCGTCGTAGACGTGCACGCCGAGGATCGGGCCGAAGTACTCGCGGGTGAAGATCTCGTCGGTCGGGTCGGACGACTCCAGGACCGTCGGGCGGACGAAGAAGCCGCGCGAGTCGTCCACCTCGCCGCCGACAAGGATCTTCATGGTGTCGATGCCGCGCGCGCGGTCGATGGCGGCGCGGTGCTTGGCGAACGCGCGGTCGTCGATGACCGCGCCCATGAACGTCGACAGGTCTTCGGCGACGTTGCCCATGGTGAGGGACGCGGTCTCGGCGAGGAAGTCGTCCCGCATCCGGTCCCAGACGGAGCGCGGGATGTAGGCGCGCGACGCGGCGGAGCACTTCTGGCCCTGGTACTCGAACGCGCCGCGGACGAGGGCGGTCTTGAGGACGGCCGGGTCGGCGGACGGGTGCGCGATCACGAAGTCCTTGCCGCCGGTCTCGCCGACGATCCGCGGGTAGCCCTTGTAGCCGGCGATGTTCTCGCCGATCGTCCGCCAGAGGTTCTGGAAGGTCGCGACGGAGCCGGTGAAGTGCAGGCCGGCGAGGTCGGGGTGGCGCAGCGCGACGTTGGAGACGGCGCGGCCGTTGCCGGTGACCATGTTGATGACGCCGGGCGGGAGGCCCGCGGCCTCCAGCAGCCGCATCGTGAAGTGCGCGGCGAGCTGCTGGGTCGGGGACGGCTTCCACACCACGACGTTGCCCATCAGCGCCGCGGACGTCGGCAGGTTCCCGGCGATCGCGGTGAAGTTGAACGGGGTGATGGCGAGGACGAACCCCTCCAGCGGCCGGTACTCCAGCCGGTTCCACACGCCGGGCGGCGACAGCGGCTGCTGCTCGTGGATCTGCTGCGCGTACCCGACGTTGAACCGCCAGAAGTCGATCAGCTCGCAGGCGGCGTCGATCTCGGCCTGCTGCACCGACTTGGACTGGCCGAGCACCGTCGCGGCGTTCACCGTGGCGCGCCACGGCCCGGCGAGCAGTTCGGCGGCGCGCAGGAAGATCGCGGCACGGTCCTCGAAGGCCATGGCCCGCCAGCCGGGCGCGGCCTCGTGCGCCGCGACGACGGCCTCGGTCACGTCGGCCTCGGTGGCGTCCCCCATCCGGCCGAGGACGTGCGCGCGGTTGTGCGGCTCCACGACGTCGATCGGGGTGCCGGCGCCCATGCGGTGCTCACCGGCGATCGTCATCGTCAGCTCGGTCTGCGTCCCGCCGAGCTCCTTGATCCGGGCCTCCAGCGCGGTGCGCTCCGGGCTGCCCGGCGCGTATCCCTTCACCGGCTCGTTCGCCGGTACGGGCACGGTGGTGACGGCGTCCATCTCAGGCTCCCTGCACTCCGACGGCAGTGTCGATGTGCCGGGACCTACCCGCCCGGACGGCCGAGTACCGCCCGCCGCCGGTCAGTCCAGCAGGTGCTGGAGTTCCTGGGTGGCGAACCAGAGGAGTTCGTGGCCCTCGGCTCCGTCGACGGTGAAGAGGGCGTCGTCGTCGCCGGCGTCGGCGGCCGGGAGGACCTCGGCGGCGGCGGCGATGTCGGCGGCGGCGCCGGGGTCGTCCACATGGCCGGAGGCGATCTTCTTCCACGGGACGGCCGCGGAGACCTCCACCAGGGCGCGGTCGCCGTTGGCGGGGGCGGCGTCGCCGCGCGGCCAGGTGACGGCGGCGTCGGGGACCTCGGCGGCCAGGACGACCCGGCGGCGCGGTGCGGACGGGTCGGCGGCGAGCAGCCGCAGGGAGGCGCGGGCGGCGGCGGTCATCGCCGCGTACTCCAGCTCCTCCAGGTCGCCGCTCGCGTACCACTCCCGGAGCGCGGGCGTGACGGCGTGGGCGGCGAGCGGCGCGGGGCCGATCTCCCGCGCGGCGTGGACGCCGGCGAGGAGCGTGAGCGTGGACGGCAGATAGACGCGCATGACGGCAGCAGTCTGCCAGACGGTCAGGGCAGCAGCTCCATGCCGCGCAGTTCGGCGATGGTGGTGTCGGGGTCGGTGTGCAGGATGCCGCGGATCCCGAGCGCCTCGGCGGCGCGGATGTTGTGCTCGATGTCGTCGATGAAGACGCAGTCGGCGGCGTCCAGGCCGAGCAGGTCGAGGGCGTGCCGGAAGATCCGCTCGTCCGGCTTGCGCATGCCGACCTCGGCGGAGATCACGACCGCGTCGAACAGGTCGGCGAACAGGTCGTGCGGGTACTCGTTGCCCCAGGAGTTGGACAGCAGCGCGGTGCGGGTCCCGGCGGCGCGGGCCGCGCGGAGCGCGTCGTACATCGGCTCGACGGGGCTGAACGCGGCGAACATGCGGGCGATGAGGCCGGGCGCCTCGACGGGGCCGCCGTCCACGGTGAGCAGTTCGGCGGCGAGCCGCCGCTCGAACTCGGCCACCGGGAGCGAGCCGTCCTCCAGCCCGTGGATCGGGTTGGTCCCGCCGCCGTCGTACGCCTGCTTCACCCAGGCGCGCATGACGTTCTTGTAGTGGCCGGCGTCGATGCGGTCGGCGTCGATCCAGCGGGCCACGGCGTCGGCGAGCGGGGAGGTGAGGACGCCGCCCCAGTCGGTGATGACGGCTTTCACGGGTCGTTCTGAGGGCACGCCCCGATGGTAGGCGATCCCGGACGTCTCGACCGAATCGCGTTCTGCCAGAATGCGCGCATGGACTTCGAACTCAGCCCGAAGGCACGCGAGTACCAGGACCGCCTCCAGGAGTTCATGGACGAGTTCGTCTACCCGGCCGAGCCGGTGTACGCGGCGTGGCGCGCGGAGAACGACCCGCACGCGCTGCCGCCCGTCGTCGAGGAGCTGAAGGCCGAGGCGCGCGGGCGCGGGCTGTGGAACCTGTTCCTGCCGGACGTGTCCGGGCTGACGAACCTGGAGTACGCGACGCTCGCGGAGCTGACCGGCCGCTCCCCCGACCTCGCGCCGGAGGCGGTCAACTGCGCCGCGCCCGACACCGGGAACATGGAAGTCCTGCACATGTTCGGCACGGACGAGCAGAAGCGGCGGTGGCTGGAGCCGCTGCTGAACGGCGAGATCCGGTCCGCGTTCGCGATGACCGAGCCGGAGGTGGCGAGCTCGGACGCCACCAACATCGAGACCTCGATCGTCCGGGACGGCGACGAGTACATGATCAACGGCCGCAAGTGGTTCATCACCGGCGCCGCCGACGAGCGCTGCAAGATCTTCATCGTGATGGGCAAGACCGACCCGGACGGGCCGGTCCACCGGCAGCAGTCGCAGGTGCTGGTGCCCCGCGACACCCCCGGGCTGACGATCGTCCGGCACCTGCCGGTGTTCGGCTACCAGGACCAGCACGGCCACTCCGAGATCGTGTTCGAGGACGTCCGGGTGCCGGTGTCGAACCTGATCGCGGGCGAGGGCGACGGCTTCATGATCGCGCAGGCGCGGCTCGGGCCGGGCCGCATCCACCACGCCATGCGGGCGCTCGGCATGGCGGAGCGGGCGCTGGAGCTGATGTGCCGCCGCGCCGTGGAGCGGGTCGCGTTCGGCGGTCCGCTCGCGAAGCAGGGGGTGGTGCGCGAGCAGATCGCCGAATCGCGGATGGCCATCGAGCAGGCCCGGCTGCTCACCCTGAAGACCGCCTGGCTGATCGACCGGCACGGGGCCAAGGGCGCCCGCACCGAGATCGCCGCGATCAAGGTGGTGGTGCCCCGCATCGCCCACGAGGTGCTCGACCGGGCGATCCAGGTGCACGGCGGCGCCGGGGTCTCCGACGACACGCCGCTCGCGGCGATGTACGCGTGGGTCCGCGCCATGCGGATCTTCGACGGTCCGGACGAGGTGCACGTGCGCACCGTCGCCCGGCAGGAACTGCGCCGCTACGAGAGCTGATCCGCCATGGGTGCTCGACCGCGGCCGCGGCTCGCACGGCGCGGACCCCCCTGATCGGCCGGCGTCTCCCCCGCCGGTCCGTCCCTCCCGGTGCGCCCGGCCCTCCGCCGTCGCCGCACCGGTCCCCTGTCACCTGTAAGGCCCGCTCAGGCGGACCTCAGCCGCTGGAGGGCCTCGCGGACGCCGCCGTCCGCCTCCTCCAGCACCGTCGTCGCCCGCGCCGCGGGGACCTCGCCGAGCAGCGAGACCAGCGCGACGCGGGTGTTGCCCCCGGCTTCGTTGAGCGCGTTCTCGCAGGTGCGGGCGTCCATCCCGGTCGCCTCGGTGAGGATGCGCACCAGCCGCGCGCGCAGCTTGGAGTTCAGCGCGTTCACGCTGATCATCAGGTTGGAGTAGGTGCGGCCCATCCTGATCATCAGCGTGGTGGAGAAGGAGTTGAGCACGAGCTTGGTGGCCGTGCCCGCCTTCATCCGGGTGGACCCGCTGATCACCTCGGGCCCGGTGGCGAGCCCGATGTGCACCTCCACCTCGTCCCCGTACGGGGTGTGCGGGTTGCAGCTGATCAGCGCCGTCCGCGCCCCGACCGCCGCGGCGGCGCGCAGCGCCCCCACCACGTACGGGGTGCGGCCGCTGGCCGCGATGCCGACGGCGATGTCACCGGGCCGGACGTCGCGGGCGTCCCGGCGGCCGAGGTCGGCGTCGTCCTCGACGTCGGAGACCGCCTGCGACAGGGCGCCCGGCCCGCCGGCGTGGTGCGCGACCACCCGGCCCCATATGCCGAACGTCGGGGGCAGCTCGGCAGCGTCGATCACCGCGAGCCGGCCGGACGTGCCGGCGCCGAAGTAGTGCACGCGGCCCCCCGCGCGCAGCGACTCGACCGCGAGGTCCACCAGCCGGGCGACCTCGGGCAGGACGGAGGCGACGACCGTCGGCACGGTCGCGTCCTCGGAGTTGATCAGGCGCAGCACCTCCATGGTCGGCAGCGTGTCGACGTCGAGGGTGCGGGGGTTCCGGCCCTCGGTGGGGAGCTCGCAATCGATCACCGACGCCTCCGGTCGGGTCGCACGGTCCGTCCGCGGACCGCCTCGAACGTGGCTTCCAGGGCCTTGCGGGTCGGCCCGTAGGTGCGCTGCGCCACTCCGACGAAGACGCAGTCGACCACCGTGAGCTGCGCCAGCCGGCTGGCGGTGGCGCCGGAGCGGAAGGTCGTCTCCCGTGCGGCCGTCGTCAGGATGAGGTCGGCCACCTCCGCTATCGGGGACTTCGGGAAGTTGGTGAGCGCCACGGTGCGGGCGCCCCGGGTCTTCGCGACCTCCAGCGCGTCGATGGTCTCCACCGTCGCGCCGGTGTGCGAGATGCCGATCGCCACGTCGCCGTTGCCGAGGACGGCGGCGCTGGTCAGCATGATGTGCGCGTCCGCCCAGGCGGAGCAGACGCGGCCGATGCGGTGCAGCTTCTGCTGGAAGTCGGCCGCGACGAACGCGCTGGCGCCGACGCCGTAGACGTCGACCCGGTCGGCGGCGACGACCGCGTCCACGACCTGTTCGAGCATCTTGATGTCGAGCTGGGAGGCGGTCTCCTCGACGGCGCGGGCGTCGGCGAACGTGACCTTCTCCACGATCTGCTCGAGGGAGTCGTCGGGGCTGATGTCGCTGCCGATCACCCGTCCGCCGCTGGCGCTCTGCGCGCGCCCGGCCTCGGTGGCGAGGGTCAGCCGCAGCTCCGGGTAGCCGTGGAACCCGATCGCGCGGCAGAACCTGATGACGGTGGTCTCGGACGTGCCGCAGGCCTGGGCCAGTTCGGTGATGGTGGAGTTGGCGACCCCTTCGGGGTCGTCGATGACGCGTTGCGCCACTCTTCGCTCGGCGGGGGGCAGCGAGGGCAGCAGGGAGCGGACCCGCACGACCGTGCTCAGCGGCGTGGCGTCCCTGCCCGGCGCCGCCGTCTCCGGCGGTGCGCCGGGCTCCCCCGTGATCCCCCGCTCGGGGCCCTGTTCAGGGCCGATGGGTTTCCTCATGGAGGAAATTTTCTTACGCACAGGATGTCACGTCAACGGTAGAAAAGGCTACGGTCGCCATGTGTTGACCCATTTGGCCGGTCCTTACGTGGTCGGTATCGACGCGGGTGGCACGAAGACCCGCTGCGTCGTGCTGACGCTAGGGGGTGCCCTGGCCGGTTCCGGCACCGGCCCGGGGGCCAACCCCAACTCCGGAGGCGACACCGCGGGGGCGCTGACCACCGCCCTGCGGGAGGCGCTCGGGGACCTGGACCGAACCCACATCCTCACCGGCGTGTTCGGCATCGCCGGCGCCGGCTCGGCCGGCCGGCCCGCCGCCGTCGCGGCGGCCCGGCGGGCCTGGCAGGCCGTCGGGCTGCGCGGCTCGCCCGCGGTGGTGACCGATATCGCGGTGGCGTTCGCCGCCGGAACCAGCGAGCCCAAGGGCATCGTGGTGTTCTCCGGCACGGGCGCCGGCGCGGCGGTCATCAGCGACGGGACGATCGTGCAGCGCGCCGACGGCTACGGCTGGCTCGTCGGGGACGAGGGTTCGGCGGTCTGGCTCGGGAAGGAGGCCGTCCGGGCGGCGCTCGCCGCCTACGACGGCCGCGGCTCCCCGACCCTGCTCACCGATTCGGTCCCCCGGGCGCTGCTCGGCGCCACCGTCGTCGCGGAGATCGACGCGGAACGGCGAAGACCCCGCCTTCCCCGGGCGCTGGCCATGGCCGGCGCCCCTTCGTCGTCTTCGCCGGCACCGGGCGGTCCGGTGCCGGCGCAGGCCGCGTCGTTCGGCTCCGGAACGGTACCCCCCGGCGGGGGCGGCACGGGCACCGCCGTGCTGCTCCACGATTGCCCCCATCCCTCCGTCCCCTGTCCCCAGCCCGGCGGCGCGCCACCGGGCCCCGGGCACACCGGAGCCGGACCGCCCGGCTCACTGGGGCCGCCGGGCCACCCGGCGGCCCCCGGTCCGTCCGGGTACCCCGCACTGCCCGGCAC
>NZ_VCKZ01000745.1 GCF_005889745.1 Actinomadura geliboluensis
GCCGCCGCGCGGCCGCATCGCCGTCACGCTCGTCGGGACCGGCACCGGGCCCGCCGGCCGCAGCCGCGTGCCGCGCAGCAGGCACGCCAGCATCGTCTTCAGCTCCACCGTCGCCAGCGTCGACCCGATGCAGCGGTGCGGCCCGCCGCCGAACGGCAGGAACGTCGACGGCGACGCGGGCCGATGCAGCGGCGAGGCCGGATCCCACCGCTCGGGCCGGAACCGCCCCGCCTGCGGCCACACCTGCGGCATCCGGTGCGTGACGAACGGCGAGTACAGCACCATCGCGCCCGCCGGGACGCGGTGCCCGGCATAGGTGAAGTCCTCCACCGGGACGCGGGCGCTGAGCACCGCCGGCGGGAACAGCCGCAGCGTCTCGTTCACCACCCCGTCCAGATAGGTCAGCGCGGGCAGGTCCGCGGCCGCAACCGCCCGGTCGCCGACCACCTCGGCGACCTCGCGGCGCGCCCGCTCCCACGCGGCCGGGTGCGCCGCCAGCGCGTACACCGCCCACGCCATCGCCGCGCTGGTGGTGTCGTACCCGGCGGAGATCAGGCTGATGACCTGGTCCTGCAGCTCCTGGCGGGTCAGGCCCGCGCCGTCCTCGTCGCGGGCCGCCATCAGCATGGCCAGCACGTCGTCGTGCGCGCCGCCCTCGCGCAGCCGCCGATCGACCTCCTCGTCCACCCGCGCGACCACCTGCGCGCGGGCCGCCGCGACCCGCCGCATGTAGGGGTTGGGCACCGACCGCAGCGCCATCTGCAGGACGAAGTTCTGGTCGATCGCGGCGAGCGCGGTCTGCAGCCGCCGCCCGATCACCTCGGCGTCGGCGGCGAGCCGGTCCCCGAACAGCACCTCCACGGTGCTGCGGCGGATCACCGACCGCAGCTCGGCGTAGGCGTCCAGCCGCCGCCCCGGCCGCCACGACGCCACCGCCGCGTCGGTGTTGGCCGCCATCCGCGCCACGTACCCGCCGACGCGGCGGTGGTGGAACGCCGGCTGGACCAGCCGGCGGCGCCGCCGGTGGTCGGCGCCGTCGCTGACGATCAGCGCGGTCTCCCCGTTCACCGGCACCAGCAGGTCGAACGCCTCCCGCCACCGGAACAGCCCCGAGTTGGCGAACACGAACGCGTTGGCGTCGGGGCCGAACAGGTGCACGAACGGGCGGCGCCGCGTCCCCACCGCCGCGACCGGGCCGGCCTCGGCGTGCAGGCGCAGCAGGCTCGCGCACGGGTTCAGCGCGAACGCCAGCCCGTGCCNCGCC
>NZ_VCKZ01000287.1 GCF_005889745.1 Actinomadura geliboluensis
GGGGACGGGCGGGTCGTGCGGCCTCCTGTGCCGGCGACGAGGAGGAGGGCGGCGGCCGTCAGGATCACGCCGAACCAGGCGATGTTCGTGACGCCGAGGTGGTCGGCGAACAGGCCGCCGAAGAGGGCGCCCAGGGCGATGGAGGTGTTGTAGGCCATCGTGTTGAGCGACATCGCGGCCTCGAAGGTCTCCGGTGCGGCGGCCAGGGTCATGTTGACCTGGGAGAGCTGCACGACGCCGAACGAGACGCCCCAGAGGATCAGCGCGATGACGGCGCCCGTCCTACCTCCGCCGATCGCCAGCAGGAGGAGAAGGGACGCCACGAGGCCCACGGAGCCGACGATGAAGCTGCCCCGCAGGCTCTTGTTCACCGTGTAACCGGCGATGAAGTTGCCGACCGCGCCGCCGAGGCCGAAGAGCATCAGGACGACGGTGATGAAGACGGCCGAGGCGGACGCGGTGTCCTCCAGGAACGGGCGCACGAAGGTGTAGGCGCCGAAGTGGCCGAGGACGAACAGGACGACGGCGGTGAGGACGAGGCGCAGCCGGGCGTTGTGGCGCGGCAGGCCGAAGACCTCCCGGACCGACACCGCGTTCGCCGACGGCAGGGACGGCAGGACGGCGGCCACGGCGAGGAGGACGAGCAGGCTGAGGCCCGCCCAGATGAGGAACGTGGTCCGCCAACTGGTGAGGTCTTCCAGGATTGTCCCGAGGGGGACGCCGACGACGGTGGCGATCGAGATGCCGGACATCACGACGGCGGCCGCGCGGCTCGCGTGGCGTTCCGGGACGAGCCGCATCGCCATGCTCACGCCGATCGCCCAGAACACGCCGCTCGCGAAGCCCATGATGAGCCGTGTCGCCAGCACCGCCGGGTAGTTCGGCGCGACGGCCGTGATCAGGTTGCCCAGGGCGAGCACCACCAGCAGGGTGGACAGGAGGACGCGCCGGTTGACGCGCCGCGTCCACGCCACGATGAACGTCACGGCGAGGCCGGCGGAGACGCCGTAGAGGGTCACCATCAGACCGGCGATGCCGACGGAGATGTCCAGGCTCTCGCTCAGCGGGGTGAGCAGGCCGACGGGCATCAGCTCCGTGGTGAGGAAGACGAAGAGGCTCGCCGTGATGGCGGCGACGCCCAGCCAGGCCCGTGCGGGGCTGTGCTCGGTCATGGTGCTCATCCCTCCGCGTCCTCGGGGTACCAGCGCAGCTCGATGGCGTTGCCGTCGGGGTCTTCGACGTAGACCGAGCGCGCCATGCCGCGGGCGCCGAACCGGTCGACCGGGCCCTTGATGACGGTGAACTCGCCGGAGTCGATCAGCTCCTGCCAGTCCAGGGGTTCGACGGCGAGGCAGAAGTGGTGGACGTTCGTCCCGTCGCGCGGGGCGTCCAGCAGGTCGATGATCGTGGACTCGTTGATCCGGACGGTCGGGAAGCCCGCCTGCCCGGCCCGCCATTCGTCGACGCGCTCCGGCTGGAGCCCGAGCGGGCCCGTGTAGAACTCCAGCGCCCGCTCGACGTCCCGCACGTTGAGCACCAGGTGGTCGAGGGCCGTGACGCGCACCATGGCCTCCTCCAAGTGACCTTTTAACGTTGAAATCTTCAACGCTAAGGACTGTAGGCGAGGTGATAGCTTTGCGTCAAACACTTCAACGTTGAGGAGTTCAGGTGACGCGCGACGCCCTCGACCTCGTCCTGGAGCAGTGGGCCCGCGCCCGCCCGGACCTGGACGCGTCCCCGATGGGCGTGCTCGGCCGCCTGTCCCGGGTGACGCGGATCGCCGAACGCGAACTCAAGGCGCTGTTCGCCGAGTTCGGGCTGGAGCGCGGCGAGTTCGACGTCCTCGCCACGCTGCGGCGCGCGGGCGCGCCCGGCGGCATGACCGCGGGCGCGCTGGCGCGCTCCTCGATGGTGACGTCCGGCGCCGTCACCAACCGGCTCGACCGGCTCGTGGCGAAGGGCTACGTCACGCGCGACGTCGATCCCGCGAACCGGCGCACGGTCGTCGTCGCGCTCACCCCCGAAGGCCGCGAACTGATCGACCGGGCCGTCTCCGCCCACCTGGAGAACGAGCGGCGCATCCTCGCCGCGCTCGGTCCGTATGAGCAGGAGGCCCTCGCCGGGCTGCTGCGCACCCTGCTGCTCGGCCTCGGCGACGGAGCCGACGACGCCGCGCCGGCGGACGAGGCATGAAAAAGGACGGGCCCGGCGAACCGGGCCCGTCCCTTCCGAGTGAACGTCAGCGGCGGTAGAGGTTCAGCTTCTCCTCGCCGATCTTCTCGCGGAGGATCGGGTCGTCCACGCCCTGGCCCTCCTTCTCGGCGCCGCACAGGACGGCGACCTTGCCGATGTGCTGGTTGGTCTGGACGGCGCGGGTCGCCTCCCCGGCCTCCTCCAGCGGGAACGACTTCGACAGCGTCGGGTGGATCATGCCGAGGCTGAACAGCCGGTTCACCTCGGCGGCCTCGTGGTAGTTGAAGCCGTGCGAGCCGATGATGCTCTTCAGCCGCATCCACAGGAACCGGTTGTCGTACTCGTGCTTGTAGCCGGTGGACGAGCCGCAGGTGACGATCTTGCCGCCGCGCTTGGCGACGTAGACGGACGCGCCGAACGTCTCGCGGCCGAGGTACTCGAACACGATGCCGGGGTCCTCGCCGACGAGGCTCCGGATCGCCTCGCCGAGGACGCGGCCCGCCTTCGGGTGGCGCAGGCCCTGCTCGCCGAGGTTCAGCTCGTTGCGGTTGATGACGTGCTCGCAGCCCTGCGCCCGGACGATGTCGGCCTTCTCGTCCGACGACACGACGCCGACGGGGATGCCGCCGCCGTTCTTGACGAGCTGCGTCGCGAACGAGCCGAGCCCACCGGTCGCGCCCCAGATCAGCACGACGTCGCCCTGCTTCATCCGGGCGCCGTGGGTGCCGACGAGCATCCGGTAGGCGGTGGCGGCGCACAGCGTGTTGGAGCCCGCCTCCTCCCAGGTGAGGTGCGCGGGCTTGCGGATCAGCTGGTTCGCCTTGACGATGCAGTACTCGCCGAGCGACCCGAAGTTCGTCTCGAAGCCCCAGGCGAGCTGGGTCTCCGACATCATGCCGTCGTCGTAGGAGCCGTGGTCCTCCTCGTCCACGTACGACGGGGACAGCACGACCTTGTCGCCGACCTTCCAGTGCTTCACGCCCGCGCCGGTGCGGACGACGACGCCGGAGCCGTCCGAGCCGAGGATGTGGTACGGCAGGTCGTGCCGGGCGCCGTACCAGCCCTGCCGGCCGAACTTCTCCAGGAACGCGAACGTCGGCACCGGCTCGAAGATCGCCGACCAGACGGTGTTGAAGTTGATCGCGGCGGACATCACCGCGACCACGCACTCGTCGGGCGCCAGCTCGGGCATCTCGACCTCGCCGACGTGCAGGGAGCGGCGCACGTCCTTGTCGGTCTGGCCCTCGAAGATCCCCACCTCGTCCTTGCGGGTGAACGCGGCGCGAAAGCGCGTCGGCAGGTCGATCTCCTGCAGCTCGGGGCCGCTCGCACCGGAGCGGACGGCGTCGAGCAGGGCGTGGGACGAGCCGGACTGGGCCATGGGTGTCCTCCGTGGAACGACGGGGTTCAGGGGGGTGAGCCGGCCCTCAGCGGGCCGTTGTGGACGTGAGGACGGCGTCGCGCTCCCGCCGTCCGGCCAGCCTGCCCTCCAGGTGCGCGGCGAGAGCCTCCACACCGGGCGGGTCCAGCAGGTTGAGGTGGTGCACCCCGGGGATCGTGACGATCTCCAGGTCGGAGCAGAGCCCGCCGAAACCATTGGTCCCGTCGAGCACATAGCGGGCGTCCCGGACGGCCCAGGGGGTCTCCTCGGGCGCGTAGTACAGGATGACCCGGCCGTCGTACGGCTCGGGCTGGTACGCCTCCAGGGAACGGGTGTCCTGGTGCGATGTGAGCTGGTGGGTGAGGGCCGCCGGGGGGATGTGGTCCACGAGCGGGGCCGCGCGCTCCATGACGAGCGCGAACTGGGCCTCCTCGTCCAGGCCGGACAGCTCCTCGTAGGTGAGGGCGACCTCCAGGCCGTACGTCTCGTTGATGTAGTCGGCGAAGGCGGCGAAGCGGCGGGCGAGGGTGTCGGACTCGTCGTCCACCGGCAGCGGCAGGCCCGCGTCGAACAGCGCGACGAACTCGACCTCGCGTCCGGCCGCGGCGAGCTGGCGGGCGGTCTCGTAGGCGAGGACGCCGCCGAACGACCAGCCGCCGAGCCGGAACGCGCCCTCGGGCTGCGCTTCGAGGAGGTGCCGGACGTAGCGGGCGGCGCGCTCCTCGACCGACGGCGCGTCCTCGAACCGCTCCAGCCCGTACACCGGCTGGTCGTAGCCGAGCAGGTCGATGAGCTGGCGGTAGCAGGCGGTGGTGCCGCCCGCCGGGTGCGCGATGAAGATCGGCCGCCGGGTGCCCGAGGTCTTCAACGGCCGGACGGTCTGCCGCGCGGCCTCCTCGTCGGCGGCCCGGATGAACTCGGCGACGTTCTCGGCGGTCGGGACCTCGAACAGCTCGCCGCGGGTGACCTCGGCGCCGAGTTCGGCGCAGACGCGGGCCACGACCTCGTCGGCCTGGTGGTCCTGGCCGCCGAGCTCGGCGAAGAAGTCGGCGGTGACGCCGACGCGGTCGAGGCCGAGGACGTCCTCGATGATGCGGACCGCGAGCCGCTCGGCGGCGTCGCGCGGCATGACGTAGCCGGACTCGGCGTTCGACACGGCGGTGGGGGCCGGGGCGCCGGCGAGGCCGAGCTCGCCCGCCGCCCACTCCTCGAACACGTTGACGCTGGCGCCCTGCAGCAGCACCGACGCCGGGACGGTCAGCCCGAGGTCGTGCTCGACACCGCTCTTGATCCGGACGGCGACGAGCGAGTCCAGGCCGAGGTCGGTGAGCGGGACGGCCGGGTCGAGGCGCTGCGGGTCGAAGCCGAGGACGGCCGCGATCCGGTGCCTGACCTGCGCGGCGATCATCGCGCGGGCGGTGGCGGGGTCGAGGTCCTTGAGCGCCTCCACCCCGGGCCAATCGCCGGCGGCGTCGCCCCCGGCCGCGTCCGCCGCCTCGGTCAGCGCGGCGAAGTACGGCATGTTCCGGATCTCGGGGAACAGCCCGACGGCCGTCGCCGGGTCGAAGCGCAGCACGCCCGCCGCCGGGAGGTCGTGGACGAGCAGCGCTTCGAGCGCCTCCGCGCCCTCCGCCGGGCTGATCGGGTCGATGACGGTGACCGACGCGTCGGCGGCGCCGCCGACCTGCGACCAGGTGCCCCAGTTGATGGTGGTGCCGGGCAGCCCGTGGGCGCGGCGGTGGGCCGTCAGCGCGTCGATCGCGGCGTTCGCGGCGGCGTAGGCGCCCTGGCCGGGCGAGCCGAGCAGCGCGGCGGCCGACGAGTGCATGACGAGCCAGTCGAGGTCGAGGTCCCCGACCGCCTCGCTGAGCCGGCGTGCGCCCTCGACCTTCGCCGTCCACACCCTGTGGAGATCGTCGGGGCCGAGGTCGGCGATCAGCCGGTCGTCGATGGCGCCCGCGCCGTGCACGATGCCGTACAGCCGCTTGCCGCCCTCCCTCGCGACCCTGACCAGCCGCTCGGCGGTGCCGGGCGCGGCGATGTCACCGAGGACGACACCGACGTCCACGCCGTCCTCGCGCAGCCGCGCGATCACCTTCTCGGCGTCGGCGTCGGGGCCGCTCCGCCCGGACAGGACGATGCGCCCGGCACCGCGCTCGGCCAGCAGCCGCGCGGTGACCAGGCCGATCCCGCCGTAGCCGCCGGTGATGATGTAGGCGCCGCCGCGCCGGACGATCCGCTTGCGCTTCGCCGGGGCGGCGGGCAGCGCGGCCTGCCCGAGGCGCGCCGTGTACCGGGTGCCGCCGCGCCAGGCGACCTCGCGGGAGCCGTCGGCGGCGAGCAGTTCCGCGACGAGGTCCTGCGGACGGTCGACGTCCACGTGGGTGGCGCGCTGGACGGTCCGCTCGAACGCCAGGACGCGCGTGATCGCGCTGATGAACCCGTGGCCCGGCAAGCCCGCCGCGCCGTGCAGCGGGAGGGCGTTGCGGGTCGCGACGTAGAGGCGCGGGCCGTCCGGCAGCGAACGGCTCACCCCGACCGTGGCGAGCACAAGCTCCTCGTCGACCAGGTCGGCGGACGGGACGAGCACGACGCCCTCGACCGGCTCCGCCATGGCGGGGTGGTCGTCCGGCGGTCGGTTCGTCACGCGGTGCCGGATGACCCGCTTGCCGCGCTCCTCCAGGCCGGCGGCCGTCGCGGCGGCGAGCGCGTCGTCCTCGTCGGACAGGACGAGCCACGTGCCGCCGTCCGCCGCCTCGGCATCGCCGGGCAGGGGCGACTCGTCCCAGATCAGCTCGACCAGCTTGTCTTCGAGGGGCACCGGGACGTCGGGCCGCTCGACGCGGCGCAGGACGATGCCGGTCGCCTCGGCGAGGACGTCGCCGTCCGCCGACAGGAGCGTGACCGCGCCGGTCACGCCCTCCTCGTCGCGGACGACGCTGGCCTGCACGTGGCCGCCGCGATGCGTCGGGCCGTGCACGCGGAGGCTGCCGATGGTCTCGGCCAGCCAGACGCCGCCCTCGCCGTTCGCCGCCCCGTCCGACAGCGCCGCCTCGTCCGACAGGACGGACAGGCAGCGGTCGAAGACCTCCGGGTGCAGCCGGTAGTGGCGGCTGCCGCGCTCGGCGCCCGCGACCTCGGTGGCCGGGCCCGGCTCGGGCGCCGCCGGCCCGCGGTGGTCGTCGCCGACGTCCGCGCTGGCCAGCCGCGCCCAGGTGCCCGCCGGGGTCAGCGCGTGGATCTCCACCCGCTGCTCGGCCTCGGTGAACGTGGTGGTGACGGTGGTGTGGTCGGCGAGCGCGAGCGGCCGCTCCATCCACAGGCTGTTGACGCGGACGTCCTCGGTGCCGAGCGCGGTCGCGCCGGCGGCGAGCGCCATCTCCGCGAACGCGGCGACCGGCAGCGCGCGCAGGCCGTGCACGGCCAGGCCGTCCAGCCACGGCTGCGCGGCCGTGCCGACGTCGGCGCGCCAGGCGTGCCGGTCCTCGCCGGGCAGCTCGACGTGCGCGCCGAGCAGCGGGTGCTCGTCGCTCCTGCCGGACGCGCGGGACGACAGGTCGACCCAGTGCCGCTCGTGCCGCCACGGCGACTGCGGGACGTCGACGACGCCCCCGTCCGCCGGGACGGCGACCTTGAGGCCGTGGGCGGCGAGGGTCGCGAGCTGCGCGTGGAACGTCAGCGTGTCGTCGGTCTCCTCGCCCTTGCGGGCGCGCTTGAGCGTGTGGGTGACGAGCGCGCCCGTCCCTTCGAGGGTCTCGCCGACCGCGTGGGCGAGGATCGGGTGCGCGTTGACCTCGACGAACGTCCGGAAGCCGTCCTCGGCGGCGGCGGACACGGCGTCGGTGAGCCGCACCGCGTTGCGCAGGTTCGCGGCCCAGTGGTCGACGCCGAGCGCCGCGTCGGAGCCGAGGTAGGTGCGCGGGTCGTCGAGGGCAGTGGTGTAGAGCTTGATGTCGTCGGCGAGCGGGGTGCCGCGCTCCGCGCCGACCTCGGCGAGGAGTTCGCGCAGCTCGGGCAGCAGCGGGTCGACCTGCGGGGAGTGCCCGGCGCCCTCGGCCTGCACCATCCGGGCGAGCCGCCCCTCGGCCTCGGCGCGCTTCACGACCTCGGCGACCTGGTCGGCGTCGCCGGTCACGACCGTCTGCTTCGGGGACGAGTGGACGGCCGCGTACACCTCGGGCAGGCCGTCCGCGAGCCGCGCGACCTCCTCGGCGGACGCGCCGAGCACCGCCATCGCGCCGCCGCCGACGAGCCGCGTCAGCAGCCGGGACCGGCGGCAGATCACGCGGACGCCGTCCTCGGTCGTGAGCGCCCCGGCGACGACGGCCGCCGCGACCTCGCCCATCGAGTGGCCGACGACCGCGCCCGGCGTGACGCCGTACGACTTCCACATGCGGGCCAGCCCGAGCTGGATCGCGAACAGCACCGGCATGGCGTCGGCGGGGCCGTCCGGCTTGCGGCCCTCTTCGAGCAGCGACCACAGGTCGGGGCCGCCCTCCTCGGCGAAGAGGCCGTCGAGGTCGTCGATCGCCTCGGCGAACGCGGGCTCCTCCTCAAGGAGGCGCTGCGCCATGCCCGCGCGCTGCGCGCCGTACCCGGAGAAGACCCACACCGGACGGCCGGGAACGCCGAGCGCCGAACCCGTGACGACACCGGGGTGGGGACGTCCTTCGGCGAGAGCGGTCAGCCCTTCGACGAACCCGGCGCGGTCGCGGGCGGAGACGGCGGCGCGGGCCCGGCCGCGGCCGGCGCGACGGTGCAGGGTGCGGGCGACGTCGGCGAGCTTCACGTCGTCGCGGTCCGAGAGCCACTCGGCCAGCAGTGCCGCGTGGTCGCGGACGCGGTCGTCGCTCGTGTCGGACAGCGGGAACGTCCGGACGACGGCCGGCTGCACGGTCGTCTCCTGCGCGGGCGCCTCCTCCAGGATGACGTGCGCGTTCGTCCCGCCGAAGCCGAACCCGGACACGCCCGCGCGCGCCGGGTGGCCCCTCTCGGGCCACGGGGTCTCGTCCGCGACGACCGACAGGTGCAGTTCGTCGAACGGGATGTGCGGGTTCGGCTCCTTGTAGTGCGCGCTGGCCGGGATGACCCGGTGGTGCAGCGCGAGGACGGCCTTGATGAGCCCGGCGATGCCCGCCGCCGACTCCATGTGGCCGAGGTTCGACTTCGCGGAGCCGAGCAGCAGCGGCGCGGCGGCGTCGCGTCCCGCGCCGAGGACCTCGCCGACCGCCTTCGCCTCGATCGGATCGCCGAGGAACGTGCCCGTCCCGTGCGCCTCGACGTAGTCGACCTCCCGCGTGTCGATGCCCGCGCCCGCGTACACGTCGCGGAGCAGGGCGCGCTGCGCGTCGGAGTTCGGCGCGACGAGGCCGTTCGAGCGGCCGTCGGAGTTGACGCCGGAGCCCCGCACGACCGCGAGGATCCGGTCGCCGTCGCGCTGCGCGTCCGACAGCCGCTTCAACACGACGGCGCCGCAGCCCTCCGCGCGGACCATGCCGTCGGCGGACGCGTCGAACGCCTTGCAGTGCCCGTCCGCCGCCGTCCCGCCGGCGAGGTCGAACGTCATCGTGACGGTCGGCGACAGCAGCAGGTTCACCCCGCCCGCGAGCGCCACGTCCGCCTCGCCGCTGCGCAGCGCCTGCACGGCGAGATGCGTGGACACCAGCGACGACGAGCACGCCGTGTCGACGATCATGCTGGGGCCGCGCAGGTCGAGCAGGTACGACAGCCGGTTCGCGATGATGCTGAGCGCGGCACCGGTCGCCGTGAACGGCTCCAGCGACGCCAGGTCGGAGGCGGTGAACGCCGCGTACTCCGGCGCCGACACCCCGACGAACACGCCGGTGCGGCTGCCGCGCAGCGACGCCGGGCCGATGCCCGCGTGCTCGAACGCCTCCCACGCCACTTCCAGGACGAGCCGCTGCTGCGGGTCCATGACGGCGGCCTCGCGCGGCGTGATGCCGAAGAACTGCGCGTCGAACCCGGCGAGGTCGTCGAGGAACCCGCCGAGCCGGGTCGTCCTGCCGAGCAGGTCGCCGACCTCGGGGGAGCCGTCGTCGAACGGGTCCCAGCGGCCGTCCGGCACCTCGCGGATCGCGTCGCCGCGCCCGGTCAGGAAGCGCCAGTAGTCGGCGGGGCCGGTCAGGTCGCGGTCGCCGCCGGGGAAGCGGCAGCCGATGCCGACGACGGCGATCGGCTCATCGTTCGCGGCCCCCCGGGCGGGCGCCGGCACCGGCGCGGCGGGGGCGGCGGGGGCGCCGCCGGCCAGCGCGACGGAGAGCTTGTTGATCGTGGGGTGCTCCCAGACGAGCGTCGCCGGCAGGGACCGGCCGAGCAGCTGCTCCAGCTCGCCGGCGATCGCGACCGCGTCCCGGGACGCCAGCCCGAACTCCTCCAGCGGACGGTCGGGGTCGATGTCGGCGGCGGTGGTCCGGGAGCGGCGCGCGATCTGCTCGATCAGATGCCGGCGAATCGAATTCCCAGTGATCCGAGTCTCGTCCTGCGGGGTCTCCCGCGCGGCTCCGGAACGATCGTTGCTCTGCATGCGGTGGGTTCCCCCCATGAAACCGGGATCGTTCATCGAAGCGGAGGGACCACTTTGTCCCACACTGACCGGCTCACGATGCGCACCCAGACCACTTTTCTCATCGAGGTCTTGTCACGGTGATGACAAGACTCGGCAGTAACCAATGTGGCCTGATGGGATAGTTGAGTTCGCCCGGCAGATGTCAGGGCTGAGTAACGGAGCGCCAACCAATAGTAACAATAGCGACGACTGCTTTTAGGGGGAAGCGGCGGATTTCCCGGCGGTCCGGGGACCCCCGCCGTACGGACTCTTGACCCGGGGCCGGTACCGATGGGCACTGGCGGTGGTGGCCGTCAGCGCGTTCATGACCACCATGGACAACACGGTGGTCTTCACGGCGCTGCCCACGATCATGGACGACCTCGACATGTCGTCCTCGGCCAAGGACTGGGTCGCCACCGGGTACATCCTGATGTTCTCCTGCCTGATGATCACGGGCGGGCGGCTCACCGACGTCTTCGGCTGCCGGGTGACGTTCACCACCGGCATGGTCGTGTTCACCGCAGCGTCCGCCGTGTGCGGCCTGGCGCAGACCTCCGAGGTGCTGATCCTCGCCCGCATCGTGCAGGGCGCCGGCGCCGCGCTCGCGCTGCCCGCCACGCAGGTCATGGTCACCGTCGGGCGCACCGACAAGCAGCGCTCCATCGGCAACATCATCTTCATCGGCGCCGCGTCCGGCGCGACCGCGCTCGGCCCCACCATCGGCGGGATCATCGTCCAGCACTGGCACTGGGGCTGGATCTTCCTGATCAACATCGTGCCCGGCATCCTGGTGATCCTGCTCGGCCTCGTCACCCTCACCGGGAAGGGCGAGAACACGCACGCCCGCATCGACCTGCCCGGCGTGCTGATCTCCGCGACCATGCTGTTCGCGTTCATCTACGCGCTGGAGGTCGGCAACAAGCGCGGCTGGGGCGACCCGTCCGTGCTCAGCGTCTTCGCCCTCGGCGTGATCGCGCTGGTCTGCTTCATCGTGGTGGAGAGCTGGGCCCCCGACCCGATGATCGACCTGCGGTTCTTCCGCAACCGGGTGTTCACCGGCGGGCTGCTGTCGCAGATGCTCTACGGCATCGGCTTCAACGGCATGATGTTCTACTCGCAGCCGTTCCTGCAGCGCTTCCTCGGCTTCTCGCCGCCCGAGGCGGGCCTGGTCATGCTGCCGCCCGCCATCGCGATCATCCTGCTGACCCCGCTGGCGTTCCTGATGGCCGCCAAGCTCGGCCCGCGCCCGGCGATCGGCGTCGGGATGGCCCTGATGGGCCTCGGCATGGTGCTGTTCTCCATGCTCCAGGTCGGCGACGGCTACGCCGACCTGATGCCCGGCGTCATGCTCGTCGGCGTCGGCGCCGCGCTCGGCATGCCCCTGGTGATGTACGTGCTCAAGGCCGTCCCGGAGAAGCGGGCCGGGGTCGCGAGCGGCGTCATCAACGTGATCCGCGAGGCGTCCGGCGCGTTCGGCATCGCGATCGTCGGGCTGCTCGTCCACCACGTCCCGGACCAGGGCGCCAGCGCCGCCGAGCTGGAGACGTTCCGCGCGGGCACCTCCTCCGGGCTCATCCTCGGCGCCGTGCTCGTCCTCATCGGCGGCCTGATCAGCGGGATCACGCTGCCCAGCCGGCGCGGCTGGCTCGGGCCGAAGCACGGCAAGACCTCGCCGGTCATCCCCGACACCCCGAAGTTCGACCCGGCCGCGACGCCGCGCGACCCGATCCCGGCCCTGGTCGGGCCCGCGCCCGATCCTCTCGCGGCGCCGCTCGCCGAACCCGTCGCCGTCGCGACCGCCGCGCCGCCCGGCGCGCCCCTCCCGCTTCCCCTCACCTGGGAGG
>NZ_VCKZ01000288.1 GCF_005889745.1 Actinomadura geliboluensis
CCTCCGGGGGGCCAGTACGCGCCGCCTCCGCCCGGCCAGTACGCGCCTCCGCCCCCGCCCGCCGGGGCGGCGCCGCAGCAGCAGGGCGGCAAGATCTCCCTGACCAAGAACGCGCCGTCGGTGTCGCTCACCAAGCACGGTGCGACCGGCGGCCACATGCGCGTCAACCTCAACTGGACCGCCCGTGAGGGCGTCGCCAAGGGGCGCCTCGGCAAGCGCCGCCGCGGCGTCGACCTCGACCTCGACCTGTGCTGCCTCTGGGAGCTGCAGGACGGCCGCAAGGGCATCATCCACGCGATCGGCGACATGGGCGCCCTGGAGCGCGCGCCGTTCATCAAGCTCGACAAGGACGACCGCACCGGCGCCATCGAGTCGGGCGAGAACCTCCACATCAACCTCGACCACACCAAGGACTTCAAGCGCATCCTGGTGTTCGCCGAGATCTACGACGGCGCCGACGACTTCCGCGGCCTGGACGCGATCGCCACGCTGTTCCCGGTGGGCGCGCCGCCGATCGACATGCGGATGGACGACTGCGTGGACGCCTCCCGCGACGCCGTCCTGGCGCTCATCGAGAACGTGAACGGCGAGCTGGTCGTCCGCCGCGAGGGACGCTTCATCCTGCCGCCGCCCGGCCGCCCGCGCTGGGGGAAGATGGCCGTCGACCAGGCCTACGCCTGGAACCTGGAGTGGGTCGCCTCCCGCGGCAAGGACTGAGTCCGCCCGCCGCGGGGGCGCATGTGGTCGGAACGGGTCCGGAACGTTGGCTGATGCTGCCGATTGTGCCGGGCCCGCCGGCGGCGGTAGGAACGATCACATGAGCACTCAGCCTTATCCGGTCGTTCCCGCGCCCCGTTTCGACGTTCCGGCGGTGGAGGCGGCACGGCGCGCCGAGGCGTTCGCCGACACGATGACGCTGCGCCGCACGGTGCGGGACTTCTCCTCGCGCCCGGTGCCGCCGGACGTCGTCGAGCACGCGATCCGTGCCGCGGCGACGGCGCCGAGCGGCGCGAACCTTCAGCCGTGGCGGTTCGTCGTCATCACCGACGCCGAGCGCAAGAAGCGGCTCCGGGAGGCGGCGGAGCGGGAGGAGCGCGAGTTCTACGAGCGGCGCGCGTCCCAGGAGTGGCTGGACGCGCTGGCGCCGCTGGGCACCGACTGGCGCAAACCGTTCCTGGAGGACGCGCCGGCCGTCATCGTCGTCTTCGAAGTGCACAAGGGGCCGGACACGCCTCGTCCTTACTACGTCAAGGAGTCCGTTGGCATCGCGGTGGGGTTCCTTTTGGCCGGGCTGCACCAGGCCGGGTTGGCGACCCTCACGCATACGCCGAGCCCCATGCGCTTCTTGAACGAGGTGTGCGAGCGTCCGCAGGAGGAGCGCGCGTACGTCGTGATCCCCGTCGGCTACCCGGCGGACGACGCGATGGTGCCCGACATCACCCGCAAGCCGGTGGACGAGGTCATCGTGCGCCTGTGACCGGCGCTCACGCGGCCTTGAGGTGGTCCGCGAGCTTCTTGTCGTGGGCCACCCGCACCAGGGCGGCGGTGAAGCGGGCCAGATCCTTGTCGGTGACCTTCTCGGCGAGCTCGCCGGGGTCGGTGGGCAGCCCGATCCGTTCGGCGCCCTTCTTCACCTGGTCGTCGATGTGGGGGCGCAGCCACGGCCAGATGGCCTGGGCCTCGCGGCAGAAGATGTCCACGCCGGTGGGGCCGACGCCGGGGAACTCCTGGAGCAGGCCGGCGGCCTTCTTCGGGTCGCGCTCGGCCGCGATGGCGAGGCGCCTCAGGTCGCCCTTGTACTTGTCCTGGACGAGGTCGGCGGTGTCGCCGAGGCGGGACGCGGTGCTCTCGTCGTAGCGGACGTAGTGGCCGCGTCCGAGCGCGTCCACCCGCTCCTGCCACGACATCCGGGCCATCCCGCGGGCGGTTCCGCCGCCGGCCTCGAACAGTTCGCGGGCGGCGGACACCGCGATCTCGGACGAGATGCGCGCGCTCAGCAGGTTGGCCAGGACGAGCAGCTTGAACAGCGCGGCCGGCTGGTCCTTCAGCGTGATGCCCGCCTCTTCGGCGAACGTCCGGCCGGACTCGCGCAACAGGTTCTTCACAACGGCATCCATGGCATGTACCTCCCGTGGATGGCGCTTACCCGGCCGGACGGGGATGACTCCTGGACGGTGCCCGTGCAGGGGTCGGTACGGGCGTCACAGAAGGCTGAGCTGGCCTTCCCCGGCGAGCGGGTCACGGTGCTTCTTCAGGTGCCGCCAGCGGGGGAGGTCGTCCAGGTACGACCATGACATCCGGTGGTGCGGTGTGGGGCCGTGCTCCTCCAGCGCCTTCTGGTGGACGGGCGACGGGTAGCCCGCGCTGTCCGCGAACCCGTAACCGGGGAACTCGCCGTCCAGCTCCGCCATCAGCCGGTCACGGTGGACCTTCGCCAGGACGGACGCTGCCGCGACCGTGACCGACCTTTGGTCGGCCTTGACCTCGCACCGGACGCGCCAGGGGCGGCCCAGGAAGTCGTGCTTGCCGTCGAGGAGGACGATGTCGGGCCGTTCGGGCAGCGCCTCCAGCGCGCGGACGGCGGCGCGCCGCAGCGCCTCCGTCATGCCGACCTCGTCGATCTCCTCGGGAGGCGACGCGCCGATCGCGTGCCCCGCGAGCCAGCCCGGCAGCAGGTCGGCGAACGACTCGCGGTGCGCCTCGGTGAGCAGTTTCGAGTCGGTCAGCGCGATGGTCTTCTTGCCCCGGCCGGGCACGGCCGGCGGCGGGCTGAGGTCGGTGACGGCGGCGCACACCACGACGGGGCCCGCCCATGCGCCGCGCCCGACCTCGTCCACCCCGGCGATCCGGAGCGGCCCGTCCTTGCGGGACGGTGCGGCGCGGAGCTCGTCCTCGATCTCGTAACCCGCGACGCGCGGGATCCCGCGCGGACCGTGCGGACCATCGCCGGGGGCGGGGTCGAATCCGGGCAGGGCGCCGGTGGGGTCGGTCAAGGAGGCTCCTCAGGAACGCATGAACGCCGCGATCGCGTGGCCGAGCCGTTCCCCGTCGTCCTCCTGGAGGAAGTGGCCCGCGCCGTCGATCGTAGGGTGCTCGACGCCCTGCGCGCCCGGAACCAGCTGCTTGAACAGCGGCGCCATTGCCCCGGTGATGGGGTCCTTGTCGCTGAAGGCCACCAGGAACGGCTTGTCCCACGCGCGCAGGACGTTCCACGCGTCGCGGTTGGGCTGCGCCTCCGGGTCGTCGGGTTCGGCCGGGACGAGGGCGGGCATGGCGCGCGGCCCCGCCTTGTAGGACTCGTCCGGGAAGGGCGCGTCGTAGGCGGCGCGCACGTCGTCGGCCAGCGCGGTGCGGCATCCGGCGGCGATGTTGCGGGCGATGTCGAACTTGGGTGCGGTCCGGACGGACTGGCGGAATTTCAGCCAAGTCTCCGGCATCGGGAAGTCGCCTGTGGGAAGCCCGGTGTTGGCGACGACGACACGGGAGAAGCGGTCCGGGTGGGCGGTCACCAGGCGCAGGCCGATGAGGCCGCCCCAGTCCTGCCCGACGAGCGTCACGTCCTGGAGGCCGAGGGCGTCGAACACCAGCGCGCGCGTCCACTCGATGTGGCGGGCGTAGGTGTGGTCGGTCATCTCGGCGGGCTTGTCGGAGCGGCCGAAACCGACCAGGTCGGGCACGACCACGCGCAGCCCTGCGTCCGCCAAGACCCGCATGACGCGGCGGTAGAGGAACGACCAGCTCGGCTCACCGTGCAGGCACAGCACTACGGGACCGTCGGACGGGCCCGCCTCGACGTAGGCCATCCGCAGGGTTCCGTCACCGTCCTGGGCCGGGACGTCCGCGTAGCGGGGCTCGTAAGGGAAGCCGGGGAGTTGCGTGAAGCGTTCTTCTGGCGTGCGCAGGATCCGCATGGGCCTCATCATGGCAGCGCCGCCGGGGCTGGTCTCAGCGGTACGCACGCGCTGCGGCGTTACGAATTCGGCCGGTGTCGGCTGAAGAATCAGACCCGCACTTTTGGACAGTACAAATGTCCTGGTCTCGGTACCGAGGGGCGTTCGGCCGCGCCCAGGCAGGCCGTACGAGAGGCAACGTTCCCCGCACGGGGAGTCCCGTTCCGGGCGGTCCTGCGCTTTACTCGCTCTTGATGGCTTTGTTCGGCAGGTCTCGCTCCCGCCCGGCGAAGGACGCCGCGGCGCGGGATCTTTTCGAGCGCCTGCGGGTGCGCTACTTCCAGATCACCCCCGGGCTGCGGTTCCTGGGCGGCCTGCTGCTGATGGCTCTGCTCCTGGCCGGCACCGTCCTGCTGGAGGGGCCGGTCCTTGGCGTGGCGGTGGGCGCGATCGTGCTGCTGGTGGTCGTCCACCTGACGCTGCGTTCGCCCACGGGCATGGCGGTCATCGCGGTCATCGCGTCCTGGCTCGCGCTGTTGGTTCCCCTGGGCAGGCTTTACCCGGACGGCGAGCACCCTGCGTACCTGAGCCCCACGCTGCTTCTGGCGGTGCTCGCCGTGCCCGTCGCGGTGGTCGCCTTCCGCCTGCGCGGGTACACGCCCTGGCGCACGACCCTGCTCACGCTGGCCGCCGCAGGGGCGGCCACGGCGGCGGTAGCCCAGCCGCTGCCGGAGGCGAGCGCGGCGCCCGGCTGGGCCGCCGCCCTGGCCGTCCTCGCCTACCGCTGGGACCGGGCCCGCCGCACGGTGCCCGCCGAGGCGTACGAGACCGGCTGGGTCCAGGAACAGGCGAGCTCGGAGGGGGACGCCATGCCGCCCGCCCCGCGCAAGAACCCGTCCACTCCGGACAAGCCCGACAAGAAGGACCGGCCGAGCAGGCCCGACCGCCGTGCACCGGCGGACGACCCCGCCGCGGCCGCGCAACCGGCCGCACAGGCCGCCGCGCAGGCCGCCGAGGCCGCACCGGCCCCGGAGCGGCAGGCGCCGCCGGAGCGCCGCACGGACGCCGCGCCGGACATCTCCGTCGCCGACGCGCTCGCCGAGCTGGAGAACATGATCGGGCTGGAGCCGGTCAAGCGGCAGGTCCGCTCCATCGCCGCGTCCATCGAGGCGGCGCACCTGCGCGCCGCCGCCGGCGTCCCCACCGAGAAGCCGATGCGGCACTTCGTCTTCGTCGGCCCGCCGGGCACCGGCAAGACGACCGTCGCGCGCGTCCTCGCCAAGATCTTCTACGCGTTCGGGCTGCTGCCGGAGCCCGCCCTCGTCGAGGCCCAGCGCGCCGACCTCGTCGGCGAGTTCCTCGGCGCCACGGCGCTCAAGACCAACCGGCTCGTCGACTCCGCCCTCGGCGGCGTCCTGTTCATCGACGAGGCGTACGGCCTGGTCAACTCCGCCGAGGGGCAGCCCGACCGCTTCGGCGACGAGGCCGTCCAGACGCTGCTCAAGCGGGCCGAGGACGACCGCGACAACCTGGTCGTCATCCTCGCCGGCTACGACGCGCAGATGGCCGAGTTCCTCGACTCCAACCCCGGCCTGGCCTCGCGCTTCGGCACGCGCGTGCACTTCCCGTCCTACCGGCCGTCCGAGCTGCTGCGGATCGCCGACTACCACACCGGGCTCCGCGAGGACCGGCTCGACCCGGAGGCCCGGCGGCGGCTCGCCGCGCGCTTCGAGGAGGTCGAGCGGCGCGGCATCATCGACGAACTGGGCAACGGGCGGTTCGTTCGGTCGCTGACTGAGGCGGCGGCGCGCGCGCGGGACGTCCGTGTCGTGGACGCGGCCTCCGCGTCCGCCGCGCCCGCCCGACCCAGCGCCGACGACCTGGTCACCCTCCGCGCGGAGGACGTGGAGACCGCGTTCGCCGAGGTCACCGAGCGGTACCGCGGCTACGCCGAGACGCCCACGCTGGACGAGGCGCTCGGCTCGCTCGACGCGATGATCGGGCTCGAACCGGTGAAGCGGCAGGTCCGGGAGATCGCCGCCCAGCTCCAGGTGGCGCGGATGCGGCAGGAGCAGGGCCTCGTCACCCGCCCGCCGACCCGCCACTTCGTCTTCACCGGCCCGCCCGGGACCGGCAAGACCACCGTGGCGCGCGTGCTCGGCCGCATCTTCGCCGCGGCCGGGCTCCTCGCGCGTCCCGAGGTGGTCGAGGCCCAGCGCGCCGACCTCGTCGGGGAGCACCTCGGCGCGACGGCCCTCAAGACGAACAAGGTCGTCGATTCGGCGCTCGGCGGGGTCCTGTTCGTCGACGAGGCGTACGCGCTGAGCAACCCGGGGTACGGCGGCGGCGACGCGTTCGGCGCCGAGGCGGTGCAGACCCTGCTCAAGCGCGCCGAGGACGACCGCGACCGGCTCGTCGTCGTCCTCGCCGGCTACGACGCCGACATGGACCGGTTCCTGGCGTCCAACCCGGGGCTCGCCTCGCGGTTCGACGTGCGCGTGGAGTTCCCCTCCTACGGGCCGGACGAGCTGCTCCGCATCGCCCAGCTCATCGCCGAGCAGGGCGGCGACCGCTGGGACGACGGCGCCCTGGACGACCTCGCCCTCGTCTTCCAGCGCGTCTGCGGCACGGGCCGGATCGACGAGTTCGGCAACGGCCGCTTCGCCCGCTCCATCTACGAGAAGGCGTGCGCGTGCCGGGCGCTGCGCGCGGCGGAGCTCGGCGACCGCGCCACCGCCGACGACCTCACGCTCCTCACCCCCGCCGACGTGCGCAACGCGTTCGCCGACCTCGCCCACCGCCTGGCATGAGGTAGACGGACGGTTCTGTCCGCGGCCTGCGATGTAATCGGGGCATGACAGCGGTGACGTGGGCCCAGGTTCTCGCCTGGCGGATGCGGCGGCAGTACATCGAGCCCCAGGGCGAGGCGTCGGCGGTGGATGTCGCACGCCGGCTGGCGGGCGTCCAGGCGCAGGTGGCGTCGGCCGCGGAACTCGCCGTCGCGCTGCGGCAGCGGAACCCTGAACGAGGCGCAGTGGCCAAGGCGCTCCTGGACGAGCGGACCCTCGTCAAGACGTGGGCCATGCGCGGCACCCTGCATCTCCTGCCCGCCGATGTGGCCGCCGCCTACCTCGCGCTGTGCTCCACTACCCGCCATTGGGAGAAGCCCAGTTGGCAGAAGACTTTCGGTGCCACGCCCGCCGACCTGGAGGCTCTCGCAGAGGCGGCCACTGCCGCGCTGGCCGGCGGTGAGGTGCTGACACGGGAGGAACTGTCCGAAGCCGTCATCGACAAGACCGGCTCACGGCATCTCGCCGAAGTGCTGGGGTCGGGCTGGGGCGTCCTGCTCAAGCCCCTGGCGTGGTGGGGCGTGCTGTGCCACGGCCCGGCGCAGGGTACCCGCGTCACGTTCGCCGCACCGGAACGATGGCTGCCGGGCTGGACGGGCCTCCCGCCGCTGGACGAAGCCGCCCGGACCGTCGTCTACGCCTACCTCGCCGCGCACGGGCCGGCGACACCCGAGATGTTCGACAACTGGCTCATGCGCAAGGCGAGCCGCAAGAAGGACGTCAAGAGCTGGTTCGCCGCAGCGGAGGACGGCCTGTCCACGGTGGAGGCGGACGGCGTCCAGATGTTCGTACTGGCCGAGCACCGCGACGAACTGCTCGCCACCGAGCCCAGCACGTCGGTCCGGCTGCTGGGTGCGTTCGACCAGTACGTCCTAGGGGCGGGCACAGGGGCGACCTACCTGGTCCCGGCGGAGCATCGCGGCAAGGTGAGCCGCACGGCCGGCTGGATCTCCCCGGTGGTCCTGCATGAGGGCCGCGTGGCGGGTGTATGGGAGGTGCAGGACGGCGATGTGGCCGTGACCGCCTTCGAAGACGTCCCGCCTGGACCGCTCAAGGAGGAGATCGGCCGCGTGGGTCCGTTGGTCTCCTGAACAGGGCCGGACGCAGGGCACGCTGCGGCGATCGTCTAGGGTGCCGTTCGTGGACGAGCGGGAGGAGCCGGTCGAGTACCGGCAGACGCGGTACAAGGCGCCCGACGGCGCGACCGAGATTCTTCTGGTCAGGCACGGCGCGTCGGCACCGGCGCGCGCCGACCGGTCGTTCCCCCTCGTGGACGGCCACGCCGACCCGGAACTGGCCCCCGAAGGGCGCGAGCAGGCCGAGCGCGTCGGCGAGCGCCTCGCGGAGGAGAAGCTCGACGCCCTCTACGTGACGTCCCTGCGCCGCACGGCGGAGACGGCGGCGCCCCTGGCGCGCCGCCTCGGCCTGGAGCCGCGCGTCGAGGCGGGCCTGCGCGAGGTCCACCTCGGGGAGTGGGAGGGCGGCCTGTTCCGCCAGAAGGTCGCCGAGAACGACCCGGTGGCGCAGCGGATGTTCGCCGAGGAGCGCTGGGACGTCATCCCCGGCGCGGAATCCGGCGCCGCCTTCGCGGCGCGCGTCGAGGAGAGCCTCACCCGGCTCGCGGCGGCGCACGCCGGCGGCCGGATCGCGGTGTTCACCCACGGCGGCGTCATCGCGCAGGCGCTCGCCGCCGCGACCGGCGCCCGGCCGTTCGCGTTCCTCGCCCCCGACAACGCCTCGATCTCCCTGCTGGTGCGCCTCGGGGACCTGACGTCCGTCCGCGGCTTCAACGACGTCTCCCACCTGGACTGGTCCGCCCCGGCCCCGCTGACCTAGCCTCTGGCTCGCTGACCTAGCCCTGAGCAGGGCGGTCTAGAGGCGGAAGCGGACCTGCTGGCCGGGACGGAGTTGAGCCGCGTCCGGGACGCCGTCCGAGGCGAGCACCGCGATCACCGGGTAGCCGCCGGTGGGCGGATGGTCGGCCAGGAAGATGATGGGCAGCCCGCTGGGCGGCACCTGGACCGACCCCGTGACCATCCCCTCGCTGCCCAGTTCGCCGTCGCGCGCGCGGACGAGGGGAGGCCCGTCCAACCGGACCCCTACGCGGTTGCTGTCCGGCGACACCGTGTAGGGCGTGGACGTCAGCGCGGCCAGCGCGTCGTCGGTGAACCAGTCGTCGCGCGGACCGGGCAGTACCCGGAGCACGGGTGTGTCCGGCATGGCCGGTGCTGGAGCGACGTCCACGCCGATGTCGGCGAGGCCCTCGGCGGCGCCGACTGGTAGTTGGTCTCCGGGCGAAAGCGGGGCCGGGCCGAGGCCGGAGAGAAGGTCGGTCGACCGGCTTCCAAGGACCCGATCGACGGCGACACCACCGCGCACGGCGACATAGCTGCGGAGCCCTGACGAAGGTGGGCCGACCTCTACCGTTCCGCCGTCCGGTACGAAGCACGGTGCGTTCGTGCCGTGGGCGCGGTCGCCGATGAGGACGGGCGCAGGAGCGCCCGTGACCGCGATCCAGGCGCGCCTGTGGAAGCGCAGTGCGGCGCTGCCGAAGGTGAGTTCGACGCCCGCCGCCCCCTCGGGGTTGCCGACGAGCCGGTTGGCGAGCCGCAGCGCGCGCTCGTCGGCCGCCCCGGACCGCGGGACGCCGAGATGGGCGCGGCCGGGCCGGCCGAGATCCTGCACGGTCGCCAGCGGACCGGGCCGCACGACCTCGATCAAGAACGCTCCTCGGGGACGAAGCGGACGCGCGTGCCCGGCCGGAGCAGCGACGGCGGGTCGCGCGTGACGTCCCACAGCCGCAGCCCGCTGTGCCCGAGCAGCCGCCACCCGCCCGGCGACCGGGACGGGTAGACCGCCGCGTACGGTCCCGCGATCGCCACCGACCCGGCCGGGACCGCCGTCCGCGGCGACTCGCGGCGCGCCACGTGCAGCGCCGGGTCGAGGCCCGTCAGGTAGCCGAAGCCGGGGGAGAAGCCGAGGTAGGCGACCGTGTAGGCGCTTCCGGCGTGCCGCCGGACGACCTCCTCCCGCGACAGCCCGGTGAGGCGGGCGACCTCGTCGAGGTCCTCGCCGTCGTAGACCACGGGGATCTCCACCGGGGCGGCGTCGCCCTCCACGTCGTCGGGCAGCGGCAGGTGCGGGAGGCGCGCCGCGAGGCGGTCCAGGTCGGCCGACGGGTCGGCCATCACGAGGACGGTCTGCTCGCCGGGCACCACATCGACGACGCCCGGCGGCAGGTCGTCCCGGAGGGCGGCGTTGAGGCGGTGGGCGGTGGCCAGGTCGCCGGTCTCCACGAGCAGGGCCGCGTCACCCGCCCGCAGCACCTTCACGCGAACGACTCCAGCGCGACGCCCGCGCCGGACAGCGCCGACCGGACGGACTGGGCGAGGGACACCGCCCCCGGTGTGTCGCCGTGTACGCAGATGGAACGGGCCTTGAGGGAGACCTCACTGCCGTCGACCGCGACGACGGTTCCGTCCACGGCCATCCTGACCGCGCGCTGCACGACGGCGTCTTCGTCATGGACGACGGCACCCGGCTCACGGCGGGACACCAGCCCGCCGGACGGCGTGTAGGCGCGGTCGGCGAAGCACTCCGCGACCACGGTCAGCCCTTCGGCGACCCCGTGCACCGCAGAGCCGGGGAGGGTCAGCAGCGGCAGCGACGGGTCGTACGCCCTCACCGCCTCCGCCACCGCGCCCGCCTGCACGGGGTCGCGGCTGACGCGGTTGTAGAGCGCGCCGTGCGGCTTCACGTAGGCCACACGCCCGCCTTCCGCGCGCGCGATGCCGTCCAAGGCGGCGATCTGGTACAGCACCTCGGCGGTCAGTTCGGGCGCGGCCACGTCCATCTCGCGGCGCCCGAAACCGGCCAGGTCCCGGTACGACACCTGCGCGCCGATCGTCACCCCGCGCGCCACCGCGGCGGCGCACACCCGCCGCATGATCAGCGGGTCGCCCGCATGGAACCCGCACGCCACGTTCGCGCTCGTGATCACGTCGAGCAGCGCCAGGTCGTCGCCCAGCTCCCAGATGCCGAACCCCTCGCCGAGGTCGGCGTTGATGTCGATGACCGCCATGTCCAAGACCTACCACCGATCCCGCGTCACTGACCGAGCGCACCCGCCGCCGGGCTCAGACGGGCTCCTCGTGCAGGTCCTCGACCTCGTGCCGGGACGCCCACGCCTGGTACACGCCGCGGTCGAACAGCTCCAGACCGAGACCCTCCGCCACGGGGGCCTTACCGCCGCAGTACTCCACCCGGAGCCAGCCGTCATGCTCGCCGAGCACCACGAAGGGTTCGCCGCGCCATGTGCAATGCGTGGTCACGTACTGCAGGCGGTCGACGTCGGCCAGGGGCACCACCTGGACGAACCGGTCCGGTGAGACCTGGCGGAAGCCGTCCGTGTGCCTCGCCGTGTACAGCCGCACCTGCTCGCCGTCGGGACTGGCCTCGTACTCGCCGCCGCGCCAGCTCGCGTAGAACCCGTGCCGGATGCTCATCCCCGCCCTCCCGGCAGCTTCACCAGCCACCTGCGCAGATCGGCGTCGTACCCCGCGACCAGGGTCTCGGCGCCGCGCGCGTCCAGCCGGTACAGCCCGGCGCCGTGCGGCAGCCGCTGGCTCTCGATCTTGAACTCCGGGATGGCCGGGCCCTCGCCGGGCGCGTACCCCGATCCGGGGAACGGCGCCCGCTCGATCACCCAGCCGCCCGGGATGATGCCCATGCTCCACTCGTCGATCCCGCCGAGGGGGCGCCGGAACAGCGCCGGCTTCACCGCCGGCCACCGGATCATGAAGACCTGCTCGTCCGCGTGCGTGAAGGGCGACCCCTCGTACACGAGCCCGAGCGCCCGGATCATCGCGGCGGGGGACCGGATCTCCCGCACGTCCTGCAGGCGGTGGACGTAACCGGCGACGAGGTCGTAGCCGCCCTCCAGGTAGTGCTGCACATGCTCGGGCCGCACGACCTTCTGCATCATCACCACCTGGGACGGAGCGTCGGGGGACGCGTCCTTCCCCGCCTGTGGTGCGGCAGGGGCCTCCTCCTGCGTGAGGACGGGCTCAGGCTTGGGAGCGGGCTCTGGCTCGGGGGCGGGTTCGTCCCGGCGTCCCTTGCCCTGGCCGTAGAGCGGCGCGACCGGGAGGCCGTGCGGGTCGCTCGGCGTCTCGCGTGCCGGCGATATC
>NZ_VCKZ01000029.1 GCF_005889745.1 Actinomadura geliboluensis
CCCCGGGACCTTCCCGATGAGCGGGAGACCGCGTCGGCCCCGGCCGGTTCCGGTCTCGCTCAGATCCACTCGGTGAACTTGGGCCAGGCCACCATGGTGTCGAGCGTCCCGTCCGGCCAGTCGGCCGGAGCGGATCCGGCGGGCGCCGCCCCTGTCGCAGCACTGGCCGCCGCCCTGGACGCCGCACCGGACGCGGGGGCGGCCGGCGGCGCGGCGGGCTCGGGCCGGGGGCGCGCCGGAGCGACGAACAGCGTCCGCCAGAGGCCGCGCACCGCCGTCAGCAGCGGCGGCACGAGCCGCGACGTCATCTGCTCCGTCGGGCCGGAGACCGAGACGGCCGCGACCGGCCGCCCGGCCCCGTCGCGCACCGGCGCGGCGATGCACACGATGCCCCGGTGGCTCTCCTCACGGTCGAAGGCGACGCCGTGCTCGCGGATCCGCGCCAGTTCGCGCCGCAGCCGGTGGGCGCTGGTGATCGTGTACGGGGTGCGCGGGAGCAGCCCCGCGTCCAGCACCTCGGCCGGGATGTCCGCGCCGGTGAACGCGAGGATCGCCTTGCCCGCGCCCGTGCAGTACGCGGGCTGCCGGTCGCCGAGCCGGGAGGGGACCCTGCCGCCGCGGCGCCCGCCGATCTTCTCCAGGTAGACGATCTCGTGGCCGTCCAGGATGGCCAGGTGCACCGCCGTGCCGGTGCTCTCGTGCAGCGAGCGCAGGTGCGGCAGCGCCGCCTCGCGCAGCCGGTTCTGGTGCGCGGCCTGCGCGCCGAGCTCCAGCAGGCCGAGGCCGAGCCGGTAGCGCGGCCCCGTGCGCTCCAGGGCGCGGAGCTGGACGAGCTGGTCCAGGATGCGGTGCACCGAGGACCGGGGCAGCCCCGTGCGACGGACGACGTCGCTCATCGACTGCTCCGGCGTGGTGCTGGTGAAGGAGTACAGGATGCGGGCCGCGCGGGCCAGCATCGACGCCTCCAGGTGCGGCTCGGACGCCGCGGCCGGTGCCGCCATCAGGTGAGCTCCCCCTCCCCCGGGCCAGATGATCTTCCCGCTCAACGGGAAGAGGCTTATTTCTAATTGGAACACCTCGCCTACCGTGCTCGCAAGCCCGCCCGTGAGCCGCCTCACACGGGATCACAGCAAGGAGCGAGTATGAGTGACCAGGTTCTGGACGCGGTGCGCGACCTCGCGCCCGCGATCGCCGAGCGCGCGGCGGAGGCCGAGGAGGCGCGCCGCGTCCCCGAGGCCACGATCAAGGAACTGGCCGGGACGGGGTTCTTCCGGCTGCTGCAGCCGAAGGCGTTCGGCGGGTACGAGGCCGACCCCGCGACGTTCTACGCGGCCGTCCGGGAGATCGCCGCGGCCTGCGGCTCGACCGGCTGGGTCGCCTCCGTCGTCGGCGTGCACCCCTGGCAGCTCGGGCTGTTCCCGGTCGCGGCGCAGGAGGAGGTCTGGGGCGCCGACCAGAACACCCGGATCAGCTCGTCGTACGCGCCGACCGGCGAGGTGACCCCGGTCGAGGGCGGTTTCCGGGTCAGCGGCCGGTGGAGCTTCTCCTCCGGCTGCGACCACGCCGACTGGGTCTTCCTCGGCGGGCTGGTCCGCGGCGCGGACGGCAACCCGGTGGACATGCGCACGTTCCTGCTGCCGCGGGCCGACTACCGCATCGACGACGTGTGGCGGACGGTCGGGCTCCGCGGCACCGGCAGCAACGACATCGTCGTCGAGGACGCCTTCGTCCCCGAGCACCGCACGCTGAGCTTCGCCGACACCTCGGCGTGCCGCTGCCCCGGCCAGGAGGTGAACCAGGCGCCGCTGTACCGGCTGCCGTTCGCGGCCGTGTTCAGCACCACGATCAGCATGCCGATCGTGGGCATCGCCCAGGGCGCCCTGGACGCCTACCTGACGGCCACCCGGAACCGCGTCCGCGTCTCCTACGGCGGGCAGAAGGTGGCCGAGGACCCGCACGCGCAGGTCCGCATCGCCACCGCGGCCGGGGAGATCGACGCGGCCTGGGTGCTGATGGAGCGCAACATTCGGGACCTCGTCCGGGCCGCCGAGGCCGGCCGCGAGTTCCCGCTCAAGCTGCGGCTGCGGACCCGGCGCGACCAGGTCCTCGCCACCGGCCGCGCGATCCGGGCGGTCGACCTGCTGTTCGAGAACGCCGGGGGCCGCGCCCTCGCCGAGGGCGACCAGGTCCAGCGCCGCTGGCGGGACGCCCACGCCGGCCGGGTGCACGCCGTCAACGACCCGGAGCGGGCCCTGACCCTGTACGGCCAGGGAGCGCTCGGCCTCGAGGTCACCGACGTGATGATGTGACGCCCGCCGCGCCCCCGATCGACACACCGCCACCCTTGGAGGACATCCCGTGATCCATTCACTCGGCTACCTGCGCTTCGAGACGCCCGAGGCCGGCGCCTGGCGCGACTTCGGCACCGGCGTGCTCGGCCTGGCCACCGCCGACGGGCCGCGCTCCGACGCCGTCTACCTGCGGATGGACGAGCACGCCGCCCGGCTCGTGTTCCTGCCCGGCGACACCGAGCGGCTGCTCGCGGTGGGCTGGGAGCTGCCGAGCGGCCGCGCGCTCCAGGAGACCGTCCGGCGGCTGGAGGCGGCCGGGCACCCCGTCAAGGCGGGCACCGCGGAGGAGGCCGCCGACCGGCGCGTGGAGGAGCTGTTCCACGTGGACGACCCGAACGGCAACCACCTGGAGCTGTACCACGGGCCCGCGCTGGACCACACCCCGCTGGTCACCCCGTTCGGCGACCGGTTCGTGGCCGGCGACCTCGGCCTCGGCCATGTCGTGCTGCCCGCGCCCGACATGGAGGCGTCCTTCGACTTCTACACCGCGCTGCTGGGCTTCCGGCACCGCGACTCGATGCGGCTGCCCGCCGCCCTCGCCGGCGGGCGGCCCGAGGACGGCCTGGTCTGGATGCGGTTCCTCGGCTGCAACCCGCGCCACCACAGCCTCGGCCTGTTCCCCGGCGAGGTGCCCGGCGGCATCGTCCACTTCATGCTGGAGCTGGAGACCCTCGACGACGTCGGCCGCGGCCTCGACCGCTTCCTCGAGCGGGAGATCGCGATCCAGTCCACGCTGGGCCGGCACACCAACGACAAGATGGTCTCCTTCTACGCCGCCACCCCCGGCACCGGCGCGGTGGAGTACGGCACCGACGCGATCCTCGTCGACGACGCGACCTGGTCGGTCAAGGAGATCACCGCCGACGCGTACTGGGGGCACCGGTGGGGCGGGTGACCTCCTTCCGCGACGCGCTCGGCCGGTTCGCGTCCGGCATCACGGTGATCACCTCGGTCGGCGTCGACGGCGCCCCGGCGGGCTTCGCCTGCCAGTCGTTCTCGTCGCTGTCGCTGGACCCGCCGCTGGTGCTGTTCTGCGTGGCCCGCACGTCCACCAGCTGGCCGAAGATCGCGGCGACCGGGCGGTTCGCCGTGAACATCCTGGCGGCCGACCAGCGCGACGTCTGCCGCGCGTTCGCCGCGAGCGGCGGCGACAAGTTCGCCGGCGTCGACTGGACCCGGTCCCCGCACGGCACCGCCCACCTGGACGGCGCCCTCGCGACCATCGACTGCGCCATCGCCGACGTGCACGAGGCCGGCGACCACCTCATCGTGATCGGCGACGTCCGGGAACTGCACGCCCAGCGCGAGCACGGGCCGCTGCTGTACTTCCGCGGCGGGTACGCCGCCGGCGCCGTCCACTAGCCGGAGGACACATGGACTGGGAGCACGAGTACGACGTCGTGGTGATCGGTTCCGGCGCGGGCGGCCTCACCGCGGCCGTCACGGCGCGGGCACGCGGCCTGTCCGCGCTCGTCGTGGAGAAGACCGACCGGTTCGGCGGGTCGACGAGCCTGTCCGGCGGCGCCATCTGGGTGCCGAACAACCTGTACCTGGAGCAGGCCGGCCGGCGTGACACGCCCGAGAACGCCCGCGCCTACCTGGACGCGACGGTCGGAGACCGGGTGCCCGCCGAACGCAAGGACGCCTACCTGGCGCGCGGCCCGGAGATGCTGCGCTTCCTGCACGACAACACCCGCTGGGTCCGGTTCGTCTACACGCCGGGCTACTCCGACTACTATCCGGAGCTCCCGGGCGGGGAAGCGGAGGGCCGGTCCGTCGAGCCGTGCATCGTCGACGGCCGCAAGCTCGGCCCGGAGTTCGGCAGGCTGCGTCGCGCCGGCCTGCCGACCTACGGGCTCACCATGACCTCCGCCGACTTCGGCAAGCTCAACATGGTCACCCGCACCTGGAAGGGCAAGCGGACCGCCGTGCGGGTCGGCATCCGCGCCGCCGGCGCCCTGCTGACCGGGCGCAGGCTGCTGTCGCTCGGCGAGGCGCTGGTGGCCCGGCTCCGGCTCGCGCTGGCCGAGGCGGGCGGCGAGCTCTGGCTGTCCAGCCCGTTCACCGACCTGGTCATCGAGGACGGGCGGGTCACCGGCGTCCGCCTGCACCGGGGCGGCCGCGAGGTCGCCGTCCGGGCGCGGCGCGGAGTCGTCCTGGCGGCCGGCGGGTTCTCCCACGACCAGGCGCTGCGGGAGAAGTACCTGCCCTCGCCCACGAAGACCGAGTGGACGCACGCCGCCGAGGGGCAGACCGGCGACGCCCTCCAGGCCGGACTGCGGGCCGGCGCGGCCGTCGACCTGATGGACAAGGTCTGGGGCGCCCCGTCCGTCCCCACCCCCGACGGCCCGCCGTTCTTCCTCGTCGCCGACCGCGCCGTCCCCGGGATGGTCATCGTCGACGGCGACGGGCGGCGGTACGCGCGCGAGTCGCTGCCCTACCACGAGTTCGTCGACCGCATGTACCGGCACGGCGCGCCCGCGATGAACTCCTGGATGATCGTCGACTCCCGCGCCAAGTCGCGCTACATCATCGTCGGCCTGTTCCCCGGGCAGAAGTTCCCCAAGCGGTGGCGCGAGACCGGCGCCGTGAAGACCGGCACGACCCCCGCCGAACTGGCGGCGGCGATCGGCGTCCCCGCCGCCGATCTGGAAGCCACCATCGAGCGGTTCAACGAGTTCGCCCGCGCCGGAAAGGACGCCGACTTCGGGCGAGGCGACAGCGCCTACGACAACTACTACGGCGACCCGACGCTGCCCAACCCCAACCTCCTCCCGCTGGAGAAGGGGCCGTTCTACGCGGTGCCGGTCGTCCCGGGCGACATCGGCACCAAGGGCGGCCTCGTCACCGACGCCGACGCGCGCGTCCTGCGCGAGGACGGCACCGCCATCGAAGGGCTGTACGCCACCGGCAACTGCTCGGCGGCCGTCACCGGCGAGACCTACCCCGGCCCCGGCGCCACCATCGGACCCGCCATGACCTTCGGCTACGCCGCCGCCACCCACATCGCCGCCACCGCCGAACCCGCGATCACGCAAGGAGACAAGGCATGAACCACCGCGTCATCGAGGCCGCCCCGCCGCCCGAGCGGTTCGCGCGAGGCTGGCACTGCCTCGGCCCGGCCGACTCCTTCAAGGACGGCAAGCCCCACGCCGTCGAGGCGTTCGGCACCAAGCACGTGGTCTTCCGGGGCGAGAACGGGGCGCTGAACGTCCTCAACGGCTACTGCCCCCACATGGGCGGCGACCTGGCCCAGGGCACCGTCAAGGGGGACGCCATCGCCTGCCCCTTCCACGACTGGCGCTGGGGCGGCGACGGCAAATGCGCCGGCATCCCCTACGCCAAGCGGGTGCCGCCCGCCGCCCGCACGCGCGCCTGGCGGACGCTGGAGGAGAACCGCCAGCTCTTCGTCTGGAACGACCCGCAGGGCAACCCGCCCCCGCCCGAGGTGACCATCCCCCGCATCGAGGGCGCGTTCAGCGACGAGTGGAGCGACTGGTCCTGGAACACCCTGCGGGTGGACGGCTCCCACTGCCGCGAGATCGTCGACAACGTCGTGGACATGGCGCACTTCTTCTACGTCCACTACTCGCTGCCGACCTACTTCAAGAACGTCTTCGAGGGCCACGTCGCCACCCAGTACTTCAACGGCACCTCCCGCGACGACGCCTACCTCGGGCTCGTCCCGGGCGCCACGCAGAAGATCGACCAGCGCTCCGAGGCGGCCTACCACGGGCCGTCCTACATGATCGACTACCTGTGGAACACGGCCGAGGGGATGACCGTCGAGACCGTGCTGATCAACTGCCACTACCCGATCAGCCCCAGCTCGTTCATGCTGCAGTGGGGCGCGATCGTCAAGAAGTTCCCCGGTATGTCCGACCAGGAGGCCGACACCATGGCCGCGCAGGTCGCCGAGGGCGTCGGGCTGGGCTTCATGCAGGACGTGGAGATCTGGCGGAACAAGACCGCGATCGACAACCCCCTCCTGTGCGACCAGGACGGCCCGGTGTACCAGCTCCGCCGCTGGTACCAGCAGTTCTACGTGGACGTCGAGGACGTCGCCCCGGAGATGACCAACCGGTTCGAGTTCGAGATCGACACCTCCCGCGCGGTGCGGACGTGGCGGCGCGAGGTCGCCGACAACGTCGCCAACGGGGTCTCCTTCTCGATGATCCCCGAGTCCCTGCGGAGCTGACCGACATGCAGCCGGTCGACTGCCGGGCGTGCGGGACCCGGGTCCTGGTCAGCAAGAACAGCCCTCCGCACACCAGCGTGCAGTGGACGACCGACGCCGGCGCCACCTGCGGGGAGTTCGCCCCGCGGGTGGCGGCCGGCGAGCCCGCCGCGCGCATCCCGCACTGCGCGGCGCTGCGGTCCTCCATCGAGCACGCCGTGGCCGAAGGACTCGTACGGATCGGACCCGAGGAATGAGCGGAGAAGAGGGCACCATGGGACGGCTGGACGGCAAGGTCGCACTCATCACCGGCGGGGCGCGGGGCATCGGCGAGGCCCACGTGCGCCGGTTCGTCGCCGAAGGCGCCGAGGTGGTCTTCGGCGACCTCCTGCGAGACCGCGGGGGGGCGCTCGCCGCGGACACCGGCGCGGAGTTCGTCCACATGGACGTCACCAAGCAGCGGGACTGGGCCCGCGCCGTGGACACCGCGGTCGAGCGCTTCGGCACCCTGAACGTGCTGGTCAACAACGCCGGGATCCTCCGGTACCGGCTGCTGTCGGACATGACCGAGCAGGAGCTCCGCCAGGTCCTCGACGTGAACCTCGTCGGCCCGTGGCTGGGCGTCAAGGCGGTCGTCGAGCCGATGAGGGCAGCGGGCGGAGGCGCGATCGTCAACACCTCCTCCATCGAGGGCTACGCCGCCGCCGCGGGCCTGTCGGCGTACGCGGCCAGCAAGTTCGGCGTTCGCGGCGTCACCAAGGCCGCCGCCCAGGAACTCGGCGCCTTCGGCATCCGCGTCAACTCCGTCCACCCCGGCGGCATCGCCACCGAACTCGCCCTCGACCCGGACGTCGCGCAGGGCGTGGCCATCGACGGGGACGCCTTCTTCAAGGCCCTGCCCATCCCCCGCTGGGGCGAGCCGGACGACGTCGCCGGCGCCGTCGTGTACCTCGCCTCGGACGAGTCCGCCTACTGCACCGGCACCGAGATCCTGGTCGACGGCGGCCTCCTCAGCGGCCCCGGCTACTGAACCGCGACGCTCACCGGGGCCGTCGCCTCTGCCCCACTTGATCACGCGCGACGCTGGATGAGCCGTCGATGCGTCCTTTGAGACATTGATGTCTCATTTGACATATAATCGTCTCATGGCTGTCGATCGAGACCAGGTGCTGCGCGCCGCCGCGGCCCTGCTGACCAGGAAGTCCACCGCGACCATGGACGAGGTGGCGCGGGCCGCCGGGATCAGCCGGGCGACGCTGAACCGCCACTTCCCCGGGCGGGACGCCCTCATCCGCTCCCTGGAGGCGCTCGGCATCGCCGAGTGCGAGGCCGCCCTGGCGGCGGCGCACCTGGACGAGGGCGCGGCGGCCGGCGCCGTGCGCCGCCTGGTCCGCGAGATCGAGCCGTCCGCCGGCCTGCTCGCCTTCCTCTACACCGAGAACCAGCTCTTCGAGGGCGACGGGATGAACCAGGGCTGGGAGCGCATCGACACCCGGCTGACCGCGCTGTTCCGCCGCGGCCAGGAGGACGGCGAGTTCCGCCTCGACCTGAGCCCGGCCTGGCTCACCGAGGCGCTCTACGGCCTGCTGGCCTCCGGCGCCTGGGCGGTGAGCGAGGGCCGCGTGGCCCGCAACGACATCACCTACATGATCGTCGAGCTGCTGCTCGGCGGCGCCGCCCGGAAGGAGGGATCGTGACCGGGACGCTGCGCACGCCCGGCACGCCCGGCACGCCCGAGGCGGTGAAGCGGCCCGGCCGGTGGGCGGCGCTCGCCGTCCTCGTCCTGGCCGTGCTCCTGGTGGCCGTCGACGTGACCGTCCTCGGCCTGGCGACCCCCTACCTCAGCGAGGACCTGCGGCCGTCCGGCACCCAGCTGCTGTGGATCGGCGACGTCTACTCCTTCGTGATCGCCGGCCTGCTGGTGTCCATGGGCAGCCTCGGCGACCGCATCGGCCGCAAGCGCATCCTGCTGGTGGGCTCCACGGCCTTCGGCGCGGTATCGGTGCTCAACGCCTACGCGACCACGCCCGAACTGATGATCGCGGCCCGCGCGCTGCTCGGCGTCGCCGGCGCCACCCTGATGCCCGCCACCCTCGCCCTGATCCGCAACCTCTTCCACGACCCGCGCGAGCGCAGCCTCGCCATCGGCGTCTGGGGCGCCGCCGCCTCCGCCGGCATGGCGGTCGGCCCGATCGTGGGCGGCCTGCTGCTGGAGCACTTCTGGTGGGGCTCGGTGTTCCTGATCAACCTGCCGGTGATGGCCGTCCTGGTCGTGGTCGGCGCCAGGCTGCTGCCCGAGTCGCGCAACCCGGACGCCGGCCCGTGGGACCCGGTCAGCGTCGTGCTGTCGCTGGTCGGCATGGTCGGTGCCGTGTACGCGGTCAAGGAGGCCGCCGCGCACGGGTTCGGATGGGGCCCGCTCGCGGCGGGCCTGGTGGGCGCCGCCGCCCTGTACGGATTCGTCCGCCGGCAGCGGGTCCTGCCGGTCCCGCTGCTGGACCTGCGGCTCTTCCGCAGCCGCGGCTTCAGCGGCGCGGTGCTGGCCGACCTGATGACCGTCCTGGGGCTGTCCGGGCTGATCTTCTTCCTCTCCCAGTACCTGCAGCTCGTCCAGGGCAGGCAGCCGCTGGAGGCCGGTCTGGCCGAGCTGCCCGCCGCCGCCGGCGCGGTGGCGGCGGGGCTGATCGCCGGGCGCGCGGCCCGGCGCCTGTCCGTGCGCGCCGTGGTGTCGGGCGGGCTGGCCGCCATCGCCCTGGCGCTCGCCGCGCTCACCGCCATCGGCGAGTCCACCGGCTACCCCGTGCTCGGCGGTGCGCTGCTGGTCGTCGGCCTCGGTGCCGGGTTCTCGTTCACCGTCACCGCCGACGTGATCCTCTCCAGCGCCCCCAAGGAGCAGGCGGGCGCCGCCTCCGCGGTGTCCGAGACCGCCTACGAACTCGGCGCCGCCCTCGGCATCGCGCTGCTCGGCTCCGTGGTGACCGGCGCCTACCGGGGCTTCAGCGGGCCGCCCGGCACTCCGGACACCGCCCGCGAGTCCCTGGGCGGGGCCGTCGACGCCGCCGCGCACATGCCGCCCGGCGCCGGTTCGCAGCTCCTGGACGCCGCCCGCCAGTCCTTCGTCGACGGACTGGCCATCGCCGCCGGCGCCGGAGCGGCCGTCCTCCTGGCCGCCGCCGTCGCGGCCTGGTTCCTGCTGCGCGGGCAGGGACTCGACGGCCGGCCCGGCGAGCACTGAGACCCGGACGGTCACGCCGTCCGGCCGGCGGCGGACCGGTCGAGGCGCGCCAGGGCGTCGGCCGCCCAATCGCGGACGAAGGAATCCTCGTCGTCCCGCGCACGTTCGAGTCCGGCACGCACCGCCCGCCGATCGGCGGGCGAGAGGTCCGCGCTCCCCGCCAGCGACCGGAGGTCGGACACCACTTCCGAGCGCACAGGCAGATGGGGATCGTCCAAGAACCGCAGCTTGGTCGCGAGGTCGATGCCGCCGAACTTACGGGCGAGGTACAGCGCGGTGGCACGCACACGCCCGACGCGGTGTTCGAGGAGCTGCGGCAGCATCGGGCGCACCTCCGGGATCGACCACAGTGCGCTGTGGTAGGCGTCGGCGTTCTCCACGTCGGCGATGAGCTCGCGCACCAGCCGGACGGCCGACCGGCGCGCGAGCTCCCGGACCGCGTCCTCGGCGGGCGGGGCCGGCACCCCGGGGACGCGGCCCGCGCGCCACCGCTCCAACCGGCCGAGCAGGGAGTCGCCGGCCCGCTCGAAGAAGGCGGCCAGCCCGGCGGCCGCGCCCAGGCGCACCGGTTCCGACCGTGCGCCGAGCAGCCCGTACAGCCACTCGGCCTCCGCGATGCCGCCCGCCGCGCCCAGCGCCCGCAACGCCTCGCGGCGCAGTGCGGCGTCGTGCCGTCCCGCCGCGAAGCGCCGCAGCACGTCGATGGCCTCGGTGGTGCCGGCGGCGCCCAGCGCGGAAGCCGCGGCGGGACCGCACGCGGGATCGTCCAGCCAGGCCGCCGCCGGCCCGACGGCGTCCGGTACACGGTGTCCGGCCAGCGCGCGGAAGAGGTTGTGCCGCGCTCTCGGCTCGGTCTCCTCCACGAGGGCGGCCAGCAGCGCCCGGACGACCCGCGGCTCGGGCTCCCAGAACCGCTTCCAGGCCGCCACGTGCACCTCTTCCGGGGCGCCGTAGCCCAGGCCGGGAACACCTGCCTTCGGGGTGTCCAGCATGTCCAGCGCGATGTGGCGCACCCTGCCCGAGGCGGTCCGCGCCAGGTCGGCGAAGACGGCGTCGGCTTCGGGGAGCAGCCGCAGCAGGAACCGGGCGCGCGCCCAGATGAGGTCGTCGCGGTGGGCGAGCAGCGGTACCAGCGACGCGGCGGGCACGGGCACCTCGGCCTGCAGCAGCCATTCGAGGACGACCGTCCGGTTGCGCAGTCCGGCGTCCTCGACCAGCCCGGCGAACGCCGCGGTCACCTCGGGCCCGGACGCGCCGAGCTGGACGAGCGTGTTGACCGCGCGCCGCCGGACCTCGGCGTCGGGGTCCGAGCACAGCGCCACCAGCGGCTCGGCCGGCACCGCCGCCCGCTGCCGGCCGAGTCCCAGGGCCGCCGCCGCCCGGACCTCAGGAGCGGGGTCCGTGACGAGGGCGAGCAGTTCCCCGGCATGCCCGGGGGCACGGCTCAGCCCCTTCGCCGCGGCGGCGCGGCGCGCGGGATCGGGCGAATCCAGCTCCCGCAGGAAGAACGCGACCTGATGTTCGGCGACCATGGCCTCCCCCGCGACGGCTCCATAAGGGAGACGTTCCGGACGAATCGCCGGTTGACCCGCGTCCGCTACGACGCCCTTCACCGCCACGTGTCGGCGTTCGGCCGACGCGCGGTGATGAAGGCGGCCGACGCGACCACGACCAGCACCCCGGTCGCGCACCAGAGCGGGGCCGCGATCGAGACGTTCTGGACGAGCACGGCGCCGACGGCCGCGCCGAGGAGCAGGGCCGCGACCGACAGGCCCCGGCGCACGACCCGCTCCTTGACCTCGGCCTTGTCGGCGACCAGCGAGGTGAGCGTCGTGGTGACGACGACCGTCCGGAAGTCGGGCACTTCGAGCCGCCGGACGATCGCGTACTGCCAGCCCATCGAGACCGCCAGGACGCCGATGGCCACCTGGCGGCGGGGATCGCCGACATGGTCGAGACCGGTGACGATGAGCGCGGTGACGGCGAGGGCGCACGCCTGCGTGGCGGTGGCCGCGCCGAGCAGGCGGCCGCGGTGCGTGATCCCGTTGAAGGCCGCGTGCCCACCGGTGGCGGCCCCGGCACAGAAGCACGTGACCGACAGGGCGATCGAAAGGATCTTCCCCACCACGCCCGGGCCGCCGCCGAGCCCCAAACCGAGAAAAATGATGTTCCCGGTCATATTCGCCACGAAGACAGTGCCGAGTACCAGATAACTGACGGAATCGACCAGCCCGGCCATGATCGTGAGCAGGACGAGCAACGGAGGCAGCGGTCCGTGGTCACGGGCTTCGGGCACCCGTGAATTGTTCCAGGCGGCGAAGGAGATCCGGAGAGCACGACCTTGGCATGTCGCGAACGGACAAGGCACGCCGCAGGCCAGGACAGGCGGCCGATTCCCGGCAAATGGAAGCCGGCACTAACTTGATCGATCCTTGACGGGACGCTCCTTTGCCGGGTCGGCCCCAGGGAATCGTGTCGGTGCCGGCTCGCCGCCGGACCACGAAACCAGCGCCGAAATCACGGGTATCCGGCCGGGACACGCCACCATTCCTCAGGGGCTTGATGAACTACGAAATCAGCGTCCTGTTCCGAGCCATACCCGTGCTCATGGGTGCCGTGTCGGCGGGATTGGGCGGCTACGTGCTCGGGCACGCATCCGGTCCGAGCGCGCGCGTCGCGGGTCTGGTGCTCATCTTCCTGGCGGCCATCTGCCTCTGCCTGTTCGCCACCGCGGCCACGATCATCAGGCAGCTCATCGGCCGCTACACCGAGCTGGACCGGCTGCTCTACCCGGCGTTCGGGTTCGCGGTCAGCTGCGTCCCCACGGGGTACGGGCTCTACCTGCTCAGCGGCCCCCGGACGCCGCCGCCCGATTTCGTCGCCGGGCATGTGGTCTTCGGCGTCGGCATGGTCTGCGCGTGCGTCTCCTGCGTGGCCACGGTCTCCACCCGGTTCCTCCTGATCAGCGAGAACTCGGCACTGCCCGAGGGATCGCCGCCGCGCGCGCCGGCGCCGTTCAGCCCGCTCACCGCGCGGATCCTGACGACGCTGCCGGTGCTCGCGGCCCTCGCCACCTGGACGTGGGCCCTCCTCCTGCTGGCGGGCGGGGGCGGCGGAGCCGCGGCGGGGCGGTTCACCTCCGGGCACGTGATGAGCGGCCTGGCGCTCGTCTGCACCTGCCTCATCGGTCTGGTGGCCAGCATCCTGCGGCAGATCCAGAACACCTACACCCCGCGAGAGCGCACGCTCTGGCCGGGAACGGCCGCCGCCCTCGGCGCCATCGGCATCGTGTGGGCGCTGATCGTCATCGCCGTGCACACCCGGTCCACCCAACTGGCCGCCGCCTACGTGCTGGTCGGGCTGGGCCTCATCTGCTGGAGCATCCTCAGCAAGGTGCTGCTGCTCGCGCTCGTCTGGCGGCGCGACGCCCCCCTGGCGAACCGGGTCCCGCTGATCCCGGTCGGCACGGCCCTGCTCTGCCTCTTCCTCTCGGCGTTCCTCTTCGAGTCGGCCGATCCCGCGGTGCTCGTCGCGGCCCGCGTCCTGGTGGGCCTCGGCTGCATCTGCTTCTCGCTGTTCTCCATCGTCTCCATCCTGGAGAGCGGAACCAGCGGCGCGGGAGGGGACGGGGACGGGAACGGCGGGAGCGCCTCACCGGCCGGCGCCGCCGGCGGGCGGGCGTTCCCGGACGACGACGACCCGGCCGGCATCATGGCGGCCTTCCGGGAGCGGCTGGCCCCCGGAGCGGATCGCGTCGTTCTTCGCGGGCTCCGAGCTGGTCGAGCCGGGCTGACCCGGCCGTGGAAGTGGCGGCCGGAGTATGGCCCGTCGGGCCCGCAGACCGACTCCCTCTACGCGGCCCTGGGCCGGCTGCCGGCCGACTGACCCCTGCCACCGCCGCCGCCCACCCTCAGGGTGGCGTCAGGGCTTGCGGGCCACGGCGCCGTAGGCGTCGATGGGGGCGGGCGTGACGTCCGGGCGCCATTCGCTGATCGGGACGAGCCCCGGCTCGGCCATCTCCAGGCCCTCGAAGCACCGCGCGAGCTGCTCGGGGCTGCGCAGGACGTACGGGACGCCGCCGCTCTCCACCAGCTTCTCGGCCCCGTCGACGACCTCCGCGCCCGTGTCGGTGCCGTCCCATAGCACCAGGTGGCTGCCGGACGGAACCGCGTCCATCACCCGGCCGACGATGGCTCGGACCACCGCGAGGTCGGGCTCGTAGCCGAGCACGCCCATGAACATGACGGCGATGGGCTGGTCGAAGTCGAGCGTCTCGCGGGCGCCGTCGAGGATCCGGTCGGGCTCGTGGTAGTCGGCGTGGACGTAGGTCGTGGAGCCCTCCCCCGTGGTGCTGCCCAGCAGCGCGCGGGCGTGCACGAGCACCAGGGGGTCGTTGTCGACGTAGACGATGCGCGACTCCGGCGCGATGCCCTGCGCGACCTCGTGCGTGTTCTGCATGGTGGGGAGGCCGGTGCCGATGTCGATGAACTGCCGGACGCCGCACTCGGCGGCGAGATGGCCGACCGCGCGGATGAGGAACCGCCGCGACAGCCGCGCCATCGTCACGATCTGCGGGTACACCTCGGCCACGGCGTCGCCGGCGGCGCGGTCGGCGGCGTAGTTGTCCTTGCCGCCCATCCAGTAGTTCCAGATGCGCGCCGCGTGCGGGATCCCCGAGTCGAGCGCGGCCGGGTCGATGGATTCGGTCATGGGGGCTCCCCTTCGGTCGCGGCGGCGGACCTTCCCGCGCGATGCGCGCGTGGTGAGCATTCTGTCGTAGAAAAGGCGCCGCTCACATGCCGTTCCGGTGATGACCGGCAAAGGGGGACGACGGGCGCCGACCCTGGGTCGATTGATCGTAAACTGAGGGTCATGTCCGGCGACCGCCCCTCGTGCACCTGCGTGATCTGCCGTGACTACGGCGACCGCGACCGCCTGGACAACTTCCAGCTGCGCACCATCGTCCACATCACCCAGTACGGGTGGAGCGTCGTGCTCGTGCAGCCCGACGCCGACGGGCCCGGCTGGGCGTACACGATCGGCCTGTGGCACAGCCACGGCGCGCCCGAGCTGGCGATGTTCGGCGGCGACGTGTACGAGACCGAGGAGGTCCTCAACGCGCTCGGCCGGCAGACCGCCGGGGGCGGCGTCCCGGTGGACGGCGAGCGCCGCGACGGCGTCGTCCGGGGGCAGCAGGCCGCGTTCCGGGACGTCGACCCGCGCTGGTACGACGGCCTGTTCCGCGGGGCGGTGGCGTTCTACCGGCGCCCGCCGCTGCCGATCCTGCAGGTCGTCTGGCCCAACCGGGACGGGCTGTTCCCCTGGCAGCCCGGCACCGACCTGCCGTTCCGGCACGCCCAGCCCTGGCTGTGGCTCGACCCGAAGCAGCACCCGGCCGGCGTCTGGACACGGCGGCTCTGAAACCGGGCCGGCGGCGGCCCGGCGGCATACGATCGGCGGGTGTACGGGCCGATCGCCGACGCCATCCGGACCCCGCGCCTCCTGCTGGAGCCGCTGGCGGTCCACCACGCGGACGAGATGGCGCCCGTCCTGGACGATCCGCGCCTGCACCGCCACATCGGCGGCGAGCCCCTCACCCGGGACGAGCTGCGCGCCCGCTACGCGCACCTGGTCGCCGGCCCGGCGCCGTTCCACCAGGAGTGGTGGCTGAACTGGATCGTCCGGCGTGTCCGGGACGGGCAGGCCGTCGGCTACGTCCAGGCGACGGTCCAGCCGGCCGCGCCGGGGTTCACCGTGGGGCCCGCCTCCGCCGGGTCGACGGTCACGCCGGGCCCGCCCCGGCACCTGGCGTCCGTCGCCTGGGTCATCGGCATGCCCTACCAAGGCTTCGGCTTCGCGACCGAGGCCGCCCGCGCCGTGCTGGACTGGCTCCGCGCCCACGGCGTCGGCGAGATCGTGGCGACCGTCCACCCGGACAACCGCGCCTCCGCCGCCGTCGCGTCCAAGATCGGCATGGTCGCGACCGGCGAGACCCGCGACGACGAACTCGTCTGGCGCCTGCCGCCCGGGTGACACTCTCCGGGTGACACAGTGATCGGCGCGGGGTAGGCGACAATCGACGGGACCAGGATTCACCGGCCGGAAGGGGACAGCATGCGGGAGGTCTGGCCCGGGGACCCCTATCCGCTCGGCGCCACCTGGGACGGGACGGGCACCAACTTCGCCCTGTTCTCCGAGGTGGCGCGGCGCGTCGAGCTGTGCCTGTTCGACGCCGACGGCACCGAGACCCGGCGGGAGCTGCCGGAGGTCGACGGGTTCGTGTGGCACGGCTACCTGCCGGGGGTCGGGCCCGGGCAGCGGTACGGGTACCGGGTGCACGGCCCGTTCAGCCCGCGGGACGGGCACCGCTGCAACCCGTCCAAGCTGCTGCTCGACCCGTACGGCAAGGCCGTGGAGGGCGGCGTCCGCTGGCACGAGTCGCTGTTCTCCTACCGGTTCGCCGACCCCGACGCGCTGAACGAGGACGACAGCGCCCCCTACATGCCGAAGAACGTCGTCATCAACCCGTTCTTCGACTGGGCGGACGACCGGCCGCCGCGGGTCCCCTACCACGAGAGCGTCATCTACGAGGCGCACGTGAAGGGCCTGACCCGGCTGCATCCGGGCATCCCGGAGGAGCAGCGCGGCACGTACGCGGGCCTCGCGCACCCGGTGATGATCGACCATCTGCTCGACCTCGGCGTGACGGCCGTGGAGCTGATGCCGGTGCACCAGTCGGTGCCCGAGCACGCGCTGGTGGCGCGGGGCCTCGACAACTACTGGGGCTACAACACGATCGGGTTCTTCGCGCCGCACAACGCCTACAGCTCGTCCGGGCAGTCCGGGGAGCAGGTGCTGGAGTTCAAGGCGATGGTCCGTGCCCTGCACGAGGCTGGGATCGAGGTCATCCTTGACGTCGTCTACAACCACACCGCCGAGGGCGACCACCTGGGCCCGACGCTGTCGTTCCGGGGAATCGACAACGCGTCCTACTACCGGCTGCGCGACGACGACAAGCGCTACCACCTCGACTACACCGGCTGCGGCAACTCGCTGAACGTCCGCAACCCGCACGCGCTGCAGCTCATCATGGACTCGCTGCGCTACTGGATCCTGGAGATGCACGTCGACGGGTTCCGGTTCGACCTGGCCTCCGCGCTGGCCCGCGAGCTGCACGACGTCGACCGGCTGGCCGCGTTCTTCGACCTCGTCCAGCAGGACCCGGTCGTGTCGCAGGTGAAGCTGATCGCCGAGCCGTGGGACGTCGGCGAGGGCGGCTACCAGGTGGGCAACTTCCCGCCGCTGTGGACGGAGTGGAACGGCAAGTACCGCGACACCGTCCGCGACTTCTGGCGTGGGTCGTACGCGACCATGCCGGAGTTCGCGTCCCGCCTCACCGGGTCGTCGGACCTGTACGAGCACAGCGCGCGGCGGCCGTTCGCGTCCATCAACTTCGTGACGTGCCACGACGGGTTCACGCTCACCGACCTGGTCTCCTACGACCACAAGCACAACGAGGCCAACGGCGAGGGCAACCGGGACGGGACGGACGACAACCGCTCCTGGAACTGCGGCGCCGAGGGCCCGACCCGCGACCCCGCCGTCCTGGAACTGCGCGCGCGCCAGCGCCGCAACTTCCTGGCGACGCTGTTCCTGTCGCAGGGCGTGCCGATGCTCTCCCACGGCGACGAGCTGGGCCGCACGCAGAAGGGCAACAACAACGCCTACTGCCAGGACAACGAGACCGCGTGGGTGCACTGGGAGGACTCCGACGACATGGAGTTCGTCCGGATCCTGTCGCGGCTGCGGCACGACCACCCGGTGTTCCGGCGCCGCCGGTTCTTCACCGGGCGGGGCAGCGGCGCCGCCGCCGACATCGCCTGGCTCACCCCGGCCGGCGACAGCATGACCGACCAGGACTGGAACGTCGGCTTCGCGAAGTCGCTCGGGGTGTTCCTCAACGGCGACGCCATCACCGAGCCCGACCCGCGCGGCCGCCGCGTCCGCGACGACTCGTTCCTGCTGCTGGTCAACGCCGGGTCGGAGCCGGTCGAGTTCACCCTGCCCGGCGCCGAGTACGGCGAGCGCTGGGAGTTCGCCCTCGACACCGCCGAGCCCGGCACCGTGGGCGAGCGCCCCCGGGTCAAGGCCCGCGACGTCGTGCGCGTCACCGACCGCGCCCTCCTCGTCCTGCGGCGGCTCCCCTAGGCGGCGGCCCCCAGGCGGCCCTAGGCGCCGGCGGCCTGGAGCGCGGCCAGGAAGACCAGCACGACCGTGGTGACCGCCACCGCGCCGTGGACGGCGACCGCGGCGGCCGGGAACGCCTGCTCCGCGCCGCGCGCGTGCCGTCCGCCCCGCCCGACGAGCCAGCGGGTGAACAGCGCGAAGCCCTGCAGGACGACGACCAGCAGCACCGCGAACGCGGCCCACGCGTAGCCGGCGCCCCCGGTGGCCAGGTGGGCGAGCCACAGGGCGAGGCCCGCCACGGCCGCGAGCGGATGCCCCACCACGACCAGGACCGGGAACCGCGTCACCTTCGTCGAGCGCCCGCCGTTCAGAAACCAGATGACCAGCAGGTAGCCGCCCGCCGCGGCGGCGAGGATCCACGCGCACAGCGCCGCGTACTCCACCCCCCGCTCCCTTCTGTGGAATTCCCGTCCCCGTCCCCGCGGGCAAGTGTTGCTTCCGGACGCTCCCGGCATGACGGATTTCTACAGATTGATGCACAACCGGTCATCCGGCCGGTCGGACGGGCGCGTGCAGTAGCTTGGGTGATCTATGCGCCCTTTGTCTCCGGAGCCCGGCGAGGCCGACCTCGCCGAGCGCTACGCGTACCCGCCCGACGGCACCTGGCTGCGGGCCAACATGGTGGCCAGCCTCGACGGGGCGGCACAGCGCGACGGGCGCAGCGGCGGCCTCGGCAACGCCGCCGACCGGCACCTGTTCCTGCTGCTGCGCGGCCTCGCCGACGTCGTCATCATCGGCGCGCAGACGGTGCGCGCCGAGGGCTACGGGCCGGTCAAGCCCAGCGAGGGCTGGGACGGCGTCCGGGAGGGGCGCACCCCCGTCCCGCCGATCGCGATCGTGTCCCGCAGCCTCGACCTGGACTTCGAGGCCCCCATCTTCACCGAGGCCGAGGTGCCGACGATGGTGCTGGCCACCGCGTCCGCCGACCCGGCCCGGCTGGCGGCGGCGCGGGAGCACGCCGACGTCATCATCGCGGGGAAGGACTCGCTGGACTTCGCCGTCGCCGTCCGGGAGCTCGCCAAGCGCGGCCACCGGCGGCTGCTGTGCGAGGGCGGGCCGTCGGTGCTCGGGCAACTGGTGGCGGCCGGGCTGCTGGACGAGCTGTGCCTCACCCTGAGCCCGATGCTGCTCGGCGGGAACCCGACCCGGATCCTGGACGCGCCGCCGGTGCCCGTCCCGCTGGAGTTGAAGCTCGCCCACGCCCTGCAGGACGAGGAGTTCCTGTTCCTGCGCTACACCCGCAGCCGGTAGCGGACGAACAGCACGCCCTCATCGATGTAGAGGGCGGTGGGGTCGAGCGGTACCTCGGTCTCCAGGCCGTCCAAGAGGCGGGTGTGGCGAGGGCTTCCAAGCAGGGTCGGGGCAATGCTGAGGCATAGCTCGTCGACGAGCGACGCCCGGATCAGCGCGGTCGCCAATGCGGGGCCGCCCTCGCAGAGCAGATGCTCGTAACCGAGGTCTTCGCGGAGCGTCCTGATGGCGGCGGGCAGATCGACGTTGTCCTCCCCCTCCACGACCGCCTGGATGCCACTCGGCACGTTCTTCCGGCCGCTCTGCGACGTCACCACGATCGTGGGTGTCTCGGCCTTGGTGAACAGCGGGAGCGTCCAATCGAGGTCGGCGGAGCGGCTCACCACGACGATGGGCGCGGGTGGCCGACCGCGGCGCGCGCGCAGATCGTGGCGTAGGCGGGCGGGGCCGAGGCGTCCCGTCCGGACGGTGCCGGCGCCCACGAGGATCGCGTCGGCCAGCGCCCGCAGGCTCCGGAGGACGCGGAAGTCGGCGTCGCCGCCGAGACCGTCCGTCCAGCCCTCGGCGTCGGTGGCGGACCCGTCCACGCTCACGACCATGCCGAGCCGCAGCCCGGGAAGGTCGCCGTAGCTCTCGTACGGGTCGACGCCGGCGGCGGGCTCCGGCAGCAAACGGCGCATGACCTGCACGTTACCGAACACCCCCGGGCTGTCGTTCTGTCGGTGCCGTGGCGCAGGATGGGGGCATGGACCTGCCGATCAGCCCGCCGCTGCCGCCGATGCTGGCCAAGGCGGTCAAGACCATGCCCAAGGGCGACCTGCTGTACGAGCCGAAATGGGATGGCTTCCGCTGCATCGTCTTCCGCGACGGCGACGAGGTGGAGCTGTCCAGCCGCGGCGAGAAGCCGCTCACCCGCTACTTCCCCGAGCTCGTCGAGGCGGTGAAGCGCGAACTGCCCGCACGGTGCGTGGTGGACGGCGAGATCGTGCTGCCGAGGGGGACGCGCCTCGACTTCGACGCGCTCCAGCAGCGCATCCACCCGGCCGCGTCGCGGATCACGCTGCTGGCGGAGGAGACGCCCGCGTCGTTCGTGGCGTTCGACCTGCTGGCGCTCGGCGGCGAGTCGCTGCTCGAGGTGCCGCTCGGCGAGCGCCGCCGGCGGCTCACCGAGACGCTCGCGGGGGTGAAGGCGCCGATCCACGTCACGCCGGCGTCCGACTCCTACGAGCTGGCGCTGCGCTGGTTCGACGAGTTCGAGGGCGCCGGGCTGGACGGCGTCATCGCCAAGCCGCGCGACACCGTGTACGAGCCCGACAAGCGCGTCCTGTTCAAGGTCAAGCACGAGCGGACCGCCGACTGCGTGGTGGCGGGCTTCCGCTGGCACAAGTCGGGGCCGATCGTGGGGTCGCTGCTGCTCGGGCTCTACAACTCCGCGGGCAAGCTCCAGCACGTCGGGGTCGCCGCGTCCTTCACGATGAAGCGGCGCGCCGAGCTGGTCGAGGAGCTGCAGCCCTACCGGTTGGAGGACCTCTCCGCCCACCCGTGGGGCGAGTGGGCGCGCCAGAGCGAGGCGACGGCCGACCGGATGCCCGGCGCCGTCTCCCGCTGGACGGGCAAGAAGGACCTGAGCTGGGTGGCGCTGCGTCCCGAGCTGGTGGTGGAGGTCGCGTACGAGGCGATGGAGGGCGACCGGTTCCGGCACACCGCCCGGTTCCGCAACTGGCGCCCCGACCGCACGCCCGAGTCGTGCACGTACGAGCAGCTCGAGGTACCGGTCGCCTACGACCTGGCCGACATCCTCTCCGGCCCGGCGACGAGCCCGCGCGTCGACCGCTGAGCGCGCGCCGCCCCGGGACGCGCCGGCGGGCGCGTCCCGGGGCGGCGGCGGAGGTCAGGGCTGGGTCTCGTTGGCGACGGTCTGCTCGATCAGCTCGCCGTCGGGCTGCGCCGCGGCCTTCGGCGACGCGAAGGGCCGCAGGTAGGTCTGATTGACGCCGGGGACGCGGTCCTCGATGACGAACGTCGCCTTGGTGGAGATCCCGGCGCCCGGCGTGCGGACGGTCGGCAGCGTCTTGAAGTCGGCCTTCATCTCCTCCTTGCCGATCGTCGTCATCACGTAGCCGCGCTGGTTGTTGTAGAAGCGCAGATGCGGGTTGATCTTGAGGAAAGGGTGGTCGGCGGGGTCGGAGTCCTTGCCGTCGCCGGTGCTGGTGATGGACGTGCACACCAGCTCCGAGCCCACGGTCTTCGAGCCGGGGTCGTCGTAGTCGGCCTTCAGGTCGCTGGCCCAGTGCGCGTGGACGTCGCCGGTGAGCACGACGGGGTTGCGCACCTTCGCGTCCAGCCATCCCCTGGTGATGCGGTCGCGGGAGGCGACGTAGCCGTCCCAGGAGTCCATCGAGGTCTTCTTGACGGGCCCTTCGGTGTTGTCGCGCTGCGCGAAGAACACCTGCTGCCCCAGGACGTCCCAGCGCGCGCGGGAGCGGCGGAAGCCGTCCAGCAGCCACGCCTCCTGCCGGTCCCCCGTGATGGAGCGCTTCGGGTCGGTGGCCTCGGGGCAGTCCTTGTAGCCGTCGCCGCAGCCCTGGTCGTCGCGGAACTGGCGGGTGTCGAGCATGTGGAACGTGGCGAGCCGGCCCCACTGGACGCGCCGGTAGATCTGGATGTCCGGCCCCTTCGGGACGGACGTGCGGCGCAGCGGCATGTTCTCGTAGTACGCCTTGAAAGCGGCGGCGCGGCGGGCGCGGAAGGCCTCGTAGGACGGGGTGTCGGAGTTCGCCTCGGGGATGTCGTCGGCCCAGTTGTTCTCGACCTCGTGGTCGTCGAACACGACCAGCCACGGCGCGGCCTCGTGCGCGGCCTGGAGGTCGCGGTCGGACTTGTACTGGGCGTGCCGCAGCCGGTAGTCCGCGAGGGTGACCGTCTCGGGGCCCTCGTGGTCGCGGACGTTGCCGCCAGGGATGTTGTAGACGCCCTTCTTGTACTCGTACTGGTAGTCGCCCAGGTGGAGGACGATGTCGGGGTGCTCCTCGGCGAGCCGCCGGTAGGCGGTGAAGTAGCCGTGCTCGAACTGGCTGCAGGAGACGAACGCCATCGCGAGCGCGGGCCCGTAGGTCGCGGGGTGCGGGGCGGTGCGGGTCCGGCCGGCCGGGGAGACGTGCGCGCCGGTGCGGAACCGGTACCAGTAGTCGCGGCCGGGGCGCAGGCCGTTCAGCTCGACGTGCACGGAGTGCGCGGCCTCGGGCCGGGCGGCGGCGGTGCCGCGCCGCACGACGCGGCGGAAGCGCTCGTCGGTCGCGACCTCCCAGCGGACGGGGACGGTGCGCGAGGGCATGCCGCCGAGGCCGTCCTCGGCGAGGGGGTTCAGGGCGAGCCGGGTCCACAGGACGAACCCGTCGGCGTCGGGGTCGCCGGACGCGACGCCGAGGGTGAACGGGTCGCCGGGCAGGGTGCGCGGGCGCGGGGCGGCGGCGTGCGCGGTGCCCGGGACGAGCGGGCCGGCGGCGGCGGTGGCGGTGGCGAGACCACCGGCGACCAGGAAGGTTCTCCGGTTCAGCGGGTGCGCGGAGTCGGCCATGGAGGAGCGACCTTTCGGAGGGGTCCGGCAGTGATCGCCGGACAGCCTCACGAAGATCGGTGACCGCGGGGCACCGTGCGGATGACGCCCGTCCCAACAAAGACGATCTTTTGACCGGGGCCAGAAGATCATCCGGCGGGCAGGAAAGGATGCTAGGCTGGCGACTTACGAATTGCGCACAACAAACCTCACCCTATGTATAGGAGTGTAGTCGAAGCATGGGACTCCGTCAAGCGGACGCTGTCAACCCCGACCGCGAGAATGCCGAACGCGAGACCGCCGCGCCGCTGCGCGCGGAGCAGGCGCGGGTGTCCCGGATCTACGCGCGGCTCGACGCCGAGCGGGCGAAGGCCGAGGCCGCGCTGCGCGACGGGCCGGGGGCGGGCGGCGGCGCCGCGTTCCAGGCGCGGGTGGAGAGCGCCGTCGCGACCGACGAGGCGGCCCGCCGCCTCGCACGGCTGAACGCGGTCGAGAACGCCCTGTGCTTCGGCCGGATCGACCACCGGGGCGGCGCCGACGGCCCCGGCGACACGTTCTACATCGGCCGGATCGGGCTCCGCGACGCCGACCACGAGCCCCTCCTGATCGACTGGCGCGCCCCCGCGGCGCGGCCGTTCTACACCGCCACGCCGGGCGCCCCCGGCACCCTCGCGCGCCGCCGCCACCTGCACCTGCGGCGGCGTGAGGTCGTCCGGCTGGACGACGAGGTCTTCGACCTGGAGGGGCTGGCCGAGCCGGAGCGGCGCGCCGTCGTCGGCGAGGCCGCGCTGCTGGCCACCCTGCGCCGCGGCCGGACGGGCCGGATGAGCGACGTGGTCGCGACCATCCAGGAGGAGCAGGACCAGGTCATCCGCTCGGGCCTGCACGGCGTGCTCGTCGTCCAGGGCGGCCCCGGCACCGGCAAGACGGTCGCCGCCCTGCACCGCGCCGCGTACCTGCTCTACACGCACCGGGACGTCCTCGAACGGCGGGGAGTGCTCGTCGTCGGCCCGAACGCCACGTTCCTCCGCTACATCGAGCAGGTGCTGCCCGGCCTGGGCGAGACCGACGTCGCCCTGGCCACGGTCGGCGAGCTCTACCCCGGCGTCAAGGCGACGGCCAGGGACACCCCCGAAGTCGCCGTCATCAAGGGCGACCACCGCATGGCCGACTTCGTCCGGGCCGCCGTCCACGACCGGCAGCGCGTGCCCGCCGGCGGCCTCCGCCTCGACATCGACGACTTCACCGTCGTCGTGGACGCCGAGAAGTGCGAGCAGATCCGCGACCGGGCCCGCGCGCTGCGCCACCCGCACAACATCCAGCGGCGGCGCTTCGTCCACGACATGCTGGAGGCGCTCGCCGTCAACCGGGCCGAGCAGTACGACCGCCTCATGGACGAGCCCCTGGAGGAGATGGCGAAGGCCGGCGGCATGCCCGGCTGGCTCCAGGAACTCATCGACGAGGCCGAAGACGAACCCCTCCTGGACGAGACGGACCTCCGCCTCGCCAAGGAGGAGCTCTGGCAGAACCCGGCCGTCAAGAGGGCCCTCCACGAGCTCTGGCCCGAGCTGACCCCGCAGCGTCTCCTGACCGACCTCTACGCCGACCCCGGCGCCCTCGCCCGCGTCGGCGCCCAGGTCGGCATGGACTGCGCGGCTCTGCACCGTCCGGCCGGCTCGCCCTGGACCGTCTCCGACGTCCCCCTCCTCGACGAGGCCGCCGAGTACCTGGGCAAGGACGACTCCGCCGACCGGGCCCGGGAGCGCGCGGCGGCCGCCGCGCGGGCCGAGGAGGAGCGCTACGCGCGCGAGGTCATCGAGTCCGCCGGCACCACGGACCTGCTCTCGGCCCGCGACGTGATCTCCGCGAGCGAGCTGGCCGACCGCCACCACGACGGCGGCCCGCCCCTCACCACCGCGCAGCGCGCCCTCGCCGACCGCCAGTGGGCCTACGGCCACGTGATCGTCGACGAGGCGCAGGAGCTCTCCGAGATGGCCTGGCGCACCGTGATGCGCCGCGTCCCGACCCGCTCCCTCACCGTCGTCGGCGACATCGCCCAGACCGGCAGCGCCGCCGGCGCCACCACCTGGGGCCAGATGCTCGACCGCTACGTGCCGGGCCGCTGGCGGGAGCAGCGCCTCCTCGTCAACTACCGGACCCCGGCCGCGATCATGCGGGTGGCGGCCGGCGTCCTCGCCGCCGTCGATCCGGGCCAGACGCCGCCCGAGCCCGTCCGCGACGACGGCCCGCCGCCCGCCGCGCTCGCGCTCCCGGTCGCGGAGCTGCCGTCCCTCGTCGCCGCGGAGCTGTCCCTGGTCACCGACGACGCGTCCGCCGAGGGCCGCCTCGCCGTCATCGCCTCCGGCGCCCGCCACGCCGAAGTCCTGGAGGCCCTCCCGGACGCCGCCGTCGGCGCCACCCCCGAGGCCCTCGACTCCCCGGTCGTCGTCCTCACCGCCGAGGAGGCCAAGGGCCTGGAGTTCGACTCCGTCGTCGTCGTCGACCCGGCCGGCATCGTCACCGAGTCACCGAAGGGCGGCCAGGACCTCTACGTCGCCCTGACCAGGGCCACCCGCCGCCTGACGATCGTCCACGACAACGACCTCCCGCCCCTCCTAGCCGCTCTGGAGTAGGGCCCGGAGGGTCTGGGCGAGCTCGGTCTTGATGATCTCGCCGGCGGCCGCGGGGTCGCCGGCGCGGACGGCGTCGACCAGGGCGGCGTGGGCGGCGCGGCCGTGGGCGGTGTCGGAGGCGCGGACGTCGACCAGGGCCGCCAGGTCGAGGAGGCCGTCGCGCAGGACGGGGACGAACTCGGCGAACAGGTCGGCGAGGACCGGGTTGTGCGCGGCGCCCACGACGGCGGTGTGCAGGGCGATGTCGGCGTCGATGAACGCCTCGGTGGAGGGGCCGGCGAAGGCCGCGTCGCGGGCGGCGAGGGCCGTGTCGAGGGCGGTGAGGTCGGCGCCGGTGCGGCGCTCGGCGGCCAGTTCGGCGGCGCGGACCTCCAGCATCATGCGGATCTCGTAGACGTCGGCGACGGAGGCGCGGCGCAGCCGGGCGGGCCAGTCCTCGTCCGGCTCGGCCGCGATGACGAATACGCCGGCACCCTGGCGGGCCTGGACGAGGCCGGCGCCGGCGAGGGCGCGCAGGGCCTCGCGGACGGTGGAGCGGCCGACGCCGAGCTCCTTCGCGAGCGTCGTCTCGCCGGGCAGCTTCGTCCCGACCGGCCAGGAGCCGTCCGCGATCTGGTCGCGGAGGCGCTGGGCGGCCTGCTCGACGAGCGGGCTGGGCCGGAGCCGGGCGAGTGGCATGCGGGTTCCTTCGGGTGGGCGGGCGGTCAGGATACCGTCCGCTCAGCTTGTCTGAGGAGCTGAGGTGTGGTTGGGTGGCGGTCATGTCGTGGCGGGTGCTTCTCCTCGGTCGCCGCGGCGGGGCCTGATCCGACCGGCACCCCGCCGCGGGGTCCGGTGCTGCCGGTCGTCCCGGCGATCGTGAGGACAACGCCCCATGACCTTCCCGACTCTGCGCACCCCGTCCGGCCCGGTGGCCGGGCCCTTCTGGAATCCGCAGCGCGGCAGCTCCATGCCGTTCCACCGCTACCGGTCCGTCCACGAGCGGGTGCCGTCGCCCGTGCCCGAGGTCGAGCGCGCCTGGCCGTCGGCGCGCGTCGCGGAGGCGCCGCTGTGGGTGCCCGTCGACCTGCGGGACGGCAACCAGGCCCTGGCCGAACCCATGGACACCGCGCGCAAGCGCCGGATGTTCGACCTGTTCGTGGCGATGGGCTTCAAGGAGATCGAGGTCGGCTACCCGTCGGCCAGCCAGACCGACTTCGACTTCGTCCGGCACCTGGCCGAGGCGGGCATCCCGGACGATGTGACGCCCGTGGTCTTCACGCCGGCCCGCAGGGAGCTGATCGAGCGGACGTTCGCGTCCATCGAGGGGCTGCCCCGGGCGGTCGTCCATCTGTACACGGCGACGGGCCCGGTATGGCGGGACGTCGTGCTCGGTACCGGACGGGACGGGGTGAAGCAGCTGATCCTGGACGGTGCCGCCGACGTGGCGCGGCTCGCCCGGCCGGGGGTGCGGTTCGAGTTCTCCCCCGAGACGTTCAACTTCACCGAGCCGGACTACGCGCTGGAGGTGTGCGACGCGGTCACCGCGCTGTGGGACGCCTCCCCCGACCGGCCGGTGGTCCTGAACCTGCCGGCCACGGTCGAGATCGCCACCCCGAACGTGTACGCCGACCAGATCGAGTACATGCACCGGCACCTGGCGCGCAGGGACGCGGTGATCCTGTCGGTCCATCCGCACAACGACCGCGGGACGGGCGTCGCCTGCGCCGAGCTGGCGGTGCTGGCGGGCGCGCAGCGGGTCGAGGGCTGCCTGTTCGGCAACGGCGAGCGGACGGGCAACGTCGACCTGGTCACGCTCGCGCTGAACCTGCACGCGCAGGGCGTCGACCCGCGGATCGACCTCTCCGACATCGACGAGATCCGCCGGACGGTCGAGTTCTGCAACCGGCTGCCCGTCCACGAGCGGCACCCGTACGCGGGCGACCTGGTCTACACGGCGTTCTCCGGGACGCACCAGGACGCGATCGGCAAGGGCATGGCCCGGCACGCCCGGCTCGCGGAGGAGGCGGGCGTGCCGCCGGGGCGGCTGCCGTGGGACGTCCCGTACCTGCCGATCGACCCGGCCGACGTGGGCCGCGGGTACGAGGCGGTCATCCGGGTCAACAGCCAGTCCGGGAAGGGCGGCATCTCCTACCTGCTGCGGACCGGGTACGGGCTCGACCTGCCGCGCCGCCTGCAGATCGAGTTCTCCCGGGTCGTGCAGCGGGAGACCGACGGCAGCGGCGCGGAGGTCACGGCGGCCGAGCTGTGGGAGCTGTTCCGCGCCGAGTACCTCGAACCGGACGGCCCGGTGTCGGTGGCCGGCTGGCGCACCTCCGGCACCGGCCCGGCGCGGCACGACTTCACCGGCGTCGTCCGCGTGGACGGCGACGAGCGCGAGCGCACCGGCTCCGGCAACGGGCCGATCGACGCGCTCACCGACGCCCTGGCGGGCGCCGGGATCAAGGTGGACGTCCTGCACCTGACCGAGCAGTCCACCGGTGCGGGCAGCGACGCCATGGCCGTCGCCTACGCCGAGTGCCGGGTCGGCGGCGCGGTCGTGTGGGGCGCGGGGCGCGACACGTCCGTGCTGGCCGCGTCGGTGGAGGCCGTCCTGTCGGCGGTGAACCGCGCCGGGCGCTAGTCGCGGCGGCGGCCGAGCGAGCGCCGCCAGGACAGGCCCGTCCCGGGGATCCGGAACGTCACCTGGCGGCGCCCGTCCGCCGACCGCGTGTAGCGGGCGCCGCGCGCGCCGACGCTGTGCCCGACGCCCTTCTTGGACAGGTTGATGCGGAACGGTCCCATCCGTATTGCTTTCCGATAGCTCCAACCCATGCGGAGGGGGATGCCCGGAGGACCGCCGAGCATCCTCCTCCCCCGTCTCGGACGGACCGAGACCCCGGTTTCGGCCAGCCCGGGGGACGCAAGGGCAGGAGGTGACCAAATCCGGGCCGAGTTCGTCGCGCAGCGCCCTTTACCCGGCCGCGCCCGGCGAGGAGCGTGTGGCTGCGTAGAGATCGTTTTCTCAGCTCCCGGAGGTGCGGGTTGGCCAGGCGACCCCTGAGACGGACCCGGCGGACGATGACGCTGGCCGTACTGACCAGTGCGGCGCTCGCGGGCGCGGGCGGCGGCGCGGCGGCGCTGGCCCAGCCGTCCCCCAAGATCGTGGTGAAGGACGGCGTGACCCAGCCGGTCTTCTCCTACAAGGACGCGATCCGCGAGCACGTGTACGTCGAGTCCAGTGTGGACAGCGACGGCGACGGCAAGAAGGACCGCGTCAACGTCGACATCATCCGGCCGAAGGAGACCGAGCACGGCCTCAAGGTCCCGGTGATCACGGACGAGAGCCCGTACTACGACAACGCGGGCCGCGGCAACGAGAGCGAGCTGAAGACCTACGACGCCGACGGGAACCCCGTGAAGTTCCCGCTCTACTACGACAACTACTTCGTCCCCCGCGGGTACGCGTTCCTCGCCGTGGACATGGTCGGGACGACCCGCTCCGACGGCTGCCCGGTCAGCGGCGGGCCCACCGACGTCCTCGGCGGCAAGGCCGTGGTCGACTGGCTCAACGGCCGCGCCAAGGCGTTCAAGGCGGATGGCACCCCGGCCAAGGCCACCTGGACCACCGGCCGCACCGGCATGATCGGCAAGTCCTACGACGGGACGCTCGCCAACGGCGTCGCCGCGACCGGCGTCGAGGGGCTGGAGACGATCGTCCCGATCTCGGCGATCAGCAGCTGGTACGGCTACAGCCGGATGAACGGCGTGAAGTACTGGACGGACGAGCAGCCCTGGCTCGCGAGCTACGTCGACACCGACCCGCCCGCCAAGTGCGCCGAGGTCAACGCCGGCCTCGACGAGGGCGAGGACGACGCGACCGGGAACTACAACGCCTACTGGAAGACCGCCGACTACCGGGACGGCACGATCGCCCGCGCGTCCCGCGTCCGGGCGAGCATCTTCGCCGCCCACGGCGTCAACGACCTGAACGTCAAGGACGACCAGTTCGCCGAGTGGTGGAACGCCCTCGCGCGGCGCGGCGTGCAGCGCAAGGTGTGGCTTTCGCAGCGCGGCCACGTCGACCCGTTCGACACCCGCCGCGACGCCTGGGTGACGACCCTGCACCGCTGGTTCGACCACGAGCTGCAGAAGATCCCCAACGGGATCATGCGGGAGCCGCGCGCCGACATCGAGATCGGCCCGGACCAGTGGATCACCCAGCGGGACTGGCCGTCCCGCGACGCCCGCGACATCGTGCTGCGGCCCGGCGCGAACGGCGTCCTCGGCCTGGAGCGGGCCGCCAAGGGCGCGACCGCCGCGTTCACCGACGCGCCCGGCCCGCGCGGCGACGGCCTCTCCGAGAGCGCGATGGTCGCCGACCCGACGGCCGCGCAGCCGTACCGGGCCGCGTTCGTGTCCGCTCCCCTGCCGCGGACCGGGCGCCTGTCCGGCACCCCCGAGGCCCGGCTCCGGATCAAGCTGGACAAGCCCACCGCCAACCTCACGGCGCTGCTCGTCGACTACGGCGAGGACACCCGGGTGAACTACCTCGGCGCGGGCTCCGGCATCCGGACCCTCGGCACCGAGGACTGCCACGGCGAGAGCACGCCCGCCGACGACGCCTGCTACAGGCAGACCGAGGTCACGACGGTCACGTCCCCGGTGAACGTGGTCGCCCGCGGCTGGCTCGACGCGCAGAACGCCCACTCGCTGAGCCGCCCGAAGCCGCTGGAGCCGGGTAGGTACCACACCGTCCGCTGGGAGACGCTCAGTCAGGAGTACCTGCTGAAGAAGGGCCACCGCCTGGCGCTCGTCCTCGCCGGGACGGACGCCGACTACAACACCGAGACCCCCACGGGAGCGCAGGTCACGGTGGATCTGCGCGGCAGCTCGATCAGCATCCCCGTGGTCGCCGCCGAGGACGACCCGGCCGCCCTCGTCGCCCCGCCGCAGCCGCCGGCGACCTGGCGCGGACCGGCGGAGGTCACCCTGCCCGTCCAGGAGCGCGAGCTCTACTGACGGGCCCGGCCCGCCGCCCGGGGAGCCGGGCGGCGGGCCGCACCGCCGTCACAGCACACCACCGTCACGGACACGGCCGTCACAGCGCGACGGCGCCGCCCTGGTCGAGCAGGTGGAGGCGGTCGCCGAGTCCGGCGCCGGCGAACGCGGGTGCGAGGGTGTCGCGGCCCTGGGTGAAGTGCGCCCAGCCCTCGAAGTGCAGTGGGACGATCTTCGCGGCGCCGAGGATGGCGGCGGCCTCGGCGGCGCCGTCGCTGGTCAGCGTCAGGTAGGCGTCGCCGAGCGGCGGCGTCCGCACCGCCCCCGCGAAGATCACTGCGACGTCGACCGGCGCGAACCGGTCGGCGATCGCGCGGACGACGTCGAGGGAGGCGTTGTCGCCGCTGACGTACACGGTCGGCAGCCCCTCCCCGGACAGGACGAACCCGGTGACCGGGCCGGTGAGGTGCTCGGTGCCGTCCGGGCCGTGCTGCGCGGGGACGCCGGTGACGCGGAGGGTCCCGCCGCCGGGGCGGGGCAGGTCGGTGTGCGCCCAGTTCGGCAGGGCGCGGGCGGTGCCGCCGAGGCGCTCGGCGGCGGCCTCGGTCGTCAGGGTCAGCGGGACGCCGCCCAGGTAGGCGCGGCCGCCGGCGTCGAGGTTGTCGGGGTGCTGGTCGTGGGAGAGCAGCACCGCGTCGACCGGCCCCACCTCGTCCTGGCCGACGACGGCGCCGATGGTCTTCGTCAGCGCCCGGTCGCCGACGGGGTGGTCGCCGGGCGGGTCGAACGTCGGGTCCGTCAGCAGCCGCACACCTCCGATCTCCAGGATCGCGGTCGGGCCGCCGAGGTACCGGACGTTCAACGAGGACATGGTGCCGCCTTCGGATCGATCAGCCGGATGCTCCGCTCCCATCATCGCGCGGCCCCGCGCATTCCCGCCGGTCACGCGCGATTATCGGTGTCCTTGCTGGGCTGCACGCGCTTCGGCTCGCCGGGCATCTTGGGATAGTTCGGTGGATACGGCATGTCGCCGAGGCCGTGGTCCTTCTCGTCGCGGTCGGCGAGGTCGAGGAGGCCGTCGAGGGAGAAGGCCGCGTCGTCGATGGAGGCGTGCAGGTCGCCCAGCTCGGCGAACCGGGCCGGCATCGTCGCGATGGTGAAGTCGCGGGGGTCGGCGTCGGCCAGCTCGTCCCAGGTCAGCGGCGCCGAGACCGGGGCGTGCGGGGCCGGGCGGACGCTGTAGGCGGAGGCGATCGTCCGGTCACGCGCATTCTGGTTGAAATCGATGAAAATTTGTTCGCCCCTTTCCTCTTTCCACCATTTTGTGGTGACCTCGGAAGGGCTGCGGCGCTCGACCTCGCGGGCGAAGGCGAGCGCGGCGCGGCGGACCTCGGTGAACGTCCAGCGGGGCTCGATCCGGACGTAGATGTGCACGCCCGCCTTGCCGGACGTCTTGACATAACCGGTGTAGCCCAGCTCGTCCAGCAGCTCGCGGGCCGGGCCGAGCGCCACCCGGACGGCGTCGGAGAAGTCGGTGCCGGGCTGCGGGTCGAGGTCGATGCGCAGCTCGTCGGGGTGGTCGACGTCGCCCTTGCGGACGGGCCACGGGTGGAACGTCAGCGTGCCGAGGTTGGCCGCCCAGGCGATCACGGCGGGCTCGGTCGGGCACACCTCGTCGGCGGAGCGCCCGCTGGGGAAGGCGATGCGCGCCGTCCGCACCCAGTCGGGCGCGCCCTTGGGGATGCGCTTCTGGTAGAACGCGTCGGACTTGCCCGCGCCCATGCCGGCCTGGCCGCGCGCGTAGTCCTCGCGGGTGGCCATCTTGGCGCCCTCGAAGACCCCCGCCGGCCACCGCTCCAGGGTCGTCGGGCGGTCGCGGGTCGCGCGCAGGATGCCGTCGCCGACGGCCAGGTAGTACTCCACCAGCTGCCGCTTGGTGTAGCCGTGCTCCGGGAAGTACACCTTGTCGGGATTGGTCACCTTGACGAGCCGATCCCCGACCGGGATCTCGATGAAGGGCGAGGCCATGACTGCACGTTAACCCACGTGTACGACAGTCCTCCGGAACGTCCCCGCCGGGTACCGTCGATGGCATGGAGAAGATCCGCAAGAGCGAGGACGAGTGGCGGGCGCAGCTCAGCCCCGAGGAGTACCGCGTGCTGCGGGAGGCCGGCACGGAGAAGCCCTTCACCGGCGAGTACACCGACACCAAGACGGTCGGCGTGTACCGGTGCCGCGCCTGCGGGACGGAGCTGTTCCGGTCGGAGACCAAGTTCGAGAGCCACTGCGGCTGGCCGTCGTTCTACGAGCCGGCCGAGTCCGACAAGGTCACCCTGATCGAGGACCGCTCGCTCGGCATGGTCCGCACCGAGGTGCGCTGCGCGGTGTGCGACTCCCACCTCGGGCACGTCTTCCACGGTGAGGGCTACGACACCCCCACCGACGACCGCTACTGCATCAACTCGGTCTCGCTGACCCTCGAACCCGCCGAGTAGCGGGCCGCTCACCCCCCTCCCCCGCACTGGGACGTCGCATGGACGAGTTCGACCACTACACGACAGCCATCCTCTGCGGAGGGCCGACCCGGGTCGCCCAGGTCGCCGTGCTCCTGCTGCGGGACCGGCACCGCATCCGGATCTTCCGCGGGACGCACCGGGTGGAGGTGCTGCGGCGCGACGGCGACGCCGACCCGGTCCAGGCGGCGGTGCTCGACGAGATCCCCGGCGCCGGGCGCCCGCTCGGGCAGGTGATCGCGGCGGTCGCCGCGTCGCCGGAGGTGGACGCCATCGGCGAGGCCATGCGCGAGACGGGGCTGATGCGCGGCCGGCGGCGGCGCCGCCCGACCCGGCAGGGCCGGGCGCTGCGCCTGCAGCTCGCCGAGGAGCCCGTCGAGACCCCGCCGGAGCTGCTCGCCCTGCACGGCCCCGCCGGTCTCGAGGACGCCTGGATGCGGGAGGTGCTGGAGTCCGCCGACCCGGAGCCGGTCGCGTTCGGCCGCCGCCGGTGGCGCGGCCACCGCGACCTCGAGGCCAGCGGCCTGTCCGACCGGCAGTACGACGGCGGGCTCGGCGGCGGCTCGGACTTCTAGCGGCCTCCGGTCGGCGGGCCCTCACGGTGCCTCGGGTACGGCGGGGCCCGCCCTCGGGCCGGATCAGGCCAGGCCGGCGACCAGTTCGGCGACCGGCTTGCGGCGCCCGGTGTAGAACGGGATCTCCAGGCGGGTGTGCAGCCGCGCCTTCGCGCCGCGCAGGTGGCGCATCAGGTCGACGATGCGGTGCAGCTCGTCGGCCTCGAACGCCAGCATCCACTCGTAGTCGCCGAGCGCGAACGCCGCGACCGTGTTGGCCCGGACGTCGGGGTAGTCGCGCGCCATCTTGCCGTGCTCGGCGAGCATCGCGCGGCGCTCGTCGTCCGGCAGCAGGTACCACTCGTAGGACCGCACGAACGGGTACACGCACACGTAGTTCCGCGGCTCCTCGTCGGCGAGGAACGCGGGGATGTGGCTCTTGTTGAACTCCGCCGGGCGGTGCAGCGCCATCTGCGACCAGACCGGCTCACTAGCGCGGCCCAGCGCCGTCCGGCGGAACCGGGTGTAGACCTCCTGGAGGTCGTCGGACGTCGGCGCGTGCCACCAGAACATGTAGTCGGCGTCCGCGCGCAGCCCGGCGACGTCGTAGGCGCCGCGGGTGGTGACGTCCTTCTGCGCGGCCTGGTCGAGCAGGTCCTGCACCTCGGCGGCGTCCTGCTCGCCGAGCGTGCCGGGCTTCGCGACCCGGAAGACCGACCACATCGTGTAGCGGATGACGTTATTGAGTTCGCGTGCCTTCGGCTTGCCCGCCTGATCGGCCATGTTCCACTCCTTCTCGACTGCGCAGATGGTCCAGCACCCGGGTCGCCGCCGCGCGCGCCGAGGCGATGCACGCGGGGATGCCGAGCCCGTCGTAGGCGGCGCCGGCGACGGCCAGCCCCGGCGTCCCGGCGACCGCGGCCCGGACCTTGGCCACGCGGTCGGCGTGGCCCACGTTGTACTGCGGGAGGCCGCCGCCCCACCGGGTCACCCGGCTCTCGGCGGGCAGCTCGGTGACGCCGCACGTCGCGGCGAGCTCGGCCATGGCGGTGGCGGCCAGCTCCTCGTCGCTCCGCTGGAGCGTGCGCTCCTCGCCGAGCCGCCCGACGGAGCAGCGCACCGCGATGACGCCGGGGTCGCGCTCGCGCAGGTGGGGCCATTTTACCGAGCTGAACGTGACGGCCTTGACGCCCCGGCCGCCGCGCTCGGGGTCGCTCTCCACGGCCGGGACGAGGTAGCCGCTGCCCTTCGGCAGCCGCGGGAACGCGGTGGGGCGGTAGGCCAGCGTGATGATCGCCATGCTGGCGTACTCGATGCCGGCGAGCTCGCGCGCGGCGGCGGGCACGTCCGGCTCCAGGAGCCGGGCCGCGGGCGCGGCCGGGACCGCGACCACCACGGCGTCGGCGTCCAGGTACTCGGGGTCGCGGGTGGGGCCGATAGTGAGCCGCCAGCCGTCCTCGCGGCGGCGCAGCTCGCGCACCGTCGCGCCGGTGCGGACCGTCCCGCCGGCGGCGGTGATGTCGTCGGCGACCAGGTGCGGGAGCGTGCCGAGGCCGTCCGGCAGCGTGGCGAACACCGGGCCGGCGTCCGCGGGCGCGGCCTTCCGCATGCCCTGGACGGCGCTGATCAGCGACCGGTGCCCGCGCGCGGCGGCGGCGACGGCGGGCAGCGTCGCCTCGAACGACAGCAGCTCGGCCCGGCCCGCGTACACGCCGCCGAGGAGCGGCTCGACGAGCCGGTCGACGACCTCGCGGCCGACGCGGGCGCCGATGTAGGCGGCGACGGACACGTCCCCGCCGCGCGGCGTCTCCGGCAGCACGAGGTCGAGCGGGACGCGCGCGAGCCCGGCCGGCGACAGCACCTGGGAGGCGGCCAGCGCGCGCAGGTCGGACGGGACGCCCATGACCTGCCCGGACGGGAGGCGGCGCAGCGCGCCCCGGCTGAGGATGGCCGAGGAGGCGGTGCCGGGGTTCACCAGGTCGGCGGCGCGGCCGAGGCCGCGCACGAGGTCGAGGCCCTCGGGGCGGCGGGCCAGCATCGACTCGGCGCCCTCGTCGACCGGGACGCCGGCGATCTCGCTGACGCGCAGCTTGCCGCCGATCTGGGGGGAGCCCTCGAGCACGGTCACCCGCACGCCGTCCCGGGCGAGCATCCGGGCGGCGGCGAGGCCCGCGATGCCGCCCCCGACGACAACGGCATGGGACGTGGTCATGGCTCCAGCCTTCCAGACGGTCCGCCGGATCGCGCACCGGGGCGGCCGGAGCGGCGCGTGTCACACCGCCGGTTCGCGGACCGCCGCCGGACGCCCTTTTTATCGGAGAAGTGACAAGATCTCGAACACTCTGCCAGTGGATACTGGCACGCATGATCTCCTGGAAGGCTCCACTGGCCGCCGCCGCGGCCCTCCTGCTGGCCGCCGGGCTCGCGTCCCCGGCGGCCGCCGCGACCCGCGGCGACTTCAGACCGGTCTCCCTGCCGTTCTTCTGGCCGAACAACTACCTCTACGACGTCGACGCCGCCTCGCCCGACAGCGTCTGGATCAGCGGGCTCCAGGGGGAGATCGTCATCCCCGGCCCCATCCCCGGGACCGGGCAGACGATCCCCGGCAACCCCGTCGTGCGGCGCTGGCAGAACGGGCGCTGGGTCGAGTACGAGCTGCAGAACCTGTCCAGCCGCGCCTCGGTCTCCGACGTCGACGCCGTCGGCCCGGAGGACGTGTGGATCGGCGGCACCAGGGCCGGCGACGGGACCGCCGGGACGCGCGGCCCCTACCTGGGCCACTTCACCGGCTCGCGGTTCGAGGAGGTGGCCCTGCCGTCCGCGTCCAAGACCCTGACCGTCGACGCGCGCACGGACGGGGTCTGGGTGACCGTGGACAGCGGGATCTACCGCCGGACGGGCGCCACGTGGACGCACATCACCACGCTCCCGGACGTCTCCCTGCGCCAGTTCACCATCCGGGCCGACGACGACATCTGGGTCCTGAGCACCCCCGGCCCGTACGACCGGACGCTTGAGGCGCACCACTGGGACGGGCGGTCCTGGACTCAGGTCCCGGTGAACCAGCCGAACGACGGCATCCACGGCATCACCGACATGGTGGCCGTCTCCCCCACCGAAGCCTGGGCCGTCGGCACCAACTACGCCGCGTCCCCGGCCGCGCCCATCCTGGTGCACTGGGACGGCACCGCCTGGAGCAGCGTCACGCCGCCGCCCGGCTTCAACGCGCTCAACAGGATCGTCAAGGGCGAGGACGGGACGCTGTGGGCGCTCGGGCACCTGCTCGACGAGCCCGCCAAGCCCGGCCTGCTCCGCTACAGCGGCGGGACGTGGGAGCGGGTCCCGACCACCGCCGTGCCGAACCGCAGCAACATCTGGGCGACCGCCCTCGCGGTCGTCCCCGGCACCGGCGCCCTCTGGACGCTCGGGTCGGTGAACATCGGCGGTCCCGTCGTCCTCACCGACGGCTGACGCGGCCCGCCGGCCGGTCGGCGCGGCGCGGTCACGGCCCGCACGGGGGACGGGCCGTGGCCGCGCCGCACCGCGCCGCCTTCTCGCCACCTCCCCACCGCCTCCGTGCCGCCCCTTCGTGGCCTGATCGTGATTCGCCCGCCGGAACGGTGATCTGCGCCACCTCGTCCAAGCGCCATGCGGAACGTCAGGAACGTCACATGTGCGCTGGTCGTCCTGCTGCTGGCCGGGGTCCTGGCCGCATGCGGGGGCGGCGACTCGTCCGGTACGTCGGAGGCCGTGGACCGGGGCGGCGCGGCGGCCCCCGCGGCGCCGTCCCGGGCCGAGAACGGCACCGCGGGGAGCACCGGCCGCCAGGGGACCGCGAAGGGCGCGCGGGCGCCGCTGCCGACCGGGCGGGAGGTCGTGCACTCGGCGCGCCTGCGGGTCCGCGCCGGCGACGTGGAGGACGCCGCCGCCAAGGCCAAGCAGATGGCGGAGTCGGCCGGCGGCTACGTCGAGCAGGAGTCCAGTTCGAGCGAGCCGCCCCACTCGCAGATCACGCTGAAGGTCCCCGCCGACCGCTACTCCGACGTGCTGAACCGGCTCGGCACGCAGCTCGGCACCCGGATCTCGCTCTCCCAGGAGGCCGAGGACGTCACCGGCGAGGTCGCCGACGTCGACGCCCGCGTCCGGTCGGCGAAGGCCGCCCTGGAGTCGTTCCGCAAGCTGCTCGGCCGCGCGAACTCCGTCGGCGAGGTCATCCAGGTCGAGCAGGAGATCGCCCAGCGCGAGGCCGACCTGGAGGCGCTGCAGGCCCGGCTGAACACGCTCAAGCACCGCACCCAGTACGCGACCGTGACGCTGACGCTGGTCACCAAGGCCACCGCGCCGAAGAAGGACGACGACGAGCGCGGCGGCTTCGTCGGCGGCCTGCAGAACGGCTGGGACGCGTTCGTCGCGTTCGTCGGCGGCCTCGCCCTCGTCCTCGGCTGGCTGCTGCCGTTCCTGCTCGCCGCCGCCGTGATCGGCGTGCCGCTGTACCTGCTGCGGCACCTGTCTCTTATACTCCTCT